>NZ_RDSM01000005.1 GCF_004115155.1 Granulicella sibirica
GCTGCGACTCAGCCACTTAATGCAACAGAGCCAACTCAACTGCATAAGAAGGAAGATCCGAGTGACACGCACGATGTGCCAGGATACCTGAAGAAGTTGAAATGAGATTTGCGACGGCGTTACCTGCAGTTTTTGCAAATCCAGCCTCAATGGCACCTCTTTTCATGCACGCCCAAAGCTTCCGCTTCTCATCGTGAAGAATTACGTCATCGTTCGCGCTGTTGGCGATGCCATGGGTATTCCAAGTCTTCTGGATGCAATTTGACCTCGAAAGCCGTGATGCCCACCCCACCCTGCACTTTGTGCAAGCCTGACGAAGAAATTTATGCTCCAATGGTCCTCTTCCAGTGCGGAGCAGGTAGGAGGGGAGATGAGCGACAAGGCAACAGCACAAGCGGAGTTCGAATATGTCGTAGTGGGCTCGGGAGCGGGTGGCGGAACGGTCGCCGCTCGGCTAGCAGAGGCCGGACACAGCGTCTGCCTGCTTGAAGCTGGCGGCGATCCTCGAACTCTCCAGGGCAGCAATCCAAATACTCCTGGGGTCAACTCTCTGCCTGAAGACTATGACGTCCCAGTCTTCCACGGTCTTTCCACCGAAAACAATGCCTTGAGTTGGGACTTCTTCGTCAGGCACTACGCAGATCTCGATCAGCAGCAGAAAGACGACAAGTTCGTCGCGCGGCAGGATGGTGTCTTCTATCCTCGGGCCGGCACCTTGGGCGGGTGTACCGCTCACAACGCGCAGATCGTCGTTTACCCAAGCAACGAAGATTGGGATGCGATCGCGGAAGTGACCGGGGACGCCTCCTGGAGTTCCGACAAGATGCGTGGCTTTTTCGAGAAGCTGGAAGACTGCCATCACCGTCCGCTCGATCGCGCTCTGGACCACACCACCGGGTTGAATCCTTCGCGCCATGGGTTCAAGGGCTGGTTACAGACAGAGAAAGCAATTCCGGCAGAGGCGCTCGGTGATAGCGAGTTGATCCACACCCTCGCGGCCTCCGCTTTTCGGGCCTTCAGCGAGACAGGACACCCGCTTGAAGAAGTCGCCGAGTTGATCGAGAGCCAGTTGGATCCGAACGATTGGCGTGTGGTCACCAGGAACGCGGCCGGCATCCGCTACACCCCGCTCATGACGCGGAACCATCAGCGTTCCGGCACGCGGGAACGTGTACTTGACGTCGCCACACAGCATCCGTTGCACATCGAGATGGACGCGCTGGCCACCGAAGTGCTCTTCGAGGAGGGAACAACCCGGGCGGTAGGGGTTCGCTATCTAAAAGGGACACGGCTCTATCGTGCGTTCAATCCTCCGGCCACCGCCAAAGGCGAGATTCGCGAGGTAATGGCGACCCGCGAGGTCATCCTTGCCGGGGGCGCGTTCAATACACCACAACTCTTGATGCTCTCTGGTATTGGACCGAGCGCGCATCTGCAGGAGATGAGCATTCCGGTTCGCGTCTCTCTCGAAGGCGTTGGTAGAAATCTGCAGGATCGTTACGAAGTCGGCGTCGTGAACCGCATGAGCAAGCAGTGGGCGGTCCTGAACGGCGCCAAGTTTGCAAGAGGCGATTCTCAGTTCAACGAGTGGGAGCAAAACCGTGAGGGCGTCTACACCACGAATGGTGCCGTGCTTGGAGTCGTCAGAAAGTCGGAGGACCAGCAACCTGTCCCGGACCTGCTGTGCTTTGCCCTCCTCGGATTCTTCAAGGGGTATGTTCCCGGGTACTCTGCCTGGTTCGCACAGAAACTGAACTATCTCACTTGGGCCGTGCTGAAGGGCCATACCGTGAACCGCGCAGGAGAAGTGAAGTTACGATCACGAGATCCCTTGGACATGCCGCAGGTCAACTTTCACTACTTCCAGGAGGGCACGGATCACCTCGGGAAGGACCTGGACGCGGTCGTCGATGGAATCAAGTTCGTACGAACCATGACGCGCTCCCTCATCGAATGCGGATTGATCGCCGAGGAAGAAATCCCCGGCCCCGCCGTACAGACCGACGACCAGCTCCGGGAGTTTGTTCGCAACAACGCCTGGGGACACCACGCCTCGTGTACCTGCATGATTGGACCGCCGGAAAACAAAGGTGTGCTGACCAGCGACTTCCGCGTCCATGGCGTCGAGAACCTGCGCGTCGTCGACGCCTCGATCTTCCCCCGCATTCCTGGGCTTTTTATCCTGAGCGCCGTCTACATGATCGGCGAGAAGGCCGCGGATGTCATTCTGAGCCAGCTTCGTTAACGCGAGCGAGGAGTTCGCATGCACGAAATATCGATCGCTATCAGCATCGTCGACCAGGTAGTCGAAGAATCCGAGAGCTTGGGCGGCCTCCTGGTTACGGCTGTCCACCTTAGCCTCGGCCTGCTTGCCGGGGTCGACGAACAGGCACTGCAGTTCTGCTTCAAGGCTGCGTGTGAGGGAACTCTGCTGGAAGGATCGACTCTCATCATTCAACTCATCCCGGTCACGATCTTCTGCCCGACATGCGGCATGGAACGCATGGCGGACTCTGTTCAGCAACCTGTCTGCACGGTATGCCGATCTGCAACCAGGATCATCAAAGGACATGAATTGGAAGTCGCGGCTTTGGAGGTCGCAGCATGAGCTCATCTCCCCGTTTGATCGAAGTCAGGGCCAGAGTACTCAAGCAGAACGACCTGCTTGCACAAAGTCTCCGCGAGCAGTTTCTGGAATTCGGAGTGTACGTCGTAAGCTTCGTCTCGAGTCCCGGCTCTGGCAAGACGAAGTTCCTCGAGGAGTTGATGAAGTTACTCGGCACAAATCTCCGCGTAGCCGCGCTCGTAGGAGACCTTGCTACCGACAATGACGCAGATAGACTCAGACGTGCTACTCCGCAGGTCAAGCAGATCACGACCGGCACGGTCTGCCATCTCGATGCCTCCATGATTGAGCGAGCGATCGCATCCTGGGACCTCGCCGAGATCGACCTCTTATGCATCGAGAACGTCGGCAACCTCGTCTGTCCTTCGAGTTACGATCTCGGGGAGAATCTTCGCTTCGTCCTGCTCTCTACAACCGAAGGCGAAGACAAACCGCTGAAGTATCCGACGATCTTCAACACCGCGGATCTCGCGATCATCACGAAGCTGGATATGGCGGAAGCAGCAGATTTCGACTGTGTTGCCGCCTGTGCAAACATCAACGCCGTAAGGCCGGGGATGCGGATCGTTCAGGTCTCTGCGAAGACCGGGTTCGGCATGGAGGCAGTCGCTTCCCAGCTCCGCGAGTATGTTCTCGCTAACAGGAAGGCAGCACCCTTAGGCTCCGCTGCAGCGGACTGACTCCACCAGTAGACTCTGGGAAAACTCGTATTTTCATCTTGCTAGAGCGTTCTGTGAGAAAAGCCTTCGCCGGGACCGCATTGAAGGTTCTGGCGAGTTGAAAGTACCTTTGACTCGCATCAACCCGCCCCGCGGCCGCGAAGATGCAGGCTGCCTGTAGATAGAGCCGGCCACACACCGCAGGGGAGTCCAACGCTTTCTCGATCCATTGCTCAGCCTCGGGAAGGCACCCGCTGCGATAGAGCGACCACGCCAGGTTACCCCGCGTCTGATAGTTGCTGCGAAGCGCCTCATCCATGCCGGCCCATCGCACAGCCTCCTCGGCTTGGCCCGGCATCTCGCAGCAGAGGTCGACGAGAGCATGCAGGTAATGCACTCCACCATCTTCGATCGACACCCTATAGCCGGCGTGCGCCATGAGCTTCCAGCCGTGCGCGCTACTAAGATCGGCCCTCAAGGAATACAGGTCGCCCATCGCATGAGCCCACTCGGGACGAGTCTGCGATTCGTGGAGCCGTGCGTACGCCCCGGCAGCCTCATCGAATGCTCCTCGCGCTCCATCGACCTCTGCAATCCGTTCTTCGACAAGCCAGTAGCCCGAATAAGCCTTCGAGGCGCGACGATAGTGAGATTCCGCCGCCGTGTACCGACCTCGCTGAAAGTCCAGGACACCGCGCTGCACCTCAACCCAGGCATAGGCATGCATCTCTTTCGCGGTAAGTTCATCCTGCGCTAAGAGATAAAGCCGGTCTGCTTCGTCGACATCACCAAGCAGGCCCTCGAGATATGCCAACCGGGCGAGCGCATCCCAGGTCACGTCCTGCTCAAGCGCGCGCACAATGTGTTCCCGCGCATACGAGTAATCTCCCGCCTGCACATCGAGATCAGCTTGGATCAAGCAGGCTTGTGGACACCGGCTGTGGCTCGGGTCAGCCTCAAGAAGATCCCGCGCATCCTGAAATCGGTGAAGCTTCAAAGCAATGCATGCCTGCACCAGCCACAAATCGGAGGGCGTCAGAGATAACTCGTCAAATCTCCCGATCTCCCTTGAGAGCCCTTGAAGCTTCCGAAGGTCACCCGTAAGCGAGAGTAATTGGAACCTGCGGGAAAACAGTCTGGCTTGCAAATCGACCGCGGAATGAGGAGTCGAACCTGCCTCAACCTGCACACGCAGCTCGATTAAGTCCGATTCAAGCCGCTGCACATGCGCCTGGTAGTCCGTCAACCCATCCCGCATCGGCATCACCAGGGTGCTGCGATATACGGAAAGTCCGGCAGGAACGCCTTGTCATTCTGCAAAGGATTCGGTGGCGTCTTTGGCTGAATAGGCACCGCATCCCAAAGCGCCTGGTTGTTCATGATATCGACGTGGTACCGGATACCCTTGAAGCTCGCGGTCATGTCAAGAAACAGCGACAGAAAGCGCGTCGCGACTTGGTCCTCCGGCCTTCTTCCGAAGGGCCATGTCCCGGTCGTGTCCATATCGATCGAGCAGACATTCGGGATGAAGATCTCGACCGGCCGACGGAGTGGAATGTTGAGCTTCTTCGGATTCCACGAATCATCGGGCATATTCAGCTCCTGGAAGAGAAGCTTCTGCACACGTGGAAACGCCTCAACAACTAAGTCATACGTCTTATAAACCGATACGGGTGAGTTATCGTGATCGAAGGCGGTCGCAACCCCAAGCGCGCTGATCGATGGCCCGAAGCCCCAGCCGAGATGGCCGAGTCTCTTGACGAAGTGCGGAGCGAGCCAAAAATTATTTGCTCCCATCTGACGGCTGTTCTCGCGCTCACTGAGAGCTGCGTCCGCAAAGGCTTGGCCATCCGTGTCAACCAGCTTGTACGCCTTAAGCTCTTCATCCAGCTTCGCCTGCTCCACAAAGGACCATGGATGCTCGAGCAGAAGAGGATGATCTGGAATATCTTCCACCTTGCCAGCAGCCTTCCGAACCCAGCTCTCACCCCACACGTTCACGATGCGGTGAACCTCCGGCGTCGCCGTGAGGTAGGTGAGGGGCACTTCCAGAATAATCGCGTTGATATTCTTCCCGGCCTGGGCATCCTTGCCTGAATAGACAAACTGGTAGTTGCCTTCCGCATCTTTCTTGAAGCGATCGCCGCTCCAAGTCAACGGGGTGACTGGCAGGTCTTTCTTGAACCCGTGACCCCAATCAGGAAAAGCTGGGTCAGAGTTGAAAAGATCATTCCCCTCAAGCTCAAGCAGGGTCTTGGGAATCTTCAGTTCGCGGGCGTCCGTCATCGTATGCGGAACGTGGTAAAACTGCGGCGCATAGTTGATGGACCGGAAGAATCCCGGCAGGTCGTTGAAGAAGGCATCGTCGCGCCCGCCGATATAGACCTTGATCGTCTGCCCCCCTGGCGCGGTCAATTCCGTCACTTGGTTGGTATCGATCGTCTGCGAAAAGCTTCCGCCAGGAAAGTTGATGAACCGTATTGAAGCCTTCTGATTCACATCGACGGACACACGAACTTCGAACGGATGCAAAATACTCTCGTACTTATCCTTCACTCCGTCGACGTAGGTGAGCAGCCCTTCCAGGCTGTGATCCTCTTTCGGCGTGCGCTGAATTCTAGTATCCGGGGCCATCCGCATGCGGTAGAGCATGTCAGCGTCCAGTTCACCTGCCTTGGGCACAGCCGCGAAGGTAAGCGCCATTACGACGCTCTCTCCATGGGTATGGTCCGCTGAAGGAAAGCCAAAGATGTCATAAAGATCAGCAGCGCTGACGTCGACATCGGAGAAGATCGTATTCACTGCATTCGGATCATTGTGGTCTGCCAAGGCTTCCTCCTCAACGGCGCTTCACGGACAGAGATACCACTCAGTCATCGATCCTCAACCGTGATTCAGGCAATCTCTGGCGACCGCTGCGAGCGGTTCAGAATCGTGCGTGAAAGTTAGCACCTGCCCTGAAGCTCGTCAACCTGTATGGTCTATAAAAACTCGCCCTTCCAGGCGAGCCTGAGAGCCGTCGCGATCGAAGTTACGCTGAAATCCGCTTGACAAACGTTCGGGCGGCTGTTGTATTTTCCGAACGGCTGAAGTCGTCTTTGACAGTGACGCCTACGAATCTACTGGGCCCTTCTCCCCACGTCTTGTGAAGATGCAATCTTCCGTGTTCGAGGTATCTCATGAACCCCGCGCCTAACGAGCCTGGACTGGCTTCCCGTGTCGCTCGTGTATCGCTTGTTCTCCTCGCCATCGCATTCATTGCGGTTGTGCTCCTCGTGATAGCTATCCTGGTCTTCCCTCTTTCGCAGTCCGGGAAGGTCAAGGATGAGGCAATGCTTGCGGGCCGATTGGCAGAGAGCTTCCCTGCCGCCGACGAAGACTACTTCCATGACATGGATGGCGGCATCCCACTCAGCGCGGACGAAGCAAAGGGCCGTAATAACTGGATCGTCTGGACTGCGGGCAACGATCGATTCTGGGATCTTCTCTCGGTCAAGAGCGTAGGTACGCTCGACTTTATCAAAACCCTCTCCTCTCGACCGGGTCTTCCTGCGAGCCGCGACAATCGCTGGGAATACCTCGGGCTCGTCAACGAGCCATGCTACGAGAAAGCCACGCAACCAGACCCGGTTTACGGTCTCTGGCTCGATAAGCGCAAACCCGAGTGTGGTCCCGATCCCTTCGCGAACGAAGTCAAGTATCCCGGCGTCAAGATCGGCGCCCGAGTCTCGCAGACCGGCTCCTTTTACGGTTACGGCACAGGCGTGATCGGTCTTCGGCTTTTCCCCAATCCCGACTTCGACGCCGCCGCCAAAGCGAAGTGGGACCCTGTCCGCTATTACACCGATCCTGCCTACTACAAC
The DNA here is from genome assembly GCF_004115155.1 of Granulicella sibirica. Lineage (NCBI taxonomy): Bacteria > Pseudomonadati > Acidobacteriota > Terriglobia > Terriglobales > Acidobacteriaceae > Granulicella > Granulicella sibirica. Next base: position 7,149 of record NZ_RDSM01000005.1, read on the forward strand.
GACCGCAACCTCGTGAAGCCATACAGGGTCGGCATGTCGTGCGGCTTTTGCCACGTCGGCCCCAACCCCCTCAAGCCACCGGTCGATCCCAACAACCCCAAGTTTGAAAATCTCAGTTCCATGGTCGGCGCGCAATACTTCTGGATCGACCGTATCTTCGGCTGGGAACACGATCAGTCGAGCTTCGCCTTTCAACTCTTCCACACCTCACGCCCCGGATCCCTCGATACCTCCCTCGTATCGACCGACAACATAGTCAATCCGCGAACCATGAACGCGGTATACGGTCTTCCTGCACGTCTCGCGATGGCCTCGAAATGGGGTCAGGAAAAATTAGCCGACGGCAATTTGAACAACAAGCAGTTCAACGACTTTGTCCCGGCAGGTAGTCCGCTGGCGCAGTACTACCAGGCCCCTGACCATGTGGAGGCGGCGCACATCCTCAAGGATGGATCAGACTCCGTCGGCGCTCTCGGCGCCCTCAACCGTGTCTTTATCAATATCGGCCTGTTCAGCGAGGAGTGGCTGCAACACTTCAATGCGCTCGTCGGCGGCAAGAAAGTAACACCCATCGAGATTGCCGTTGCGGAGAAAAACTCGAGTTATTGGAAGGCCACGGAAAATCAGACTCCATATCTCGCACAGTTCATCCTGAAAGCAACCGGCGCTCATCATCTTGCCGACGCTCCCAATGGCTCGTCCTATCTCACCAAAGACCAGGAGCAGCTCAAAAGAGGGAAGATCGTCTTCGCCGAACGCTGCGCTCGCTGCCACTCGAGCAAGCTCCCAGATCTCGCTTTCGGAGAAGGTCTCGCGAACTGCGCAGGCAAAGACTATCTCAACTGCTTCGATCGATACTGGAAGCTCACCGAGACCGACGACTTCAAAGCGAAGATGCGTGACATCGTCCTTAAGGACGACTTCCTGAAAGATAACTACCTCTCGACCGATGCGCGCATTCCGGTGACGCTCCTGCAGACCAACGCATGCAGTCCACTCGCGACCAACGCGCTCGAAGGCAACATCTGGGATAACTTCTCCTCGCGCTCCTACAAGGACCTTCCCTCGGTCGGCGAGATCACCGTCCGCGACCCATACACCGGCAAGCCGAGCCAATATGCAATGCCGGCAGGCGGCCGCGGATACACGCGCGTCCCAAGTCTCATCAGCGTCTGGTCAACCGCTCCTCTCCTGCAGAACAACTCGCTTGGACACTTCGAAGCCAGTCCATCGATCGACGCAAGGGTGCGCAGCTTCAACGACGCCATCGAGCAGCTTCTATGGCCCGAGAAGCGCGCAAAGGACGCCGATCAGAAACAGAACCTCCCGGATGGAGTTGCACTGCTCGATGGACCAGGTCCGACGTTGGTGGATAGAACCACACAACGCAGCTATCTGAGAGTCGCAAGCGGCTATCTCCCCGCGCCGCTCTCAAGTCCCACCGCCGCAACCATCGAACATGCGCTCATTCCCTGGCTCTTCGGCAAAGACGGCATCCAGATCGGTCCCATCCCAGCTGGAACGCCTGTCAATCTGCTCGCCACGGTTGACCTGATGAGCGACAGCACCAACCGCCTCGAGCGCATCGAGCACAACACGAAAGTCGTCGCGCTTCTTCTTAAGTTGAAATGGGATCTCCAAAGGCTTCCGGCGAACCCAACCGACGAGGAGGTGCGAAAGATCTTCGCAAATGTGGAACCCGACCTCGTCCACTTCGACAAGTGCCCCGACTTCGTCGTCAACCGCGGTCATTACTTCGGTACCGACCTTCTTCCCGGTGAACCAGGCTTGAGCGATCAGGATAAGATGGCGCTGATCGAGTTCCTCAAAACGTTCTAAAGTGACATCGCGATATGGGTCGAGTACCGGCAGACCTCCGACACCAATCATCGCGGGTGGGATATCGGTGGCCTACTCTGCTCGGAGCGCAACCATGGGGTCGATACGCATGGCTCGACCCGCTGGGAACAGACACGCCGACAGTGCGACAACGAGCAGGAGACTCAACACCGAGAGAAACGTAAACGGATCCGTGGGCGTCACATCGAAGAGCAGGCTGCTCATCATCCGGGTCAGCCCGAAAGCGCCCACGAGGCCGACGACGGCGCCTGCAAGAGCCAATCTCATCCCCTGTTGGAAGACCAGCGAAAGAATGCTTGCGCGACGTGCACCGAGCGCCATACGGATAGCAATGTCGCCGGTGCCTTGCGTGACCAGAAATGACATCACACCGTAAATGCCAATGACGGCGAGAATCATGGCAAAGCCTGCAAAGCCGGACAGCATGGTCATGGCAAAGCGCTGGCGCGCCATGGAGTCCTGGACTCGCTGTTCCATTGTTACGACGTCGTACACCGGTACATCCGGATCGATGGCGTTAACTAGATGAATGATGGCGGCGGTCGTGGCGCCAGGATCCGATGTGGTCCGTGCGACGACGTACAAGGATCCATTCCTGACCTGTGCGTGCGGGTAATAGACAACCATGCGTGAATCGGTGTCGAGTCCATACTCTTTTACAACGCCAACAACGCCGACAACCGTTATCCACAGAGAATCCTCACTTCGACGGATCCGCTTGCCGATTGCATCGCCATGCGTCCAGAAGCGATCAGCCATCTTTTGATCGATAATCGCGACTGGTGGCATCTTGTCCGTGTCGGTTTCAGCAAACATGCGCCCGCGGATCAGCGGAATCTGCATTGTGCTGAAATAGGGTGGCGTAGACGATCGCTGATCAACCTGCAACTCGGGCTCATTGGCAGGCGGAACATAGCCCTCGATGTGCATACCGCCCCACCCGACGGTTGATGTAAGCGGGAGCGCTGAGACTGCACCTGTCGCTGTGACCCCTGGAAGGCGGCTGACACGCTTTGCCAACTGTTGATAGAACTGAACGCGCGTGATGGGATCTTTGAATTTCGGCCCATAGGCACCGACGTTCATCGAAACCACATGTTGCGGGTTGAATCCAGGTGGCACGTTTGCAAGACGCACGAAGCTGCGCACCAGCAAGCCTGCCCCGACCAAGAGCGGCAGCGAGATGGCGAGTTCAGCAATGACCAGGGTTCCACGCACTTTGTCATGCCGGATACTCAATCCCCCACTGAGCGATCCCTTGCCGCCGGCCTTGAGATTTGCCGTCAGATCGACACGCGAGGCTCGCAGAGCTGGCACAAGACCAAAGAGGACTCCGGTAAGAAGTGAAATGACAAGCGTGAAGCCTAGCACTCGGAAATCCATGCCGAGTTCCTCGAGCCGCGGAATGTTGCCCGGATGCATCTTGCGTGCGATGAAGATGCTCAGTGCAGAGATGGCGAGTCCAGCGACGCCACCCATCAGGCTCAGCAAAATGCTCTCAGTCAAGAGCTGGCGCACCATCCGCACACGCCCTGCTCCGAGCGCCGCGCGGATGGCGATCTCACGCTGCCGCACTGCTGCCCGTGACAACAACAGATTTGCCACGTTGGTGCATGCGATCAGCAGCACCAGTGCGACTGCGCCGAAAAGAATCAGCACTGCGGCGCGTACGTTGCCAACAACCTGCTCTATGAGAGGAACGACACTGATCGTAAAAGAGCGATCGCGATGTTTCTCCTGGCGAAGCCGTCCGGCGATCACGTCGATGTCGGACTGCGCCTGTTGCATCGTGACGCCGGGCTTGACCCTCGCCAGGATGTTGTAGTTCTCCGAGCCGTAGTTGCTGGGATTCTTCCCATCATCATCCAGCGGCATAAAGAACTCAGGCTTTTCGATGCCGGAGATGGTCGGAAGGGCCTCGTGATTCAAACGAAAACCTGACGAGAGAACACCAACGACCGTATGCGGTTCCCCGTCAAGTGTGATTGCGCGCCCCACAATGCTGGGGTCGCCTGCGAACTCACGCTGCCAGAAGCCATACGTAAGCACCACGGTTGCCGGTTTGCCGGGCTGGTCTTCCTCCGGAAGGAAGATGCGGCCGAGCATTGGTTTTGCACCCAGCATCGGTAACAAGCTCGACATTGCCTGGATACCGTCGACCTTCATCGCCTTGGTGCGCTCCGTGAGCGTAAAGTTGCCTCCGATAGCGAGAGCCGTGTCCTGGAAGACGTGATTCTGAGTAGCGATGTCGTGATACTGTCCGGGCGAAGGCCAATCTTGCGGAATACCAATGCCCGGCGAGCGGAGCCACAGGATCGCAATTCGATCCGGAGCGGGATAGGGCAACGGCTTGAGCAACAGCGTGCTGGTGACACTGAAGATTGCCGTGTTGGCGCCGATGCCGATGGCCAGGGAAAGCACAATCAACGCCGTGAAGCCGGGCGTCCTTGCAAAGGATCGCATCGCATAGCGAAGATCTTGTAGGATCTCTTCGAAGAACTTCGTGCCGCGCGAATCGCGAGATTGCTGCTTGATCTGCTCATGTCCGCCCAACGCCACACGTGCTCGTCGCACCGCCTCATTGGAATGAAAGCCTGCGCGGCGATACTTCTCCGCTTCGCGCTCAAGGTGGTAGCGCAGCTCGTCATCGACTTCGGTATCCATCTGCTTGCCGCGGAACAGCGCACGGAGACGGTACAGCAGATCACTGAGCATCAGGATTCTCCTTATGCCATGTCCAGAACATGGCCTACCGCGGACGTCAGTTTGCGCCAGGCGTTGATTTCAATACCCAATTGTTTCCGGCCATGCGGAGTCAGCGCGTAGTACTTCGCACGACGGTTGTTTTCACTCATCGCCCACTGCGCCTTGATCCAGGCACGACGCTGCAGTCGATGCAAAGCCGGATAAAGCGAGCCCTGCTGCACCTGCAGCGCCTCCCTGGAGATCTGCTGTAGCCGCTCGGAAATCGCCCAGCCGTGCATCGACTCCAACGCCAACGCCTTCAAAATCAACAAGTCCAACGTCCCCTGTGGAAGTTCGATCCGTTCTTCAGCCATAAATGATTTACCCCTGTCACTTCGACACGAGAAGACTACGCCTTTATGTTGTCGAAGTGCAAGGGGGAGACTAATGAGCAACTTCCGTGCGACACCTTGCACTCCTACGCATCAAGAATGTATGGGTAGAAGCCGGAAATATCGATAGCCTTGGACTGTTCCGGGGACGCGTACTCCGGAACTGCGGGCAAGCGCTGAAGCGTCGTAGTTAAAGACATCGGTATGCCTGGCTCCGTCGACTCAAGCTGGCCACACGATGGCTTCCTATCCTCGCGTGCTCCATCCCTGGCCCTTGGACCGCTTCGCCGTCACTTATCCAAGATAGGAGTCGCATGCGCTAAGGAGCGCTTGTGCGGATCTGCGCGGGGGGCGATCAATATGATCGTCCCTTCCGCGACCTCATTGAAAGAAATGTCATGGCTTGGCTCGTTAGAACTGTCAGATTCTAAGGATGGCACGGGGTTTTTATGAGAGCGCGCAATTTGAGGGATCGAAGTATTGAGCGATGTGCGGGTCCGTGTCGGCGAAGGGCCGCGTTGGTTTGCCTATCACGTTCCCAGGCTCAGCAATGCATTACGGCACCTACGAGAGAGTTCACTCCGCATTTTCAACTCGAGCAATTGTGGCAAGTAATTTGGCATATTGGGCAAGTCCGTGGATACCATCCAGTTCAGTAACGAAATCATTACGCACTGCCAAAGGAATGGCGCCGTAGCTCGTATTGGTCGATCCAGCCGAGACGCGGTGGCTTTTGAGTTGCGACGGTCGTTTCTCCAATAAAGGGCACGCAAACCCCTGCGGTTCAGGACCACTAACGCAATCGCTCTAATGCTATTCCTGCTCCTCCCGATGGTCGGGACCTGCGGAGTTCAAGATTTCGGGCGTCATGGCAAACAGACCATACAGGGAAGCTGGCGCCTCTGCTTCAGCACTAATTGGGCAGGTCAGTTTTTGCACTGATATCCACGTAACGCTCCCATAGAGAGACCATGCAGCCATCCGTTTGGTCGGATCCGATTCCCACTCTGCCTTTCCGATGCCGAAGGAGAGACTGAAAGAGACTTTCTTCAACAGAGCCGTATCCAAACAACATCCTATTTGATGGAGTATGTTGCGTTATCGAGATCACTGTCCCTCAGGTAGCGTCATCTCTCAGCGCGCAGAAGCCTGTCCTTGAGCACGTTTGCGTCAATAATTGGTGAAGAGCACGCGGTAGCGGTACAAAGAAAGGCTGCCGCATGTGCCAGCTTGGGATACTGCACGTCAGCCCTCGGCAATGGACCCTCGGCAGGATCCCACCATTCGAGGCGCTTATAGATGGGGCCGGCTGACAACGCAGTCTGAAAGAGGGCCTTCGCTGCGCCATCGTCTTTGCGACCCACCACCGTGACATGTACCGGAGGCTGGGTGTACTCCCTCTCCGCCAGGAGAGCCGGAGCAGAGAGCCAGGCGATCGCCACCTCACGCGTGGCCAGGTACTTCATGGCACGGGCTGCGGTTTTCGTGTCGTCCTGATTGCCACAGTAGTGAGAGAGCAGCGTTGCGAATCTGGCGACCTGAGAGTTCTCATCGCGCTCGGGTTGTGGATGGTAGCCGTGGCCGGTCTTTGATTTGGAGGTGACGAAGCCAGCGCCTGAGGCAGCGGCGAAGCTTGTTGAGAGGAACTGCCTCGCCTCCTCGGCGCGGTTGAGCCATTCGGGAGTGCCAGTAACCTCATAGAGCGCGAGAAAGGCCTGTCCCATCCCCAGCGTGTCACCCAGGAAGGGCCCGGCGGCATCGTGCTCGCTATGGGCAAAGCCACCGTGTGCGATTGCGCGGTGCGACAGCACCCATCGTGCCGCCTGTGTGGCTTCGCGGAGCGTAGCTTCGTCGTCTGTCACAGCGTAGAGCGAGCATAGTGCTCGGATCATCCAGCCGTTCTCACGCGCATAGAGGTTTGTGTCAACTCTTGGCACACCAATCGCTCTCCGTTTTCTGTCGTTCGAGGCAAAATAAGCAGCGCTGTGCTCCCCTTCGATTACGTCCGCGTCCTGGCTGACGTAGAAGGCGCCTTCGGGGCTCGTCAGGAAGGACCTGACATAGCGATGGACATTTTCAGCTGCGGCAAGCCAGGCGGGATCATGCCACTGCCCATAGGCCTGTGCGTAGGTGCGCATGGTCTGCGCCTGGATATACGTAAGCTTCTCAAAGTGCGGCTCGTTCCATTTGCCCCCGGTCGAATACTGGTAGGCGCCGCCCCATACGGGGTCGAGCAGTTTTTGCGCTTCGTACAGCGTGTCGCCGACACGTTGCTGCTGCACCTTGTCACCGTGGGCCGCGAGGACTTCCGCGTACTCGACCGAGTCCGCATCGAGATACTTATGCCCGAAGGCCCAGCCTTTTCCCTGCTGGTCGTACTGCTTCTCGAACTCTTTCTGCACATCGCGCAGCAAGGCGGCGGAGAGGACCGGGGTCGCGGAGTACGTGATGACTTTTTCCGCTTCGACGGATGGCCCGGGGGATGGATCTTTGATGACGGCGCGCAGGATGGAGGCCATCTGCACGGGCGGCAGATAGCCCTGGCGCTTGACGATCTCGCCACCCTTCGCGTTGAAGATGACGGTTGCAGGCCAGCCATAGTCTTCGTAGCGGTTTGAGATATCCGGACGGGAGTCCTGATCGACCTTTACGGCGATGTAGCTCTTCGTCATCAGGCGGCGGACGGCTGGATCGCGGTAGGTCTCCTGGTCCATCACATGGCACCAGTGGCACCACACTGCCTCAAGATCGAGCAGGACGAACTTGTGTTCGCGTGCGGCCTGGGCGAAGATCTCGTCCGACCAGGGATGCCAGACGATAGGCGCCCCCGCGGGCTGAGCCCAGGCTCCGGCTGCGACGAGAAGCGAGAGGCACACGAGAACGGATCGTACGGTTGAGCGACGCACTATTGCACACCGATAGCATCGGCCGGGCGATGGCAGAACCAGCCTAACTCGGCCGCGTGCGCGAAGTACTCGCGAATCTTTTCGACCTGTTCTTCGGGGGAATGTGCGCTTCCCGCAAAGGCGATCTCCAGCGACTCCCCTAGGGGCTTGCGTTCCTGGAGGGCGCGAAGAAGCAGATAAGCCCCGGGGTCGATGCGGCGGTAGTAGACCGAGTTATCGAAGCGATGAACCGCAAGATGGATTGGGGTGCGGCGCATGGCCGGGAGCTTCGGCTGGGTCTTCTTCGTCAGCTCGGAGGCGGCGTTACTCGACATCTCCGACGCGGGGGTCTGCTCTCTGACGGCGAGAACGAGTTCATCGACGGGATAGCGCAGGGTGAGTAACTGCAGGTGCGGCTGAAGCGAGAGCGTCGAATCGACGTCAAGGCCGGAGAAATCTTCAAGCGTCAGAGGAGTGACCTCGGCGCGGTCGTAGGCTTCCACGTAGGCCCACTCGAGTCTCGCCACGTCGACGACGAGGTCGTGCCTGTTCTTTGGTTCGAACTCCGGATGGTCGACAAGCCAGACCGGGAGACGCGATCCGAGGTTTCGCAGCGTGAAGGACACGGAGGGGTTTTCTCTCAAGTAGGCAAGGACCAGAGCATCGAAGCCCTTCGAGCCGATAAGCGCGGCGAGGGCGGGAAAGTCCTCTGAGACTGCGCTGATTACCCGGAACCAATACTGACGGTTATAGATCTCCAGCCGCTGGAAGGAGGATAACTCCGGGTTTGGCCGGATGTAACTCGCGGCAACCTCGCTCATCGACCGACCGTCTTCGCGCATCTGCTGCATATCGAAGTTCGCATCGAGCGAGCGACGTACATCATCGGACATTTGTCGCTGTAGCTCAAGCAGGGTCATGCGCGGGTCTCTTCACGGGAGCTTTGCGGAATGGGCAAAGGGGTTGTCGCGGCGTTCAGGTAGCGATTTGCCTTGAGAGCTTCCGCGTGGACCTCGTCAAAGGAGGGGATGTTATCGTCCCACTCGAGCAGCGTGGCGGTAACTCCAACGCGCTGGATCGCGTGCTCGTACATCGCCCAGACGGGATCGAGAACGGGGTGATCGTGGGTGTCGAGAGTGTACTTCTCGAACTTTGAATGGCCTGCAATATGGATCTGGGCTACACGATCTGCCGCGACTGCATTCACGTAGTCCATTGGATTGAAGTGGTGATTCTGCGAGGAGACGTAAATGTTGTTGACGTCGAGCAGGATACCGCAGTCGGCCGCGTGGACCACCTCGTTGAGGAACTCCCACTCGGTCATTTGGGACTCGTGGAACTCGGCGTAGCTGCTTACGTTTTCGACTGCGATGGGAATCTCGAGGAAATCCTGCACCTCTCGAATTCTCGACGCCGTGATGCGCACAGCCTCGAAGGTGTACGGCAGCGGAAGGAGATCGTGCGTGTAGCGTCCGTCCACGCTTCCCCAGCAGAGATGATCGGAGAGCCACGGCGTTTTGGTTCGTCTGGTCAACTCTTTGAGGCGCTTCAGGTGCTCGCGATCGAGAGCCTGGGAGGAGCCAAAGTACATGGAGACGCCGTGCTGCACGACGCGGTACTGATCGAGGATCTGGTCGAGGACCTGAAGTGGCCTTCCACCATCGACCATGTAGTTTTCAGAGATAATCTCGAACCAGTCCACCACTGGCTTTTCCGCAAAAATGTGTTGATAGTGCGGAACACGCAGCCCAATCCCTACGCCGTAGTCCGTGAATCCATTGAAGCGATTGGCCGGCATGAAAAGCGCTCCCCATTGCTAACGTTCGTTCTGTAAACGATGGATGAAGTGGAGGTCTGAGATCGCCTCAGACCTCCATCACAGACTAAGCCTTGCTGGGCTTAGACCCGTCGGTGGCGCAGGCGCCCTTGCCCTTGCAGCTATTCTTGCCGGCATGCTTGGCATCGCCGCCGCCCTGTCCCTTACAGTCGTTCTTTCCCTTGCAGGAGTGTTTGGTCGCGTCAGGCGTCTGGGCGAGCAACACACCCGCGCTAGCGGCCGGCGTTCCGTTGGTTGGCTGCGCATTCAGGCGGACAGCGGTGCCACCGAGTAAGCCAGAGACTGCGGCGGCCAAGACAAGCGACTTTGTGGAGTTCGTCATGAGAGGAACCTTTCTATGGTTGGCCGAGCGGAGTCCGCTGGACGTTGACGGATGACTGCTGAGGATCTGTACGAGGAACGCGACCGCGATGCCGGCGGATTGGAGACCTTCGAAACCCGCACTCCCCGTTGGAGTGCCACGGCCCGGAATGGTTACGAAGATAATTTCCGTTCAGCGCGCATAGTCCCTGGGCTTCTCGCACGGCGAAGTTTACCTTAGCGATACATCCATTGGTATGACGGAAGTCATCGCTTTTCGAATATTTGCGAGTGGCGCGGACGGATCGAAACTAACGCCTTCCGATCCTTTTCTCACTCCAAGCTGTTTCCAAAGCTCTGTAAGATCGACACTTACCGGCGTTGTGCTCCATTTGGCGTACATCTTCTCGAGTACATGCGTTCCCGTGGCGCGATCTCCGGTCGTCAGGATTCGCTCAAGAGGCCAGTTCTGATCGATCGATCCTCCGCCTGAGACGAGCGCGCGCAGTGCGTCCTGCAGGCCTTTGCGATTTTTGGTTTCCTTGCGAATCTCGATATCAGCCATGAGGCAGAAGAGGCTTCCGCCCCAGTACGTTCGTCCCCAGGTGTGGGTGACGTCCAGGCCACGATCACCCGAGGCCGGCTCACCGTGGGGCATGCCGCTCATCATATCCGCCCAGATTCCTTCAGCGGGAAGCTGTCCTGCCTGCACGCGCGCGATCGGCTCGACGTAGCTGGCAAGACCTTCCTCGAGCCATTCCTGATCGGCCGGTAATGAAGGCAATGCAGTGTGGATGAATTCGTGCGTGATGACCCAGTCGGAGGCGAGTTCTTCGGGGGTTGTCGTCTGCCCGATCCGGACGCGTACGTAAGCCGGGAAGCCAGACCGGTCGCCCCACGTCGTGCCCTGTAGGACACCGTGCGCCCCGGCAACCGGGATGATCAACAGCCTTACACGCGGAACCGGAAAGCGGCCGTAGTAACGAGCTACGGCGATCGCTGCGAGGCGGATGCGCTGCGCGATCTGGTTCCGCGAAACATTGAGGGCGCCTCCCGCGAAGTCGACCTGAAGCTTAGTGCCCGGAAATAAAACAGATTGCGTGAAGGCAACCGCGTCAACCCGTCGCCCAATATCACGTTGGCATAGCGCCTGCTGTCCGGGAGCCACAACAAGAAGCAGAAAGCAGAGCGCATGTGCCCTCCGCGTGATTCCGCTCATCGTAGACTCCTTGTCGATTGGCATAGACACGTTGCCTCAGATTATTAACGCACACCGATGTAACGGCTGAAACTGGATGCACCCGAATGATCGCCAGCGCGCATGGGAGTGAGTGCTCGACTGGAAACGAGGCTTCATAACGATGCTGATGCCATGGTACTCGCGCTTTCCACGGCAGCTTCCTGGCTGCAATCGCCCTTCCTGCTGGTGGTAAGACTGTATTGGGGCTGGCAGTTCGCGCAGACCGGGTGGGGCAAGCTGCACAACCTGCAGAAGACTATGGACTTCTTCGACAGTCCGGACATCCGTTTCCCTCGACGAACGCGCATTTTGTCACGGGCCTTGAACTGGTTGGCGGCACCCTTCTGATTGGGTTCGCGATTGATCGGCTTCCTGCTCGTAGGGAATATGCGGCTCGCATACTGGACGGCCGATCACGAGGCGCTGACGTCGATCTTCTCCGACCCGGACAAATTCTCGCCCGGTTAGAGAAGCGGAGATGGCGTGCCGAATGGACACTGTCGTCTTCGCGACGCTCACCGCTCTCTTCGCGCCCAGAAAAAAAGCCTTCGAGGCGGAAGCCCAAGCAACAGAAATAACACGCCGACTCCGGCATCGATCCAGTGCGCCGCCGGTGCCTGCGCCAGCGCCCCCGACGATATTAGAAGCAATCCCACCGCGAGCGTTGCAAGCCGGATGATGTGGTCCGAGGAATTCGATTTCCCCTTCGATATACCGCTCTCCTCCGCCGAGATCGGCGTGTCGATCATGCGGAAGAAAGCGACCGAACGCTCCTGCTCTTCGGCCGAAACCTTCAAAAGCACACTTCCCAGATACATCCCGAGACAGGTCATACCGATGTTTGTAAAGATCGAGATTCCTTCTAACTGGAAGTCCAGCGTCTGGGTCGACGCACCGCCCGTCTTCGCCGCGAAGATCGCCTTCGCCGTAAGTGTCGCCACTCCGGAGATCATCCCAAACGCAAAGCCCCCAATCACTCCCTTAGAGGTAAGGCCGCGAAAGACCAGTGTGCAAAGCAGAGGAAGAAGCGTAGGCGCGAGCAGGACCCCGAATGCCGTTACCATGATGTGAAATAGCGAGTCTCGGCCGCTCCTTCCGATCCAGATGCTTATCCCTATGATGATCGTCCCCAACAGAAGCGTCATCGCGCGCCCGGCAGCCACCAGCCCGCGCTCGCTTGAAGCAGGCCGAAAGATCCTCTGGTAGACGTCTTTGGTCAGAACGCCCGCAATCGCGTTCAGATCCGCACTGACGGTCGCCATCGTCGCCGAGAAGAGCGCCGCTACAATGATCCCGATCATCCCTGCGGGAAGCAGCGTGAAGATCAGATGTACATACACGTCCTGAGGCTTCTGTGACGTCGCGAACTCCGGCGTCAAGCGCCGCGCCATGAAGGCTGGCAGAAGCATGATCGGCGTGCCAGCAAAGTTTAGCGCAGCCGCAAGATACGCCGCTTTCTTACCAGACCGCTCATCCGGTACCGAGTAGTACTTCTGCGCAAATGACCAATTCCCGTTATAGCTGATGATGACGATGAGGCAGTAGCTTAGCATGTAAGTCCAGCGATACGGCCCGTTTGTTGCGTGCATCAGGTTCGCCGGAATGCTGGTGAGCGCCACATGGACGCCGCCGAGGCGCCATACCGCAAGCGGCAGAAGCAGAAGTATCGCCAGTGCCTTCATGATGAACTGCAGATAGTCCGTCACCACGAGCGCAAGCAGACCGCCAAGCAGCGTGTAAACGATCACGATGACGCCGCACACCAAAATCGATATCTTGATCTCGATTCCCATGCCGGCCGAGAGGAAGACCGCCGTTGTGAAGATCTTCAGCGCATCGTCAAACACTTTTGCCGGAATCGCCGACCAGGCGAACAACTGGCGCACCGGCAAGCTGCAGCGAGCCTCCAGAAACTCCACCGGAGTAATGATCCGGGCACGCCGCCAGCGTTTCGCAAACAGCATGCCACCAAGCAGGCATGCGGGTACGCTCGTCCACGAGAGCAGAATCGCGGGCAAGCCATAGCGGTACGCCATCTCCGAGTACACGATGAACGTGAACGCGCTGAAGCCCGACATGTAGAGCGAGATTCCCGCCAACCACCACGAGATCTGATGTCCGCCCGCGAAAAAATCGCTCGCCGTCTTTTGCTGCCTGCGAAAGTAGAGCCCGATCAGGAGGACCAGGGCAAAGTAGCCAAGGATGACCACATAGTCCGACATCAGAAGGTGCGTCGAGTTCATAGCCGTCCGCTTTCGGCGATGGGGAACACCTCATCCACCACACGCCGAACCCTCCACACCTGCTCGCGGTAGATCTCCTCCCAGCGCGCTGTCTCCTCCGGCGTATACGAGTGAAACCCCTGACCGCACTTCACACCGGTCAGCCCGTCCCGCATCATCGTCGCCATTGGCTCCGGCACCTCGGCGGTATTCGAAAGCGTCGGCAATACGCCGCTCATTGCTTTGCCATACAGGGCAGGGCCGCCGGTCAGATCTATCCAGCGAAACGGCCCGCATACACTTGCCCACAGTCCGAAGGTGTTGCTGAATGCCTTATCGATCGTCTCCGCATCGCCAACGCCGAGCGCAAGCAGATTGCATGCCTCGCGATACATGGCATAGCCCATGCGGTTGGCGATAAACCCCGGCAGGTCCTGCTGCACCACGCATGGATCCTTGCCAAGGCGCTTCGCCAGCACCGTCGCCGTCTCCATCGTGAAATCGTCGGTGAGATCTCCGCGAATCAGCTCCAGAAAGCGCGTCGCATGTGCGGGCTCCGCCCAGTGCATGCCAAGGAAACGCTCCGGATGTCGGTGGCCCTTCTGTAGCAGGGAGATCGGCAGCGCGGATGTGTTGCTTGCGATCGGCACACTCGCGCCCAGCACAGACTCCAGATCCGCAAACAACGAGTTCTTTGCCTCAAGCGATTCTGTAATGCTTTCAAGCACGAACCCGCACCCTGCAAGCTCGCCGATCGAGCCGGCCTCGGTGTAGCGCGCCGACCACTCCTCACGCAGCGCAGGATCGTAGCCCGCACGCTCGATCAGTTCCTCGATCGCTTTCGCGATGGTGACGCGCGCCTCGACGTATTCCTGCTCCAGAAGCGTATACGACACCACCCCCAGACCACTGGCCAGAAGACAGCCCGCAACGTTGCGCCCCATGAAGCCAAGGCCCACGATCCCAACCACCTGCACATTCATGAAGGTTTCCCGCTCCCTCGAAAGCTGCTTGTGCTACTGAAACCGCCAATGCACCGCTATCAGCACGCCCAGCGTTACCACCACCGGCGGCTTATCAGGCTCGCTGATAGGCTGCCGACTCCTTGCCCTTCGGATAGCCCCACGAGTAGGAGATTGCCGACGTGCAGGCCTTCAGCGTCTCCGCAAGACGCGGCAGGTTGTCGGCGCGAATCTGGTGAATCGTCCCTGCTATGCTGATCGCTGCAACAGGATTCCCCGCATCGTCGTAGATCGGCGCACCAAGGCAACGCCAGCCGATCTCATCCTCTTCATCGTCGATCGAGTAAGAGCGCTGTCGAATCTTCGCGAAGTCTTCCTGCAGCTTGCGCAGCGTCGAGATGGTGTTCTCGTTGTGCCGCGGAAACTTGCGCAGCCGGTAGATCGTCTTCAGGTCTGTCCCGCTCATATAAGCGCCGAGCGCCTTGCCGATCCCGGTGCAGTGAATCTCCATTCGCTTGCCGCGCCATGTAGCCAGACCGTTCGATCCAGGGGGGTTGTACTTCGCAACGAGCACCGCCTCGTACTGGTCGAGCACCCCAAGGTGCACAGTCAACCCCGTTTGCTCCATCAACTGCATCATGAACGGTGCAGCCTGCTCCCGGATCGGCAGACCACTCAATGACGTGTTGGCAAGCCCGAACAACTTCAGCCCGAACATGTATCGCCCCGTCTGCGTGCTGCGATGCAGATAGCCCGCCCGCTCCAGCGTTAGCAGGAGGCAGTGAATCGAGCTCTTCGGGATGTTGGAGCTCTCGACGAGCTGTGAGAGCGAAAGCCCATTCTTCGAACTAGCCAGCGATTCCATCAGGTTCAAGGCGCGTTCCACTGCGGGTACGGATGGAGTCCGGCTAGCGTTCATAGTGGAGTTCTCCTATCGTGTCAGAGGTCGATGGATGGCTCACGATAGCATGCGCAAGTGGCCGTCCCGACCTAAGAATACCGCGCCCGTCCAATAGGCTGGACGACTTCGGCAAGAGTAAAGTTCCCTTGATGACGAGATGAATCCCGGTTGGAGCTACACTCGGCGACTCGAACGTAGCCCGACTTCCGATCGTCTCCGGGTCGAAGATCGTGATATCCGCAATTGCGCCCGGAGTAAGCAGGCCACGGTCACGAAGCCCTAAACGAGCTGCCGGAGCCGCCGTAATTTTGCGCACTGCTTCGCTCAGGGAAAGCCACTTTCGCGTTCTCACAAACTCGCCTAGGAACGTCGGAAACGCCCCTGCAAGCCGGGGATGCGGCCTCTGCGCCACGTAAAAGCCGTCTGTAATGATGGACGCCAGCGGATGAGTCAGGAGCATCTTCAGGTTCGCCTCGCTCTGGTTGAACGCGACGATGTTTACCCGCCCCCGCTCTTCCAAAAGAATATCCAGCACCGTCGCCGCAGGGGCCGTTCCGCGGGCCTCGGAGATCTCGGCGATGGGTTTGCCAATTAGCTCCTTGTTCTCGGCGCTATGCAGCGAAGAGACGAAGATGTCTTCCCAGCCCTGCGCCGTCTCCTCGTTCAGCGCCCTCTCCAAATCCCCGCGCGATGACGCGATCACGCCCAGCATCCCCGCGAGGCCGCCGACAAGGGCGCTCTGCGGCAGAAGCTGCGTCATCACCGTACTTCCAGCCAGATACGGATAGCAGTCGAACCCGATATCGATCCCGGCAACCCGCGCTTCTTCGATCTTCTCCAGAGCTACGCACTGCTTGTACCAGTTCTCCCGTCCAACAGCCTGCAAATGTGAGATCTGCACCCGGCATCCCGTCCTGCGTGCCAGTTCGAGCTGTTCGTCCACCGACTCCAGAAGCTCCCAGGAATAGCTTCGCATGTGGCTCGTGTACAGTTTGTCGTGCTTCGCGACCACCCGGCAAAGAGCCTCCAGCTCTGCAAACGGGGCCTGG
This sequence comes from Granulicella sibirica, assembly GCF_004115155.1. NCBI lineage: Bacteria > Pseudomonadati > Acidobacteriota > Terriglobia > Terriglobales > Acidobacteriaceae > Granulicella > Granulicella sibirica. Next base: position 23,482 of record NZ_RDSM01000005.1, read on the forward strand.
GAACCCGGCGCGTACATCAATCCGGTCGAGAAGCCGATCGCCCCTTCCGTGAGCGCCTCATCCAGCGCGCCTGCAAGCCCATCCAGATCCCTCAACTCCGTCGTATTCGCGTCTTTCCCCAACCCCGCCGTCCGCAAGGCTCCATGCCCGATCAGGGACTCCACATGCACAAGACGCGAAGCCGCCCTTACCGCGTCGAGATATCCACGCGCGCTTGGCCAGCACGCCTCACCATTCAGAATCCCCTCATTTTGCTCCCCTAGCAGGTCCGCATGGTGCCCACACGGATAGGGCGAGAACCCGCAGTTCCCAACCACCTCCGTCGTGATTCCCTGGTCACTCTTCTCGCGCCGGTTCTCCAATACCTTCAAATCCGAATGGCTATGCAGATCGATGAATCCGGGCGACAACACAGCCCCATCCAGTTCAATGACACTCGCATCCGCCGGGGCGTCCACCTCCCCAACCGCCTTGATCTTCCCTTCACTCACCAGCACGCTCCCCGCATAGGGAGTAGCCCTCGAACCATCAACAATCAGTGCATTCCGCAGAAGAAGCATCGTGCCGAGTCTAGCAACAAAGCTCCCCGCCTTAGAACCCGCTGTCCAATGAGCTAGACAAGCCCGATGTGCAACTGAGCACAACGCGCTAAGGTGCAGGAAAGGAGTCTCGTCATGGTTGATTGTCACACCCACCTATGGAAGGCCGAGGATTGGAGCGAAGAGATGGAGCGCGAGGCCAGCATCGCCCGCGGCGCACCCGCCCAGATAGATATCAGCGAAGAAGACCACTGGGCTGCGATGGAGCCTGTCGATCGAGCGATCGTCTTCGGCTTCCACTCCAGCCATCTCGGCCTCGTCGTGCCCAACGACCGGGTGAAGGACTACGTTGCGCAGCATCCTGAGAAGCTGATCGGCTTCGCATGTCTCGACCCGCTTGAACCTGACTACCTCGACGAGATGAAGAAGGTCTTCCTTCGCGATGGTTTTCGCGGCCTTAAATTGGCGCCCATCTACCAGAACTTCCATCCGATGGACGAGCGTATGCTGCCTGTCTACACCTTCTGCGAGAAGCAAGCTATCCCTGTGCTTATCCATCAGGGCACCACCTTTCCGCGTCGAGCTCCGCTCAAGTACGCGCTGCCCATCCAGGTGGAAGACGTGGCGCTCGCCTATCCTGATCTCAAGATCGTCGTCGCGCACATGGGCCACCCCTGGGTCGAGGACGCGGTCGTTCTCATTCGCAAGCAGCCCAATGTCTACGCGGACATCTCGGCGCTCTACTACCGCCCGTGGCAGTACTACAACGCGCTTATGCTGGCGCAGGAATATGGCTGCGGTCATAAGCTCCTTATGGGTTCGGACTACCCCTTCACCACCCCTGCCGAGACCATCGCCTCCCTGCGCAACGTGAACCATATCATCGGCAACTCCGGCTTGCCACGCATCACCGAGAAGCTGACCGAGGGCATTATCGAACGCGACACCATCAAGCTGCTTGCGCTGGATTGATCGGCGTCCATCCCGCTGAACAGACACAACAAAGCTGCAAGGAAATCACCTCAACTCCGATAAAGTGCACGCATGAGTGATTCACTAAGCCGCCGCAGGCTCCTCCAGCTTCTTCCCACCGCAGCCGCGGCCTCTGCTCTGCCGATCGCCGCACAGACGGCTCCGGTCCAGAAGATGACCCAGGTTCCGCGCGCGCCCAGACCCTCGAAAGAGGTTCGCGCAATCTGGATCCATCCCGAGCAGCACACCTCGCCCGACGAGAAGACCGGAAAGGCGCAGATCAAGGCTACCGTCGAGCGCTACGCCCGCGCCAACTTCACGTTGCTTCTTCCCTGGACCGTGAGTGGCTACCTTGCAGCGCTGGATCACCCGCAGTATCGCAAGCTCCATCCCACCGCAGAGTGGGACTACCTCGGTTACCTCATCGAAGAAGCAAGCAAGGAAGGACTCGACGTCGATCTCTGGTACAGTTTCACCGATTACCGCGATCCCGCATCTCCTGAGTTCGACCCTGCCATGGGCGGCAGCAAAGACTGGATGGCCAAGCGCCTTGACGAGGTCGTTCCCAACCAGACTCTGATGAAGCTCGACGCGCAACGCCCCGACAACGTGTGTCCGCAGCACTACCAGGCACGAGCGTGGATGCAAGCCCAGCTTGAGCGTACGTTCGCCCGCTACCCAAAGCTTAATGGCTTCCACATCGAGGAGCCCGGATACGGCACGAAGGGGTACTGTGTCTGCCCTCTCTGCCGCTCGGTCTTTGAGCAGCTTCACGGCCGCAAACTCACCGAAGTGCTCGATACCCAGATCGCTGAAGACTTCCGAACCCTCGGCAACAGCGCCTTCGTCGAAGAGGTTCGCGATCAGATGGCGCAAAGGCATGCGAAGATGACGCTCTCCGCCAACGGCGGCTTCGACTGGCGTCACGATCGCATCCGTGGCCGCGACTGGGGCCGCTGGGCAAACTCCGGATGGCTCCGCTACTTCATCCCCCAGGTCTACCAATCCGACATCAACATCTTCCGAGAGCAGCTTGCTCTGACTATCTCGGACATCGGACTCTCTTGTCCCGTCTACGCCGGTATGGCGCTCGACTCGACCTCCGGCAAAAGCACCATCCAAAATATCGTGCAGCAAATCAACGCGGCACGCGATCTCGGCGCACCCGGCGTCTCGCTTTTTCACGGCGCGGCGTTCACCGACGATGACCTCAAAGTTCTAAGAGATGTCCCATTCAAGAAGCCGGTCTAGCAGCTCCTATCGCACGGCCAGCACGTCGTTCAGCGTTGGCCGTGCATTTCCTTCCTTGAAGCTGCGCGTCACCGTCCAGACGCTCGCCTGGAAGTGCCTCCAGAACTCCTGCTCCGCCCTCCACCTAGCCTGTGCCGTGGCCAGCCGATACGGCTTGTACTGCTTGCCCCACTCGCGTGTGGACAGCTCCTCCAGCTCCCCGGAAATATCTATCAGATCACCAACTCGGCTATGGTTTCGCGAGCTTGTCTCCCGCTTCAGCAAGTAGCTAATGTCGGAGGATGTCGGCTTCGCGGGCAGCGCATGGAAGTTCGCCGCGATCTCCGTAGCGTATAGAAACTTCATCCCCGCGAAGTCCAGCATCTTCGCCGCCAGCAGAAGACTCTCCACCTCATCGGAGTTCCCCGCCGTGATTAGATTTTCCTCAGCCGACTCCGCAGCCAGACGAGCGTCGCGAAGCTCCTTCGCGTGTACCAAGATCCGCCGCATCACCAACGGTTGAAATGGGTCATCGAACATCCGAAAGCTCGTCTCCGATCCAAGCGCATCCCGCAACAGAGCCTGCGCCTTCTCGATTTCAGCAAGCGCATCCGCAGCCTTCGCAGCCGCCGTCGGAGCATAGCGCACCCGTGCATATTCGGCGAAGAAGTGCGTCCGATCCACTGGCTCCGCCTGCCATGCCGCCACCGCTCCGTACGCCACCGCAGGGAGAGCCTCGCGATGCAGCGCAAGCGCCGAGTCCGACCACTCCGTGTTCATCATTCCCATCGCACCCGCCTTACGGCCGACAGCCAGAAAGCCATCGATGTTGATGAAGCTGCTCTCGAAGTCAGGCACAATGCTATCCCAGTCAGAGATCCCTGTCGCCACTAGGATCGGTACATGATTCGTTGCAAAGAGATCCAGCAGCTTGCTGTAGTCGGCCCTCGCGTCATAGAACCATGGCACTGCGATCGCGCCCTTCGGCAGCCCCGCCGCAAGCATCGGGTATTTGTTGAAGATGTACGCTCCTTCGTCAATATCCGCCCAGAACAATGGCCTCTTCCCCAACGACGCCGTCAACTTGGCGAGGGTCTGCAGATGCTGCAGCCACAACACGTCCGGAGCAACACCGCCTGCGGCCTTGCTTCCCGCCCGCTCCAACTCGAATGGCTCGTCGAACCCGAGATGCAGCCACCTGCTTGGAAACAAAGCCGCATACTGTCGCAGCCAGTCCTCAAGGATCTTTTGCACTCGCGCATCCGCCGGATTTGCCTCACCACCATGCTCCAGCGCGGCAAGATCGCTATAACGTTCCAGCCGAAATAGGTCGTGCAGATGGCCATACAGCTCTACGCAGGGCACTACATCGATGTACCTCTCCCGCGCGTAGGCCACGATCGTGCGGATGTCATCCTTGGTCCAGTTCGAGTCCTTATGCAGCAGAGGATAGCCGTCGAGATCGAGGTCCGTCTCCACATAGAAGAAGTACTGGTTGGCCTTGAACGCAGCCAGCACGTCGATCTGCTTCTCGACCTCGGCAACGGTCAACACCGCACCATGACTCATGTCCATCATGAATCCGCGATACGGCATCGAAGGCACATCTACCAGGTCCGCTAAGGGGAGCGAACTCCCCTCCACCATCTGCCGCAGAGTCTGCACCGCATAGAACAAACCCGCGGAGGTCTTTGCATTCAGAGTCACTCCATCGGCCCGCACGGAGATGCTGTAAACCTCGCGCGAGTCCTTCAGCGCGGCATCATCGGTCCCGGGTAGATCTTCGCCGGCTCTCTCAATACTCAGGGCAATTGGCTTCACACCATGCTCCGGGCACCGCGACAGTATCATCGCTCGCAGTTCATCCAACACAATCGCGTCCGCGCCAGAAGGAGGCGCAGCCAGCTCACACAGCGGCAAAACTCCCGTGCCATAACGTACCTGTTGCACACGCGGCAGCAACGCAGCATGCTGCGCACAGGCAACCCCCGCAAACCCCGCAAACAGCCCACCCCGCAGCATCCATCGCTTCAGCATCGTGTCAGCAGGATACCCGCGCTAAGCCGTATACCCAACGCAAACTCCATTCTTTTGCACTGAAAGCGCAACTGCGTCCATGCCATTGGACGATCCACCCCCAATCTCAAATTCCTCTCTTGGCAATATGTTGCAAACGGATGAAAGTGAATCATCGCACCCGGGAATTAACTGCTTTTCGCATGGTTCGTCTCCGAGCAGGCAGCCATGTATCCGCAGACGCGCGGGCAGGCGATCCAGAGTTCCCTCTCTAACGCTTTAAGTAATTGTGACTACTTTTCGACACGAGGACACCTTTATGAAACGACTCTCTCTCGCATACCTTCTTCTCCTCAGCTTGTGTTTCGTCCCCGGAACTCTTCTGGCGCAGTCGGTCACGGGTGCCCTGGTGGGCCTTGTCACCGATCCAAGCGGCGCGGCGGTAGGCAATGCGAAAGTGAGCGTGCGGAACGTGGGAACCAACCAGATGGTGGAGGGCTTCACGACCAAGGACGGTACCTACAGCGTGCCGAACCTTCAACCGGCAGACTACGACGTCACGATAGCGGCTCCTGGCTTTGCCACGGCCGATATCGCGCATGTGCATCTTCTGGTGTCCGCGTCTATTCGTAACGATGTAAAACTTACGCTGGGTTCGGCGGAGAGCAAGGTAGAAGTCTCCGCTTCGCCGACGTCGATCACAACCGATGATTCTACGATCGGCGATGTGCTGGAAGGAACGGCTGTCGCGCGTCTGCCTCTGAACGGCCGCACCATCGACCGTGCTCTCGTCTTTGTTGCCGGCAACACGAACGATAACGCCGATAATCCGCAGATCTCCGGCGGTTTGCACTGGAACGGTGCGATGTATAACGTCGACGGCGTTCCGGTGAACGATATCTCGAATGGCGCCGCGGCCTACTCCTATGACTCCAACCTGACCACACTGCCATCGACCGAGATCGTCCAGGAGATCAAGGTAACGAGCAGCGTTGCGAAGGCCGAGTTCGAGGGCGGATCGGCTATCTCGATGACCACCAAATCCGGCTCCAACAAGTTCCACGGCGAGGCCTATTACTTCAACCGCAATCGCTTCGGCGCCGCGCGTGATTACTTTGCTTACGCGGGTACTGTGGTAAAGCCGGGCCTGAACCGCAACGAGTTTGGCGGCTTTGTCAGCGGCCCGATCTGGAAGGACAAGACCTTCTTCTTGTTCGCAGTGGATACGCTGATTCAGCGCAATGGCAAACCGAACTTCTTCACGGTTCCGACGGATGCGGAGCGCACCGGTGACTTCTCCGGCACGACCAAGCAGCTCTGGAACTCATCCACGGGCACGATCATCCCGGGCAATAAGATCACGGTGATTGACTCGCGTGCCGCAGCCATCCTTGCCTATATTCCACATGCCAATGTCGCGTCGAGCGGAGCATCTGCCTCCGGCGGCCCAACCAACAATCTCCTCCAGACCGTGAATAACAAATATGACGACTTCAAATACACCGGCAAGCTGGATCACAATCTGAATCGGCTGAACGCGCTGACAGCAGAAGGCTACTACGCCTACGGCAATCCGTACTTCTCACGCAACGGGACGCCGGCACAGTATGGCAACTATCAGAATGCCGGTTACATCACGGTCGAAGGCATGCTCCGCGATGTGTCTGTCTTCTCGCCACGCATGCTGAACGAGATTCACTACTCTTATTTCTCGCACCGCAACATTCGCCTAGGTCAGAATGCATCGTTCGATCCCACCTCGTTGTTCCCTGGCCTCTACGGTCCGTTCCGGATCGGCGGTCTGTCCACCGTTAATATGACGAACTACACCGCCGTTGGCGACACGGGCGGCGCTGGCCACAATCCCGAGACCACGCAGTCGATCGCCGATAACTTCACGCTGGTGCGCGGCAGGCACACCATGAAGTTCGGTGCCTCCGTCAACTTCAACAACGTCATCATCAAGTCCGGTACCACATCCAGCTCGCTGGGGACCTTTGGCTTCACGGGCAAGTACACCTCCAGCGCTCCGGGAACGGCTACCAGTAGCCCCACATACAATGCGACGGGCGACGCGTTTGCTGATTTCCTGCTGGGTGATCCAGCCTCGACGGTACGCGCCACCCCGCAGATCGCCATCAATCAGACCTATAAGAACTACGAGTTCTACGGACAGGACGACTGGGCGGTCACGCAACGCCTGACCTTGAACTTAGGCCTGCGTTATGAGGTGCAGACGACACCGAACGAGAAGAACGGCGACTTCAGCAACTTTGACTTCGACACCGGCAAGCTGGTCATCCGTAGCTCAGGCGGCGTCATCTCGAAGGACGCCAATGCAACCGTGCTGGCGCTCTATCCCGGGACCTACACCACCTCCGAAGCAAACGGCTGGGGCAGCAGCGTCACCTTGACGGACAAGACCAATTATGGTCCGCGCGTCGGATTTGCCTACCGTCTCACCGCGGATGCAAAGAGCGTGTTGCGGGGTGGTTATGGCATCTACTACGGCTTGATCCCTCCGGGTATCGGACCGATCCGAATCTCGCAGCTCAACTTCCCGTTTCTGCTCACGCAAAGCTACACGAGCACGTCAGCCTACGCCCCCACGCTGACACTAGCCAACCCGTTCCCGGGTACCGGCACGGTGGCCGCCAATCCCACCATCTACGCGTCGCAGCGTGACGGAAAGAATGCCCGCATCCAGCAGTGGAACCTGACGGTGGAACAGGCGCTGCCCGCAGCAGCTGGTTTCCGCGTCTCCTACGTTGGCAATAAAACCACGCATGCCCCGTATTACGTCTTCGACGAGAACTTCCCCACAGCGCAGCGTCCTCTTACTTCGCTGCAGGCTGGGCGTCGCTTCCAGCCGTGGGCAAGTATACTCACCAACATCACGGAAGGTTATGCCTTCACCAACCAGATGCAGGTGGAACTAACCAAGCGCACCGGCAACGGACTCTATCTCCAGACCAGCTATACCTGGAACAGCGGATTGGACGATGTGCCAATCAGCGGTACCACTCAGAATCCTTACAACCCAGGTGGCGACAAAGGGAACTCGGATGGTACTCACAAAAACAACTTTTTCTTGCAGGCAACCTACGATCTGCCCTTCCACCGCCATGGCTTTGGAGAGCGCGTCGTCAACGGATGGTCCCTTGCCAGCCTGACGCAGCTTCGCTCGGGCACACCATTCTCGCCCAGCTTCACCATTCCCAGCACCACAACCAACGCGAGCGGAGGAGTTCCAGTTGGAACCTCGACCGTCGGCTGGTATGCCACGCGCCCGAACAAGGTTACCGGCGCGAACCCATACGATTTGCACAGCCAGCATGGAAGGTACTTTGACGCGGCCGCCTTTACCGCACCGGATAACTTCACCTTTGGCAATGCCGGTCGCAACAGCCTGATTGGTCCCCCTGAGGTCGGCTTCGATCTGAGCCTGGAGAAGAAAACAGCAGTCTCTGAGGGGGTGCAGTTCCTGCTCCGCCTGGATGCCTTCAACGCGCTCAATCATCCGAACTTTGGAACCCCTTCAGCAAACATCTCCAACACAAGCACGGCTGGGTTGATTACCTCGACCAATAGCAACCAGCCCAACCGCTCGCTGCAGCTCGGCGGCAAGCTGGTCTTCTAACCCTTGCCGGGTGTCGTCCAGTCTTTTGGACGGCATCCACGGCAAGGCTGCTGTTGCTCATCGGTTCGTCACTCCCGTTGCGTAGAGTGAGATCTCCGCCACTGATACTCTCCACTCAAGCCGTGGAAGAAGGTTGTTGAAGAAGGCCCATGACTCTTTATCCGAAGTCGCAAGCGATCCTATCCGAGAACTCCCGCTTTATCCCTGGTGGTGTCGTCTCCACCAACCGCGCCGTCGATCCACCCATCGTCTTCCGTAGGGCTGAAGGCGCATGGATGTGGGACGTAGACGGCAACCGTTACCTCGACTATCACGCCGCCTTCGGTCCATATGTTCTCGGCCATAACGACCGCCATGTCAACGCCGCCGTCCTTCGCGTCATCGAAGAAGGCCGCAGCCTCTTCGGCTCCGGCACCACGGAGCTTGAAGGCGAGCTCGGCCGCCTCATCTGCGACGTCGTTCCCTTCCTCGACAGCATCCAGGTTTTGAACACCGGCAGCGAGGCCACCTACCAGGCCCTTCGCCTCGCCCGCGCCGCCACCGGCCGCGATCACATCATCAAGCCCCAAGGGGGATACCACGGCTGGCACAATGACGTCGCCTGCAACCTGATGACTCCCCTCTCCACCCTCGGTCCCCGCCGCAACGCAGACGAGTACCCCTTCCTTCCTATTAGCGGCGGCATCCCCGCCGGACATAGCGAGCTCGTACACGCCGTCAACTTCAACGACCTTGAATCTGTCGAAGCTATGTGCCGCAAGTACCCTATCGCGGCCTTCATCACCGAGCCCATTCTCCAGAACGTCGGCCTTATCCACCCGCAGCCCGGCTACCTCGAAGGTCTCCGCGCCCTAGCCGACAAGTACGGCTTCGTCCTCATCTTCGACGAGGTGAAAACCGGCTTCCGCCACGCATTGGGCGGCTTTTCCAGTCTGGCGAAGGTGACACCGGACCTCGTCGTCTACGGCAAGGCCATCGCCAACGGATACCCCCTCGCCGTCATTGCCGGCAAGAAATATCTTATGGACCTTTTCGTCAGCCCCGACGCGTCGAATCGCGTTCTTCTGGCCGGTACTTACAACGGACACCCGGTCCCTACCGCCGCCGCCATCGCCACCATCAAGCGTCTCGCCGAGAACAACGCAGCCATCTACACCCACTTCGAAACCCTGGGCGCACGCATGCAGACCGGTCTTGAAAAGATTTTGAAGGAGACCGGCAACAGGGCCGTTGTGGCCCGCCAGGGTTCGGCATTCTGCACCTACTTCATGGATCATCTCCCGCTTGATTGGCACGACCTCATCTCCAACAACGACCCCGAACAGGACAACCATCTTCGCCGCGATCTCCTGGATCGCAGCATCTACTTCTTCCAACTCCCCATGAAGCAGTGCTCGCTATCCGCAGCCCACACTGAGGCCGACGTCGACTTCACTCTCGAAGGCGTTCAAAGCGTCCTCTCCGCGAAGCTGCAAACTAACGGCAAGCAAGGTAGCTTACACGGGTGAGAGCAATGACCGAACAACTCGTGCTACAAGGCGGCACACTCGCAGATGGAAGCGGTGTGCCGCTTCTCCGTGGTGACGTCCTCCTCGATGGTGACACCATCGCCGCCATCGGCAACTTCCCTATCCCGCCCGACGCACGCATCCTCGACTGCACCAACCACATCGTTGCTCCGGGCTTCATCGACGCTCACAGCCACTCCGACCTGCAGATCCTCGAAGGCCGCCGCGAAAAGCTTCTCCAAGGCGTTACGTCGGAGGTCGTCGGCAACTGCGGCTTCTCTCCTTATCCGCAGGGCGACCACGCCACCGAGCTTCGTGATTTCGCCAATGGCATCTTCTGCGGCAACGAGCACTGGGGATGGGAATCCGCACGGGGCTATCTTGCCCAGAGCAACAGCAAGCAGTCTGTGGCTTCGGTCTTTTCTCTGATCGGCCATGGCAGCCTGCGCATCGCCGTCGCTGGCAACCAGATGAACACCCTTCCCGAAGATAAGATCGTCGCCATGGAGGGCTACCTCAGTCGCGCCTTTGCCGAGGGTGCCATCGGCTTCTCCACCGGACTCATGTACGCACCCGGCTCCTCCGCCGATCAGGCGGAACTCATCCGCCTCTGCCGGGTCGTCGCCGACTTCAACAAGATCTACTGCACCCACATGCGCGACTACGGCTTCCGCCTCCTCGAAGCAATCGACGAGCAGATCGTCCTCGCCGAACGCACCGGCTGCCGCCTCCAGATCTCGCACCTGCAAGCCGTGGGCCGCGCCAACCGCGACCTCAACAACCGCGCCCTCGAACGTATCGAAGAGGCACACGCTCGCGGCGTCGACATCGCCTTTGACTGCTACCCCTACACCGCCGGCAGCACTGTCATGACGCAGCTTCTTCCCCAGTGGGTGCTCGAAGGCGGTACCGAAACCCTCATGCATCGTCTCGGCAACAAGGCCGAACGGGACCGCATGGAAGACGAGATGCTCCACACGATGGCCAATCTCTGGAGCGAACTCATTGTCAGCGCGATCGGCTCCGCGGCCAACGCATCCCTAGTCGGCAAGACTCTCGAAGAGATTGCCTCGCTCCGCCATCAGCGCGCCGCGGACACCGTCTTCGATCTTCTCCTCGAAGAGCGCGGACAGGTGAATATCCTCGAGTACAACCAGAGCGAAGAGAATCTCCGCCGCAACCTCAATCACCCGCTCGCCATCATCATCAGCGACGGCTTCTACGTCAAAGGCCGTCCCCATCCCCGCCTTCACGGGACCTTCCCAGAACTACTAGGCAATCTGTGTCGAGATCGAAAGTGGATGACCACCGAGACCGCCATCCACAAAATCACCGGCTTCCCTGCCTCACGGTTCGGAATCGGGAATCGCGGCTTCCTGCGCAAAGGCTACGCCGCCGACATCACCGTCTACGACCCCGCTACCATCCGCAGCCTCGCTACCTACGAAGACCCTACCCGAGCTCCCGAAGGCATCCTCCACGTCATCAGGGCAGGACAGTCTCTACTGTAGCCGGCTTCTCCAGCAGTGTAATCAGCATCGTGCTCGCCAGCACAAGAACTCCACCCACCGCGGCGGCTACGCTGATCCGCTCATGCAGCCAGATGGCAGCAATCGGCAGTCCGAAGAAAGCAATTAGGTAGTTAGAAAGCGCCGCCTGGATGGCATCAATCGACTTCAACGCCTTCAGAAACAGAATCATCGACAGCGTCGTATGGAACAACATCAGCATCGTCAGCCCGGCCCACGTCGTCAGCGTAAAGTGCGGCAGGTTACGAAAGCTGTATCGCTCCAGCACCGCCACAAACGGCGTCATCAGAATCGTCAGCCCCACATACGTCCAGAACAGCATCTCAATCGGCGAGTGCCAGTCGAGTGCCGCCTTGCCGTACGAGTTATAGAACGAACTCCCCAAAATCGCTGCGAATACCAGCAGATTTCCAAACAACTGGCCTTTGTTCAAACTTACACTGTGCACATCCAGCCCTGAGCAGAGCGCCACACCAAACACCGCGAGCGCAAAGCTCAACCACCGCAGCCCAGTCATCTTCTCCTTCAAGAAGAAGACGGCAAATATAGCCGTGGTCACCGGTAGCACAAGCGTCAGCAGGGCCGCATTGCTCGCAAGCGAAAGTCGCGTCCCCCACGTCATGAACAACTGCCCCGGAATCACCCCAAATACACACAACACGAGGTACACCGCAAACAGATTCGGCCTCTTCTTGCCAATCACCTGCGGATGCACCCCGCCATTCGCCTTCCGCTCCGCCCGCACAAACGGATACAGCACCGCCAGCGAGATCGCCGTCGGAAACCACACTGTAAACAGCGGCCCGGCTTGATCCTGCACCAACTTGATACACGTAAACTGCAGCGCCCACATCAGGTTGCACGAGAACAGCAGAGACCACGACATCATCTTCGATTGCGTCGTCATACCTTCGGGGTATACCTCTCCGCGAGCTTCCGCATGTCGTAGGTGAACTGCCCCCAGTCCTTCTCCCACTGCTCCGCGCTTGCCTTCGTGTACTTGTAAAATCCCTTCTGATTCGCGATCCCCAGCGCCTTGCGCTTCACCATCCTTTGCATCGTCATCGGAACCTCGGTGCTCGTCGTCAACTCCGGCAGCAAACCTTCCATCACCGCCGCATACGCCGGAATCCCCGTCAGATCCATCCACCGGAACGGTCCCGCCAACAGCGCCCACCACCCAATGTCATTGCGAAACGACTGGTCCACCGTCTCCACATCCGCCACTCCGCTCTCCACCAGGTAGCAGGCCTCGCGTATCATAGCGTACATCAGCCGGTTCGACAGAAACCCACGGATATCGTGCTTCAACACGGCAGGCTCCTTGCCGCAGGCCACACCGAACGCCAGACAAGCCTTCACCGTAGCATTGCTCGTCTTCTCTCCGGGAATGATCTCAAGGTACCGCATGATCTGCGCGGGCTCTCCCCAGTGCATGCCGATGTATCGCCCCGGAGCCACGCGTCCCTCCTGCAAAAGAGAGATCGGCAGGCTCGAAGTATTCGACGCGATAATGGTCTTTTTCGGCATTACCGCATCTAGCTGCGCGAAAATCTCCCGCTTCAGTGCAAGATCTTCCTTCACACACTCGATCACCAACCAGCACGATGCTAGATCGGACATGCTCGCAGCCGCATGCAGCCTGTTCTTCCAACTCTTCGCCATGTCCGCGCCGAGCAGCTTCTGCTTCTCTAACTCCCGCAGCGCCGCGGCTGCGTGCTTTATAGTCGCCGCATGCTTCGACGCATCCACGTCGAAGGCCACCACCTCGTCTCCGTGCGCCAGCAGACACGCAGCAATCCCCTGTCCCATTAGGCCAAGCCCAACAATCCCCACCCGCTTCAGAGCCGTTCCCTTGTTTTTCATGGAGATCTCATTGTTCGGTCCCGCACCCCGCACGTCAAGGCGCAAACCCTTCCCCGTCCAGTTCGTTGGACAAGCCCCAACACATCTCATACGAATTTACCCCGCGGGGCGCTATCGTAACTCATAACCTCAACGCACCGGAGAAGCCCATGGCCGTCCAGCAGATCAAGAACCCCAACAAGAACGCCGACACCGGAGCCTACTCCGACGGCATCATCGTCGACGGATGGCTTTACGTCTCCGGCCAGGGCCCCATCGACATGGCTACCGGACAGGCCGTTGCCGGAACCATCGAAGAAGAGGTCCGCCTCACCCTACGCAACATGGGCGATGTCCTCAAGGCCGGCGGATGCGACTACTCCGACGTCGTCAAGTGCACCGTGCACCTCATCGATATCGAGACCTTCGGCCGTTTCAATGCCGTCTACCAGGAGTTCTTCAAAGGCGTCCTGCCCACCCGCACCACCGTCCAGTCCATGCTGAGCCTCGGCATAAAGGTTGAGATCGATGCCATCGCCCGCATCCCCACCGGAGACCAGCATGCCTGAGTGGCTCATCGGTTTTGCCCGCACCCGCATCACCCCGCCTCTCGGCTGCGAGATGGCAGGCTTTGACGCGCGCAAGGGCGTCGCCGATGCCGTCCACGATGATCTATATGCCCATGCGCTCGTCTTCGATGATGACGGTGCGCAGACCGTGCTCATGAGCCTCGACGTCATCGCCGTCTCCGCGGAGTTTTCGCTGGCCGTGAGGCGGGACATCGAAGAGGCTACGGGCATTCCGGCAAGCAATATCTTTCTCGCCGCAACCCACACCCACTGCGGTCCTGTCACGGTCGACCTCTTCTATCAAGGGCAGCAGCTCGACGTAGCCTATCTCCAGTCGCTTCGTCGCGTTGTTGTGACCGTGGCGATTACAGCCAGCAACAATAAAAGGCCGCGTACCCTGAAGACGGGCATGGTGCCGGTCGCCGGCATCGCCGTCAATCGGCGCACTCCGGATGGACTTCCGGTCGATCCATTCGCAGGGGTCTTCTTCATCGAAGAGCTGGATGGCCAGGCCGCCGCCGTCGCGGTCATCTACGCCTGCCACACAACGGTGCTTGGTCCGGATACACTCAGCTTCACCCAGGACTTCCCTTTTTATACGCTCGCAAAACTGAAGAGTGTGCTGGGCCAAAGCGTCGAAGCCCTCTATTTCAACGGAGCGCAAGGTGATCTGAGTATCGGTCATAAGAGCAACCTCAGCGCCGTGGGCGTGATCGATCCGTTCCGCACTTTTGCCACCGCGCAGCGGCTCGGCGAAAGACTCGCGGATGCTGTGCTCGCTGGCCTGAAGAATCTGGCACTCGAAGCGCCGGGCGTCAAGGTACTGTCGCATAAGGTCGCTCTTCCGCTTAAGCGGTATGAACCGCTGGTCGCGATGACCCAAGCCCGCGAAGAGGCTGGCCGAAGAATTGATCCCCAACGCATGGATGCCGAGATGCTCGCCATTCGTCAGGACTCTCTCTTCGCTCGTATCGAGGAGTATTACGCGAAGCTCTATGAGCAGTCCGACGCTCCCGAACCGAAGACGCTCTCTATCGAATGTGCGGCAATCCTGCTGGGTGAAACGGCCATCATCACCCTGCCCGGCGAGGTGTTCGCCCGCGTCGCCCTCGGCATCCGCGCCGCCTCGCCCTTCGCCAAGACCATCTTCCTCGGCCTCACCAATAACTACATCGGCTACCTCCCTGACCACGAAGCCACCCGCGATTCTGGCTACGAGGTCGTCGCCTCTCGCGTCTCCGCTATCGCCGGAGACATATTGCAACAGGAAACGTTACAACTACTAAACGCTCTCCAGAAAGCAAGTGCCCGATGAAGATCCGCATCGGTGTCATCGGCGCCGGCATCATGGGCCAGCAGTACGTCCGCATTTATCAGGACCACCCCTACGCCGAAGTCACTGCAGTCGCCGCGAAGCACCTTAATCGCGCCAGGGAAGCCGCCGCGCGTTTCAACGTCCCACTTGCCACCGGCGACTGGCACACTATCACCGAGTCCGCCGATATCGACGCCGTCTGCATCGCTCTACCCGATGACGAACACTTCGCCGCGACCCAGAGCGCGCTCCTCAACGGCAAACACGTCCTCCTCGAAAAGCCCATGACCACAAGCCTCCCGGAGGCCGATGCTATCGTGGCTCTTGCTGAGGCCACCAACCTCAAGGTCCAGGTGGCCTTCAACCACCGCTGGCTTGCGCCTTACCATCAGGGCAAGGTCTCCATCGCCAACGGCGACATTGGCGCACCCGTCACCTCCTACGCCCGGAAGGTCGACACCATCTTCGTACCAACCAAGTACATCAACTGGGCCCACCAGACCACACCCGCCTGGTTCCTCAGTTGCCACGACATCGACCTTGTCACCTGGTTCTTCAACGCCGAGCCCATCGAAGCCCACGCCTGGGGCGTCAGGCGCGTCCTCGTCGCGCAGGGCATCGACACCTACGATGTGATCCAGGCGCAGGTCCGCTACGACAGCGGAGCCATCGCAACCTTTGAGTCTGGCTGGATCTATCCCAACACCTTCCCTACCATGGTTGACTCCTTTATCAGCGTCATCGGGGAGCACGGTCACCTCCACTTCGATCGCAAGCGGGAGAGCCTCGAGATGAGCACCCCCACCGCCTTCACGTACCCCAAAACCTTCCTCTCCGCCGACGTCTTCGGCACCCTCCGGGGAGCCTTCCCCTCCTGCCTTGACGACTTCGTCAACGCCATCCGAAAAGACCTTCCACCAGCAGTCAACGTGCACGATGGCCGCAAAGTAACGGCCGTCCTTACCGCCATCCACGAGTCCCTCGCGACCGGGGCTAACGTCCCCGTCCAGCCCTACACCAAGGAATCCCTATGACCGCAACCCCCGAGCGCTATGCCCGCTCCATCGCCGACCTAACCCGCTCGAAGAAGACCCTCGCCGGCGGCGTTAGCAGCAACGTCCGCCTCGGGGACAAGCCCTTCCCGCTCTTCTTCGATCGCGGCCTTGGCTCGCATCTATGGGACGTCGACGGCAACGAGTACATCGACTACGTCCTCGGCCGTGGCCCTCTTCTCTTGGGCCACACCCCAAAGGAAGTTGTCCAAGCCACAGTAGACCAACTCTGGCGCGGCCAGATCTACGCCGCCCAGCACGAGCTTGAGTACGAACTCTCCGAGCGCGTCTCCCGCATCATCCCGTGCGCCGACCTCGTGCGCTTCGGCATCTCGGGGTCTGAAGCAGTGCATGGTGCCCTTCGCCTCGCCCGCGCCGCCACCGGCCGCCAGACCGTCCTCAAGTTCGAAGGCCAGTACCACGGATGGCTCGACAACATTCTCTATAGCCTCTCGCCTGATCCCACCCGCGCCGGCCACGCCCTCCATCCAGCGACTCTCGCCGAGTCCTCCGGCCAATTCAGCGGGGCCGACAGCCACGTCGTAGTCCTTCCCTGGAATAACATCGAAGTCCTCTCGCAGTATCTCGAACAGCACCACAATGAGATCGCCGCCATCATCACCGAGCCGGTCATGTGCAACACCGCCGTCATCCCTCCGCTCCCCGGTTATCTCGAAGCCATGCGTGACCTCTGCACCCAGCACGGCGTCGTTCTCATCTTCGACGAGGTCATCACCGGCTTCCGGCTCTCCCTTGCCGGTGCGCAGGGCCGCTTCAACATCAAGCCCGACCTCACCATCTTCGGCAAGGCCATCGCCAACGGCATGCCCATATCTTGCCTCGCCGGACGCGAGCAGTTCATGGGCCTCATCGCCCAGGGCAAGGTCGGCCACGGAGGCACCTATAATAGCCTCCCGGCCGCCGTCGCCGGGGCCATCGCCACCCTCGACCTTCTGGAGAAAGACGGAGCCGCCGTCTACGACACCCTCGAGACAACCGGCCAATCTCTTATGCAGGGCATCCGTAATCTCACCGCGAAACATGACATCCAGGCCGTCATCCAGGGCTACGGAGCCATCTTCTACCTCGGGTTCCCCGTGCAGGGCGCCAACCTCCCTGTCGGACAGGCCATCACCGATTACCGCAGCTCCCTCGCGATGGACAACGACCTTTATACTATCTTTGTCTCTGCCATGGTCGATCGCGGCGTACGCATCATCCCCCGCGGCAACTGGTTCCTCTCGTCGGCTCACAATCAGGCTGACGTAGAATCGACTCTCAAAGCTATAGAAGAAGTCTTCGCCGAAGTCATCGCTTCGAAGGTGACCGCATGAGACTAGGCATTGCCGCAGCAGGCAACCGTACGTTCATGGCAGCCGAGTCTGCCGGGAGAATCGTAGATCTGTCCGCAGCCACCGGTACCCGCGACCTGGTGGCTATCATCCGCGACTGGTCCCAGTGGAAACCAATCATCGAGGACGTCATCGCAAGCGCTCCCAGCCAGGACATACCCGCTTTGTGGCAGAGCCCAATCCCCAACCCGCCCAAGTTCCTTCTTCTCGCCGGGAACTTCCGCGCCCACGTCGTCGAATCGGGTTTCGAGGCCGCACCTGAAGATAACCTGACGCCGCAGTTCTTCATGAAGCCCTGCACCACCATCATCGGCCCCACAAACGATATTCCCCTCACCTCTGCCAACCACGCCCTCGACTACGAGTCCGAGTTGGCCGTCGTGATCGGCACCCGCATCCGCAACGCAACCCTTGACAACGCAATGGACGCGGTCTGGGGCTACACGATCGTCAACGACGTCTCCGAGCGCAAGCTCAACGCAATGATGCAGGATCGCAAGCTCCGCTCCAACGACAACTTTTACGACTGGCTCGTCGGAAAGTGGTTTGATGGGTCAGCTCCGATGGGACCATACGTCGTTACTGTAGACGAGATAACCGAACCCTTTACCGTACACGCGCACCTCAACGGAGAACCCGTTCAGGAAGCTCCAACCACCGCCATGATTCACTCGGTCGCGGAGGCCATCGTCTACATCAGCAGGGTTCTTACTCTCGAACCCGGTGATGTCCTGTCCATGGGCACACCCGCCGGCGTGGGGGTGGCCCGCAATCGCCTCCTGCAAGCAGGCGATCTCATCGAGTGCGAGGTCACCGGAATAGGCAAGCTAAGCAACCGGGTCATCCAGCGATGAATCGATCTGGAGGCACTTGTCATACTGAAAGAAGCGACTGGGTCCCCATATTGTGCTCATGGTGTTTCAACGCGAGGAGGGCCGCGTACACCTTTGGAGTAACTGTAGCCGCCCTCGCATCAACGGCCCAGACACAAACTCCACATGCGCCTTGGCTCACCTCGGCCGAGTACCAAAGCCACTTCACTCCAAACCCAGGCTCTGCCGCGGACTCCGGCTCCCGTGACGGCTGGGAGAGCTTTCCGCTCGCCGAAGACGCAGGCTACGATCCCACCCTCCAAGTCCACACCACACCGACGGAGAGCGCTTTGGAGCGCGCCGCCTCTCCTACCCAGGATGGGCCTTTCCAACTCGGCTTCATCAAACGCCTCAACATGGTCGCGATTGCGGGCTCGTCTCTCCACCTTAGGGCCCGCACCCCAGACGTCGCGACTCAAGTCCACATCACGATCTATAGAGAGCGCGAAGCCGAACACCACACCGCAGCCCTACCCTCTACCAACTGGCAAACTCTTGCGATCCCTCTCACCTCATCTCCAGAACCCATCACCGCAATAGCCGTCACTGCGAACTTCCCGCAAGGAGTAGCCAGGCGCCAGGAGCGCTTCGAAATCTCTGATGTCGACCTCAAAGCTTCGGGGCTCGCTCATCTCCCGCTCGCGCAGCCCGAGGCTCTCTGGGACGAAGCACGAGCCATCTACTACCTTCGGCGCTCCATCGCGCCAAACGAAGATGTCCACCTGACCTTTGCAAGAGCCGCAGATGCAAAGTGGACTCTTACTGGTCCCGGCAACACCATCGCAGCCAGCGGCACTGGCACCAGCATTGCGGTCAGACCGACTGTCTCAGGCCTCTGGACTATACATCTCACCACCTCAACCACAGACACCACCGCTCTCCTCCTGGTTCACTCTAAGAAAGCCCTTCTCTTCGACCAGCCCCAGACGCTCACTCCGGAACTCCTGGCTGCGGTCCACAGGCGCCGCGATGAACTCCGCAAGCTCGCGCATCCCGAGATGGGCCGCAACATCTCCCAGATGGACCCCGGCTTCCTTCTCCCTGGTCTGGCGTCCTACTTCGTGCTCCTCACCCAGTCGCCGGAGCTTGCCCTCCTCGACGCCATCGACTTCCGCGCGACCGGCGACACTGCCGCCCTCGCGGAGTCCCGTCGGCTCATCGCCGCCATCGCCTCCTGGCCCCTCTGGGTCCACCCCTGGTTCCCCGCCCACGGATACCACAGCTACTACCCCGTCGGTATGATGGCTAAGAACCTCGTGGTCGCCGAACAGTTTCTCGGCGACGTCCTGCCCAAGGAGGAACGCAAGGCCCTCGACCAGGCCCTCTTCAAACAAGCCATCCAGCCGGTCTACGAGGAGTACGTCCACGAAGACCGCCTCCAGTTCAATACCAGCAACTGGATCGGCAACACTGTCAGTGGAGCACTCCTCGCCGCTCTCGCCAACCCCGACCCCAACGCTGCTGGATATGCTCTTGGGCTATACGTGAAGGAGCGCGATCACGTCCGCGCCGCCTACACCCCAGACGGCAGTTACGGCGAAGGAGCCAGTTACCACCGGTTCGATCTCGAAGGCAGTACGTTCGCCGCTGCTGCCATCAAGCGCATCCTCGGAACATCCATCGACGCATCGCTTCTGCCCGCCGACACCTACTTTCGCTCCGCCACCTACGGCACAGCGGGCCTACTCGACTACGGAGACAGTCACGTCGATCTGAAGCCCTCCAATACCTGGGCCTACTTAGCCGCACTGAATCAATCCCCATCGCTCACCGACTTCTATTTTCAAAACCTCGACAGAAACTCGCCCCAGATCCTCCCGCGCGTCCTCTGGGAGTCAGCGATCACCCCTACCAATGCGCCTGGGCCAGCTCCGGTCTCCCGGCTCTTCCCCGACCGCGGCGTCGCCATTCTCCGCGATGACTCTACCGTTCTGTCGATCCGCGCGGGAAAGAACTTTAACCACAATCACAACGATCAAGGCAGCCTCTTCTACACTCACAACGGGACCCTCTGGCTGGGTGAGGCCGGATACAGCGACTACTACAAGGATCCGGCCTACTCAACCTTCGTCGTGCAGGCCATCGGGCACAACACGATCCTCATGGACCACAATCCGGAGAGCCAGCACCTGCCTGGTAACGCCGTCTTCGGCACCGCTCCCTCTATCCCCGTATCCCGCATCACCCCCAGGATCTCCCTCATCCAGATCGACCTCACTTCCGTTTACACCGATCTGAACCGCTATACCCGTACCGTCGTCTTCCAGGCCAACGGCCCCACCGTCGTTATCGACCAGATCGACTCGCCCGCACCTCACAACTACACCCAGGTATGGCATCCCAAACAAGCCCTTGCATCCCTCACCGCGGACAGCTTCCGCCTCACCAACGCCAGCGAGTACCTCACCGCCCAAACCTTTTCCGATACCACGATCACCATCGAGCGCAAGGACGACCCCTACCCACTCGCCAGCTACGAGCAGGCGGAGTACGAGCTCGTCGACCGGCCCTTCCGAATCGAGATCTCCACCGCGGCACCCGTCACCAAGGCCACGACCGTCACCATCCTCTCGCCCATCGCGGTCAAAGCTGTCTGGAACCCCGTTACACAAACCCTGTCTCTTCCTGATGCAACGATCTCACTCGCGCCCACCATCTCCGTGACTACACCGACCCAAACTCTGCCCTGACTGTCATCTCGCCCGAGAACATAGGGCAGAAAATGGAGAACCGCACCTACGTCATTTGTCCTTCCTGCGCACGCTCATATCCTGCGAAGATAGCCAGAATCCGAGTGCATTGCGGCAAAATAGCAGGTGAGACCAGG
The DNA here is from genome assembly GCF_004115155.1 of Granulicella sibirica. Taxonomy (NCBI): domain Bacteria; kingdom Pseudomonadati; phylum Acidobacteriota; class Terriglobia; order Terriglobales; family Acidobacteriaceae; genus Granulicella; species Granulicella sibirica. Next base: position 44,748 of record NZ_RDSM01000005.1, read on the forward strand.
CGTATAACATGCTCAACAGCCCGGGGTTTTCACCGGTTCTCGCAAGCCGAACGATGTCCGAATCGGCTCATATTTTCTTTCGTTGTCTTGGAGTTGACTGCGCGCAGCTATTACTGCAAGACGCTCTCTCCCAAACGAGCTACTCGCAAAACTTTCTTGCTGCTTTGAACACAACTGAGATATCCCTGTTGGTGTCTACGTTGGAGCCAGGCATGGAGCGCTGCTCCGCTCGAGTCTTCACACATCGCTATCTGCAAGGAGAACCGGATGCACAGCCTATCGAGACACGGGTTAGGCCACAAGTTCATGGCCGCTCTCTTTCTGTTGATTCTTTTCCTCGTGCCAGAGCTTCAGGCACAAGAGATGGTTGTTGGGGTAAACGTCGTCAATCCCCTCCGCGCCAGCCTGGCCGACCAGAACACCCTCCTTGGCCAACTCAAAGCTGCGCAGGTGCACGTGATCCGCTGCGGCATCTCGAATGACGATAAGGGCATTGACTTCGCTAAGCGTGCAGCTGCGGCAGGCATGCACATCCAGCTGATTATCGGTCCCGAGTATGCGCCCGGATCACCTTCGCGAGCCTATGATCCCGCTAAGTTCCCGTCCATGTGGGGCGGGCATCCACTGTCATCTGCCGACCCGGAACTCTCCAAGACGGCTTTTCAGCACCTCTTCGAGAGTCTCGATACAAACGGTATTGCGCTCGCAGGCGTCGAACTGGGCAACGAGATCAATTGGGCTGCTTTCAATCCGGAGTTTCCGCTGCCTGGCGAGGGAAAGATTCTCTCCCTCGATGATCTGACGCACAATCCCGAGGGCAAGCTAATCGCGAAGGGTTTTCTCCGATATATCGAGATACTCACTGCCCTCAAAGAGGTCCGCGACCACTCGCGGGTCAATAAGAACACGCCGATCATCTCCGCAGGCATGGTGGGCGCTGAGGACGGCGCAAAGCTCTACAACGATAAGAAGGAAGATATGGTCAGCCTTTCGGCGACCATCGCGTTTCTCCGCGTCCATGGCCTCGATTCGCTTGTCGATGCGTATGGGATTCATAGCTACCCCTCCAGCACTCAGCCGGGCAACGCGGTGGCCAAGGCGCAGCGTCTCGGTCGGCTCAACAGCGTGGATCTGGCCGAGTGCCGTGCCAAAGGAGCCAAAGATGGCAAGCCCTGCTGGATCACGGAATGGGGATTCCCGAACTCTGACCTGTCCTGCCCGGCGAAGGAAGCCAACCGCACCCTGCTCGTGGAAGAGTTGCGGGGAGACTTTGCCGTAGCCGTCGCGCAGCACCGCCTCGCTGGCATCGACTACTTTTCCTGGGACTCCGATCCATGGTCCAAAACGACGGATGCCGACAGCGTCTACCGCTGCGGTGCGCTGACCGAGAGTGGCCAGCAGGCTGTTGCGCCAGAGGGACGCGAGAAAACTGCGGACCTTGGTTCTTCGATGAAGGTTCGCGTTGGCACACCGCTGGTGGCTCGCGGCCCGGCTCCAAACATCGCCGATGCCGCATTTACCGAGATTCAACTCCCCGACGGCCTCTTTCGCGGATTTACCGCTGCCGGAACCACCTTCGCCATCGACGGCAAACACCCTTATGAAATGGAGGGCAAGGCAGCGACGGTGCTGAAGGCGGGGCCGCCAGGGACTTCCGATTCCTGCGGGCAATGGATCAACCATGTCGAGCTGCAAGGCAAGACGCTCTACGGCTGGGTACACAACGAAACAGCGTGCAACTACGCGAACGGCGGCCAAACCCACATGATGATGACGATCGGCACCTCGACCGACTACGGGCTTACATGGAAGATCCTGGGACCGATCATCCGGGGCACCGACCCGCCGGCCGCGAGAAAGGAGACCGGTGATAGCTGCATCATCGCGATCCGCGCGCCGGACGCCTACGATTACTCTTATTGTCTGCACAACGGCGGCCACTCCTGGGACGGCGGCTACACATTCATCGCGCGCGCGCCGGTCGCCGATCCTGGCCCGGGCAAGTGGAAGAAGTACTACAACGGAAGTTGGAGCGAACCCGGCGTGGACGGCAAGTCAAGTGCCATCAACGGCACCGGTTCCGGCTGGTGGACCACCACTGGAGAAATCATCGGCACCAACTGGGTCAAAGGCGGCATGGGGCTGGTCGCATCTACCGATCGCCTGCACTTCGCGCCTGTGCTGTCGCAGCCTCTCATGCTTCTTGAGCCGGGAGACTGGTCGCGCAAGAACGGCCTGGAACTTGTGTCGTACGCCCAACTGATCGACGCCAGGACCGGTCTCAACCAGCTAGGCGATCATTGGCTGCTCACCTATATGTATCTCAACCCCGGCGAGAACTTCAGCAAGCGCTATCTCGTCTTTCGCCCCGTGGATATCTCCTGGTCGCGCACGCTGGGCGAGCCGCAAGTGGGCGAGATGCTGACTCATTGGTACGACAAATCCCAGCATGATCACTGGGCCACCACGGCGCCCGTGCCGGGGAATTGGGCCGCTTACGCCATGGTGGCTCCACTTGGATACATGATGACCGCGCCACCTGACTCCAAACAGGCCTCCGCGGAACTGGAAGAATGCGTCAGCCAAGGGTCCGGCCACCTGGACCACATCCTCATACAAAAAGGCATATGCGAATCCAAGGGCTACACGCGTCTGCGCAGCGCTGGCTTCGTCTTCTCTGCCGAGCAGCCTAATACGCAGCCACTATATCGCTGCTACTCGGACTCGGAGAAATCCCACTTCGCCGCCAACCAGGAAGACTGCAACGGCATGGGTAAGAACGAAGCACTCCTCGGCTACGACCTCAAGCAATAGCCTCCACACCGAGCCCCAACCGTTCTCGCAGCCAATAGAAAGTGGCATATGTCGGTCTCGCGGCCATCTATTTCGACTGATGGCCCAACCGATCCATGCCAACGAGGGAACGACTTTAGAATGAGGAGATGTTGCTACACTCATGGTTCCTGTTGGCGATAACAGTCAGTACGGCAGAGTACACCGCGAGCGGGGTCAGGATGTCGGCTGATCTGAACCTACCCACCGATCTAGCCGGACCACTGCATTGGAATGGAAAGAGTTACATTCTCAAGCCAGGGAGCAACCACTTCGACTTAGCATCACCGGCAGAGAAAGGATAACCAAGGCGACCTACGCCTTCTTTGCAAAGTCACACGTCCTCATCTAGATGCTTACAAACAAAATAGCAAGCAGGACCCTATATGGGAGGCTACCATGGGCTCTCACGTGAGTCGGCTACGAGAGTTCAGAATGCCCGAAAGTAGCGTCAGAGCGCGCGAAAGTTCATTTATCTTCGGGCACTGCTGAAGGAACGAGACTACGTTGCTCCAAATCGGCGGGAGAACCAGTTTTGTCAAGGCTAGTGGCGGGAGGGCGGGAGAAGACCTAGTATTCTGATGAGTGACTATGACATACCCCACAAATAATCTCAGAATCAAATCGAGCCGCATCGTTCTTCCTCCCATCTTTCTTGAAGAAGAGATGCCAATGACCGATAGCGCTTCGCGCACAGTCTTTGACGCGCGGCTCCAGATTGTCGATGTGCTCAATGGCAAGGACGATCGGCTGGTGGTTGTGGTGGGACCGTGCTCCATACATGATGTCGCCGCGGCACGCGAGTATGCAGGCTTGTTGAAGGGTGCGATTGCGGAGTTGTCGGACGAGCTGCTGATCGTGATGCGAGTCTATTTTGAGAAGCCGCGGACTACGCTGGGGTGGAAGGGGCTGATCAACGATCCTTACTTCGATGAGTCGTTCCGAATAAGTGATGGGTTGAGGATTGCCCGAAAGCTGCTTCTGGACCTCGCGGAAATGAGAGTGCCCGCAGGGACGGAGTACCTGGATATGATCTCACCGCAGTATGTCGCGGATCTGGTTAGCTGGGGAGCGATAGGGGCACGTACGACCGAAAGCCAGGTCCATCGGCAGCTGGCGTCAGGGTTGTCTTGCCCGGTGGGTTTCAAGAATGGGACGTCGGGGAACACGCAGATTGCGATAGAGGCGATCTTGTCGTCAAATCATCCGCATACATTTCTAGGGACTTCGGAGACGGGGCAGGCTTCGATCCTGCTGACCTCGGGAAATCCAGATTGCCACATGATCCTGCGGGGTGGCAGGCAGACGACGAACTTCGATGCGACGTCGGTTGAGGCGACGGCGGTGCAGATGGAGAAGGCGGGTGTGAAACCGCGGCTCATGATTGACGCGAGCCATGCGAACAGCGGGAAAGACTATCGTAAGCAAGGGTTGGTTTGCAGGGATGTTGCGAGACAGATTGCGGGCGGGGACCGGAGGATCATGGGAGTGATGATCGAGAGCAATCTGGTGGCGGGAGCCCAGACGTTGGGGAATGGTAAGCCACTCGTTTATGGACAGAGCATTACAGACGCGTGTATCGATTGGGCGGAAACAGAGGAGTTGTTGAAGGAGTTGGCGGGTGCGGTAGAGAAGAGGCATGCGAGGTAGGTTCGCGCTGCGCACAACGGGCACGGCCCTGTTTTCTGCAGGTCTTCCGTCCCATATCTCCGGACCGACGAACTCTACCGACTCGTCTCTCCTTGGCCAATCGCATACCCGCAGTGAGACAGGCCCAGAGTAGACAAGATTCCATCACGCAGACTGGCGGCGAAGATGATACCGTCAGCGCGGGTCGATTCGACACACATTTATCCCGATGATCGGCACAGCCCATCTGGCGCGGAATACTACCAGTGCATTTGTAAGGAAAATGTAAGGATTCTGTAAGGAACAAAAATGCTCTACTTCTCCTAGTGCCAAGTAGGAGGAGGTCACGTATCTTTTCTTCGGTTTGCTTCAGCCACGGCCACACGCCCTACTCGAAGCGTGAACCCGGCGAATTTGGGATCCAGACTGATTATCTGGAAGTCGAGGGCGAGACAGCCCCATCATATGTCTCCCTGCGGGCGATGGCTGACCCAATCACTAGTCAGCGAGCTAAGCAGCTCCGATGCCTCTCGTATTGGCCGGTATCGTCCCTCGAATCTGGAGATATAGGACGGCCTTGTTAGACACAGCCCCTGAGAGCACCTCCAACGAGTAATAGAACATGAATCCCCGGAGAGTCGCATGCTGCCAGTTGGACCGGCTATTAAAGTATCGATTTATCTCAACCAGGACACTGGATCCAAGCACCGCTTTTTGCGTGACGAGATTCTCTATTTCCTCCAGGAAAGAGGAGTGGGCGCGGGAGGCGCAACGGTACTTCATTCCTACGCCGGATTCGGCTCTCACGGTCGACTGCATAAGATCGACGAGGGCGACGTCGCTGGGTTGCACCTTCCAGTGGTGATCTTCTTTGTAGAAGAAACAGGCAAGGTGAAAGCTCTTCTTCCCGCCCTTCTGGAAATGGTGACTGATGGGCTGATCGAGGCCCATCCTACCGAGATTCTGACGAGCATTGTTGGATCGGAGAGGGTGCTCGCCTAATGCCTTGGATCAAGACCCTAGCCGTTGCCTGCGCTCTCAGTCTCACTGTCGCTTCGTATGACATCCATGCGCAGGATGCCCAAACCCTGCCGTCTGCTACACCTCTGCCTCTATCGCAGGCGGAAGCTATTGCAATCGCGAATCAGCCCCGCATCATGGCCGCCCAACTCAGATCTCGCGCGGCGGCCGCGAGAGTCCATGAAGCACGATCGGCCTATTTTCCGGCCGTGGGCTTCAATGCCACAGGTGTGAGAGTCGCAGATACAGGAACCTCCACGGCAGCGGGCGCTTTGACCACATCTTCCATTTCCGATCACTTCGCATATGGCGGACAGATCACACAGCTTGTCACAGATTTCGGTCGTACCAGCGCTTTAGCTGCGAGTTCAAAGTTGAATTCACAAGCGCAAGAAGATTTCGCGACCCTGACGAAGGCCCAGGTCAGATGCAATGTGCGCGATGCGTACTATCAGGTCCTCGGCGCGGAAGCGGTTCTCCGCGCAGCAAGAGCCGCCCAATCCAACCGGCATCTTGTCGCTAGACAATTGAGCGCTCTCGCGCAAAACGAATTGCGCTCCACGGTGGATGTAAACTTCGCGGAAGTATTGGCCAGTGAGGCCGACCTTGCGGTCGTCCGAGCGCAAAGCGCTATGGCGCAACAGCGTGCACATCTTGCGACCGCCATGGGCGCCACCCAATCAATAAGCGCCCCGCTCATCGATCCTGTCACCCCTGACACTCTTCCTCTTGATCCTGATTCACTCGAGGCATTAGCCCAGAATCAACGCGCCGATCTGAATGCTGCGGAAGCGCAGCAGAAAGCGGCCCAGCAGATCGCGGCGGCGGAAAAACGGTCGGGCTATCCAACCCTCGGACTTGGTGGTGCAGCGGGTCAGATCCCATTCCACGATCACACCCTTCACGATAGCTATGCCGCAGCGGGTTTCAATCTCAGCATTCCAATCTTCAATGGTTGGCTCTTCGCCGCTCGCCGTGCTGAAGCTGAGTCCGAAGCCAATGCACGTGCGAGTGACGTCAAGGAGCTTCATCTTGAGATTACAGAGCAGGTACGGAACAACTGGCAGCGTGCCAACGAAGCTTTCCAGAGCCTCGATGTAACAGCAAGACTCGTGGTTCAGAGCAAAGAGGCATTGCATCTTGCTCAAGCACGCTACGATGCGGGCCTCGGGAGCATCGTCGAGTTGAACGAAGCGCAGGTGAACGAGACCTCTGCGGAAATCGCAGCCGCTGATGCGAACTACACCTACCTCTCCCGTAGGGCGGAACTCGATTTCGCAGCAGGACTCTTGAATTGAAAGGACCACACGGTATGGCAAACAAAGGGCGCGCGTTGGCGATCGGTCTGATGACTGCTTCCTGCGCCAGCATTCTGACATCCTGCAAATCGGCCCCGCTTCCGGTAGCTGAAGCCCCTACGGTGCCTGTGGCAGTGGTCGGGCCTGCAACACTTCAGAACAACGTCATTCTCTCTGCCGAATTTGCACCATTTCAGGACGTCGATGTGATGGCGAAGGTCGCCGGGTACGTGCGGAATATCAAAGTCGATATTGGTTCGCACGTGAGAGCGGGTGATGTTCTTGCCGTCCTTGAAGTGCCTGAAATACAAGATGAAATGCAGAAAGCGAAGGCTGGGGTTGCGGCGGCACAGGCAAACGTCGTCACCGCCCAAGCTGGGATCCAACGGGCGGAAGCCTCGGCAAATATCGCGCATCTCTCCTTCCAACGCATCAGTGACGTAGCAACAAAGAACAAAGGCTTGGTCCCACGCCAGGAGGTGGACGTCGCTCAGTCCAAAGATGCTGAGGCCGTGGCTCAACTCGCCAGCGCCAAGTCGGAACTACAAGCGGCACTGGAATCAAAGTCGGCTGCCGATTCGGAGTATGCCCGTGCAGGGGCCATGATGCAATACGCAACCATCTGCGCACCTTTCAACGGGATTGTGACCAAGCGTTACGCAAACACCGGCTCGATGATCCAGGCCGGCATCTCATCGCAATCACAGGCCATGCCAGTGGTTCGGCTCGCTCAGTATGACGTGCTTCGCCTCACTCTCCCAGTGCCTGTGACAGATGCCGCCGAGGTGAAAGACGGTCAATCGGTGGATGTAAACATCTCGAGTCCACCGCGCGCAATCCAAGGCAAAATTGCACGTTTCGCGGGATCGGTGCAGATGTCGACTCGGACGATGGACACACAAGTTGACGTTCCAAACGCGGACGGGAGCCTCCTCCCGGGCATGTACGCCCAGGTTCATCTCCATCTTGCAGCCCGTTCGAATGTGATGAGCGTCCCGGTCGATGCGGTGGACGGATTGGGGACCAGTGTCGAGCAGGCCTATGTAGTTCGTGATGGGATGGTTCATGTCGTTCAGGTGACCACGGGACTGCAGACCGCGACGCGACTCGAAGTTCTTTCCGGTCTTAAGCCCGGCGACCAAGTCATCGTCGGTCGTCATACCGGTCTTTCCGAAGGTCAGAAAGTTCAGACGCGAGCCGCAACCTACGAGAACGACGCGCCCCACACTTAGTTCCGTTTAGCCGAAAGAGTGAGGAAAGATGTCGGGATTTTCCATACGAAACCCCTATTTAATCGTGGTGCTATGTCTCGTCATGATGATCCTTGGCAGCGTCAGCGCCAGCGACATGCCCGTTGACATGTTTCCCGCCGTCAATTTGCCGGTGGTCGCGGTGGCGACGTTCTATTCCGGTATGCCTCCAGCGCAGATCGAAACTAATATTACCTATCACCTGGAGCGGCAGTTCACGCTGGCCAGTGGCATCGACCATATGGAGTCCCGCTCGCTGCCCGGTGTCAGCCTCATCAAGGTGTACTTTCGTGCTGGAAGCGATCCCGATGCCGATGCCGCGACTATATCCTCGCTGGCATTGAGCGACCTGCGTGATATGCCCCCAGGCACCTACCCGCCGATCATCCTAAAGCAGGATGCTGCGAGCATCCCTGTATCGCTGGTCACACTCGCCGGTTCGGGGCTCGATGAAAGTAAGCTCAAGGATCTTGGACAGAACTTCGTTCGTAACCAGCTTGCCGGTGTGGAAGGGGCATCTGTTCCGCAACCCTTTGGAGGAAGATGGCGGCAGATCATGCTCTATGCCGATCCTTACAAACTGGAAGCAAACCAGCTAAGCCCCATGGACGTAGTTCGCGCGGTGAATGAAGCGAACGTGATTCTTCCGGCAGGGGATGTGGAGATCGGCAGGAATGACTATGACCTCTACACAAACTCCATGCTCGGAGCTGCAGCTGACATCGCGCAGGTTCCATTGAAGATGGTTGGCAGTCACCCGTGAGGGTGGGGGACGTAGCAGTTCCTCAAGACTCCTTCAGCCGTCAATTTAACGTCGTTCGAGTGAATGGCCAGCGAGCCGTCTATCTCCCAATCTTTAAAGCTGGTGCGGACTCGAACACGATCAAGATTGTCGACGGCGTGAGAGCAACCCTTAAGAAGCTCTATGATGTCCCATCGGCTCTCAAAACGGATGTAGTGTTCGATCAGTCGCGTTTTGTTAAAACTGCGATCGAGACGCTGATCCACGAAGGCGGTATCGGCCTGCTCCTGACCTGCCTTATGATCCTGATCTTCCTGAGGAGCACGAGGGCAACGCTTGCGGTCTTCTTTTCCATTCCATTGTCACTTCTGACAACCTTCTTCGTGCTAAAGCTGACAGGCAGCTCGATTAACAGCATGGTGCTAGGTGGTCTAGCCTTGGCGTTGTCCCGGCTCATCGACAACTCCGTCGTCGTGCTGGAGAACATCTTCCGCCACCTCGAAGGTGGCGAGGTGCCGGAGGTGGCAGCAGAGAAGGGCGGACAAGAGGTCGCACTCCCTGTCCTCGCGGGAACTCTCACCACAGTTGTCGTGTTTTTCCCCGTCACGATGCTCTATGGAGTAAGCCGATTCTTGTTTTCAGCTCTGGCGCTCGCTGTCGTCATCTCGCTCTTCGCGTCGTATTTCGTGGCGCTCACGGTGGTGCCGCTCTTTTGCGCGCGATTCATCAAGAGCCATCATGGCGATACTGTTCACGAATCTGCTCAAGGAGAGTACGCGGTCGCGGCTGCCATTTCGAAAAAGCCCGGTTTCGGAGCGCGCTTCAATGCCAGCTTCACCCGGGGGTTCGACGGGATGTTGCGTCGCTACGATGCTCTTGTCCAAGGAGTTCTGGGAGCTCCCAGAAAAGTACTCGCAGTTTCTGGCATTGTATTTGTGCTGAGCCTGTTCCTCTTCCCGTTGCTCGGTCTCTCCTTCTTTCCCCGAACCGATGCTGGTCAGTTCGTTATCAACTTCAAAGCTCCCTCCGGAACGAAGCTGACGGATACCGAGGCGGAAGCGGCCAAGATCGAAGGCATCGTACGCGGCATTGTGTCTAAGCACGATATGGGACTAACGCTGACAAACATTGGCGTGGATCCCGGCTTTTCAGCTCTCTTTACACCGAACTCTGCCATGCACACCGGCTTTACCCAGGTGGCGCTTAGTGAGGATCACGATGTCAGCAGCTATACCTATATTGACGAAGTGAAGAAAGCCTTGGCCGAGCAGATGCCTGAGCTACAAACCTTCTTCTCCAGCGGTAGCCTTGTCGACGGCGTTCTCAACATGGGCGCGCCCGCTCCGATTGATATTCGCGTCGCCGGGAACGATATGATCGCCGACTACAACACTGCACAGTCAATCGCAGGGAAAGTTCGTCAGATCACCGGCGTAGCCGACGTTTATATCCCGCAGGATATCGACTACCCATCTCTTCGGATCGCAATTGACCGGACCCGAGCGGACGAACTGGGCCTCACAGAAAAGGAAATCGTCTCGAACGTCATCACCGCGCTAACCTCAAACCAGATGATCGCCCCAAGCATCTGGATTGATCCCAAGAGCGGTAATAACTACTTCCTCACGGTGCAGTACAAGGAAGGGCAGGTGAAATCTCTCGAAGACCTGAAGGCTATCCCCCTACATGGCATCAATATCACAGCGCCTACTCGCCTCGATATGGTCGCTGATATTCAGCAGTTCGAAGCACCGACCGAGATGGACCACACGCAGATTCGCCGTCTCGTAGACATCTATGTTCGTCCGCAGAAAGAAAGCCTAAATCGGATCACTGATCAGATCAACAAGATTGTCGCCGACGCAAATCCTCCCCATGGCATTGATGTGACGCTTACAGGGAGCGTCAACTCGATGAACGCTTCCTTTAGAAGCTTCGCCATCGGCCTCACATTGTCGGTACTTCTACTCTTCCTGATTCTAGTGGCGCAGTTCCGGTCATTCATTGATCCGTTCATCATCTCTTGGCACTTCCTCCAGGAATCACCGGTGTCATCGTCACTCTCTTGCTCTGGGGTACGACGCTGAACGTGATGTCTCTCATGGGTGTTGTGATGCTCGCCGGCATCGTTCTTTCCAACAGTATTTTGATCGTCGAATTCGCTCACCACCTGATGAAGGACGGGATGGCAGTGCGTGAGGCGATCAGTACGTCGTGCCGCGTTCGTCTTCGGCCCATCCTCATGACGTCTCTAGCGACCTTGATCGGTCTGTTGCCAATGGCGCTTAAGCTCGGTGAGGGTAGCGAAGCGTATGCTCCCTTGGCGCAGGCGCTCATTGGTGGTCTCACGGTTTCCGTCATCTTGACGGTCTTCTTGGTCCCCGCGGGATTCTTCCTTGTGTACCAGAATAAACCTTTGAAGGGGCCCGAACATGCATAGCACGTCCAGGAGAAAACGATACGACCGATGGCTTGTGTCATATGTCTGCCAAGAAAGCATAGGAGAACGCAACTGCCACTCAAGAAGGTTGCCGCAAAATGTCATCGCTCCAGAACCGACGGGCAGGGGCCCATGCAGTTAGCTGACCCAGGCGTAGCATTCGTGCTGAACGAGAAGTCCGTCATAGAAGCGCTGTGCTACGCTGCCATATCTTTGTAGGGACTACCGCAGCACTCTCGCTACCATCTCGAGATATGGATTCAGAGTCGCGCTGAGAAGCAGGATCACCGGCTCAATCAAGTTCTAGCAATTGCGCCTCTTAGGATCGAGAGGCTCAAACAAGAGGACCTCAAATCGCCCGCTATCCCGGCGATCGGAAACGCGCCCGAGAAAGCATCCCGCACCGGCAGAATCTCTCTAGGACCTGCCTTCTTGAGGCTAAAGCCTATTCGGTGTTATCCGAAAGGTGTACGCTATGTCGTTCGGCTTCTGACTGGGAAGCGTCAATACCAGAGCTTCACTGTTGCGTTCCATAACAAGAGGAGTGGAGCTGCCAAGCATCACAGCTCTTATAATCTCGGCAGGTAGGAGTTTGGAGTTCCGGGCCAGTGACTTGATTCGTAGTTTGCCGTCATTGGGCCAGCCCAGCGCGATAGCGTAGAGATCTCCATCCTTTGTAGTGAAACGTATATCTTCGGCAGTGTAGGGGCGGCCCTTGCCTTCATTGAAGTTTCCCGTAGAGACAATGTCGGGCGGGCCCTCGCCATAGACCTTGAAGGGTCGCGTCCCGAATATGGCCTCACCATTGGTGGGCATCCACGCAGCAAGGTCGTCGAGGACTTTGCGCTCGTCCGAATCGATGGTGCCATCACCCTTGAGCGGAATATTCAGGCACAGATTCCCGTTCTTGCTAACGATGTCCGCGAGCATGTGGATGACGGTCTTTGCGCTCTTGTAGGTGTGGTTTTCGAAGACATGGCGGTTGTAGTGCCAGTCGCCGATGCAGGTGTCGGTTTGCCACGGAATGGGCAGGATGTCGTTGGAGCGCCCGCGTTCGAGGTCCAGGGCAGCTGCACCGCGGTGCTGCGGAACAAACTCTTTGCCGAAAACTACGGCCTCCAGGTTCCCGCCGTGGCGCGCACGGTTGGAGTTGTAGAAGTGAGCCGTGATATCGAGCCCTGCCTGACCGAGAGGAAGTTCCGTGTCGTCGAAATAGATCATGTCGGGCTCGTAGGTATCGAGAAGATCTCTGCAACGGAGAAACCAGGTGTTCACGAACTCTGGGTCGTCGCAGGGCGGGTTCTCATCCCAAATGCGGTCGTTCTTATCGTGCCAAGCCTTGGCTTCGGCAATGGATGTGACCCCGTCAGGTATGACGAGATTGGGACTCGGCCCAACATAAAGGTCCTGAGGGTTGAGACCGTTGGAAAGCCGGTCGCTATTTGTGAAGCCATCGTAACGGACTCCAGCCATCGGTCCCTCGGCATCGTACCCGTAGGCAGTCTGAAGCCAATGCCAGGCATGGGCAGAATGATTCGAAACGCCAAAGCGGATCCCGCGTCGCTTACATATCGCTGACCAGGTGCCGACGATATCCTTCATGGGGCCGATTTTCGCCGAGTTCCAGCTATGGTATCTCGAGGGCCAATTGTCAAAGTTGTCATGATGATTGGCAAGCGACATGAAGTACTTCGCTCCGGCAGCTTGGTAGAGATCCATGAGCCCTTCGGGGTTCCATCCCTCGGCCTTCCATATCATGTCGATATCCTTGAAGCCCACCTTGGAGGGGTGGCCGTAGGTCTTGACGTGATACTCGTAGGCCGAGTCGCCCTGGATGTACATCCGACGCGCATACCAGTCGCCCTCTTCCGGCTGGCATTGAGCTGACCAGTGAGCCCAGATCCCGAATTTGGCGTCCCGAAACCAGTCAGGAGTCTTATAGTGCGCCTTCAGAGAGTTCCAGGAAGGCTCAAAAGGACCGTGGGCTAGATCGCGCTCGGCCGATGTCGCAAGGCGACCCTTCGGATTGGCGCGGTCGGCGCCGGCGAGCGAATAGAGTTTCTTCGAAGCGGCGGCTTGCCCGAAAGCAGCAAGAAGGGCGATAGCTGTACGACGATTCATCTTCACGAATGGACCTCGCTGGCTTCCAGAGGGTTGGGCTTTTCCACTTGACCACGTTTCGCCCAGTGGCGTATTTCCCTAGCTTACACCTTACCGGTAACGATACAGTATTTGGAAATGGCGGTAAATAGTTTCGCCGTCGTTCATCCTGCGGCACCCGGATCCTGCTAACTTCACCACCCGGGTCACTCCACATTACTAAAGGGAACCCAGTGACTTTCTTCTCTAAACGGCATCTAGCAGACCTCTTCGTCCTTGCGTTCGTGGGTACCCTCTCTACCACGCCCTCATCGTTTGCCGCTGAGCGGAGGTCGAGTCCAGTTGACACAGTGACACGGACGTCGTGGGGGATTCAGATAGCAACAGCCGAATGCGTCCTCTCCCTGCGTCCTCTCACGTCGAGTGCCATGCGTATCCGGTGCGCCACCGCCGATTCTCACGAAGACCCAAGTCTCGTGCTGACCGAAAATGTGCCCACACCACCCTTCAGACTCCTGGAGAGCCGAACAACGGTCACCCTCACCACCGAGAAGATGCGAGCCGTCTACGATCGTCGTACAGGTGCTCTGCAATTCTCCGACGCGGCAGGCAGGCAATTTTTATCCGAGATACCTGGAACGCGCAGGCTGGCGTCTTCGTCGATACAGGGAGAACCAACTTTCACGGCCGAACAGAGCTTTGTCTCACCAAAGGACGAGCACCTCTATGGAAGCGGCCAATTCCAGGATGGCTATCTCGATATCCGGGATCTCCCTCGACGGCTCACCCAGGTGAATACCCAGATAGCAATTCCCTTCCTCCTATCGAGCAAAGGGTATGGCATCCTATGGCACAACTACGGCTTGACCGACCTGAATCCCGCTGATGCCCGAATCATGTTGACGCCCTCGACAAGCGGAAAGGTTACGACTGTCGACGTCACCACGACGGAGGGAACCAAACGACAGAAGATGCAGGAGGGAGAGTTCCTTGGCAAGATAACTGTTCCCAGGACCGGACGATACGCCCTTATGCTGGACGTTGGACAGGCCATGGCCAAGCGCTACCACGTTGAGATTGACGGTCACGTGGAGGTTGATTTCGCAAATCAATGGCTTCCCCCTACAACAAGTTTGCTCACGAATCTCTCTGAAGGAACTCATTCGATCCGCGTCATCGGAGAGCAGGCGGATAAGCCAGTTCTGTCCTGGCGAGAGTCAGAGGATCGGACCGTCCTGAGATCTCCTGTCGCGGAGGCAGTCGACTATGTCGTCTTTGCCGGCCCAACCCCAAACGATGTCATCGCGACCTACAGGCAACTGACAGGTCCCGCACCCCTGATGCCACTCTGGGCCTATGGATACATCCATTGCCGAGAGCGCTTCCACTCCAGCCAGGAGATTCTTGATACAGCCGCGGAATTCCGCAGAAGGAACTTGCCGGTCGACGTCCTGGTCCAGGACTGGCAGTACTGGGGTAAATACGGATGGAACGCGATGAAGTGGGATGAGCGTTATTATCCTGATCCCGCCGACATGGTGAGTAAACTCCACGCGATGAACATCAAGCTAATGGTCTCTGTCTGGTCAAAGATCGATCCGGACACAGAAGTCGGCAAGGAATTCGCTGAGAAAAAATATTATGTCCCTAACACGCAATGGGTGGATCTCTTCAACCCGGCGGCTGCGCAACTATATTGGAAGAAGTTCAGCCAGCGGATGCTGTCGCTTGGAATTGATGCCTGGTGGCAAGACGCAACGGAACCCGAAAACGATGATCTGGTGGGAAGGCAAACCTTCGCCGGACCAGGTGAGAAGGTCAGGCTTCTGTTTCCGCTCTACGTCAACAAGACGGTCTATGAGGGCCAAAGGAAGGACGCCCCGGAGAAGCGCGTCTTCATCCTGACCCGTAGCGCATTTCTTGGGCAGCAGCGATACGCCTCCGCGACATGGTCTGGCGACATAGGCAATAGCTGGGACACCCTTCGTAGACAAATCACTGCCGGACTCGACTACTCCGCTAGCGGATTGCCTTACTGGACGACAGATGCAGGCGGGTTCTTCCGTCCGGGAGAGAGTCAATATACGGATCCTGCCTATCACGAGCGGCTTCTAAGATGGTTTCAGTTCGCCACATTTAGTCCCCTACAACGCGTACACGGATACCAGACTGACACCGAGCCCTGGCGCTTCGGCGACAAGACAGAGAATGGGGTGCGGCGCTTCCTGGATCTTCGCTACCAGCTCATGCCATATATCTACTCCGAGGCCGCCGCCGTTACGTTTCACGGCGACACGATGATGCGCCCACTGGTTATGGACTTCTCAACCGACGAAGAGGCGCTGAATCAGAAATATGAATATATGTTCGGTTCGTCTTTCCTCGTAGCTCCAGTTGTTCAGGCAGACGTACAGCGGTGGCAGGTCTACGCGCCGAAGACACAGGGTGGATGGTACGACTTCTGGACTGGTGCTCGCGTCCAATCCGGAACGACTACAATGATCGACGCTCCCATTGAGAGGCTGCCACTTCTCGTTCGAGCCGGAAGTATTGTACCTCTCGGCCACGTCAGTCAATACGCGGCACAGACTTCCAATGAGGTTCTCGAAATCCGTATTTATCCCGGCGCGGACGGCAACTTCCAGCTGTACGAAGACGAAGGGACGAACTACAACTATGAGCATGGCGCAAAGAGTACGATCGATTTCCACTGGAATGATCGAGCCTCTGAACTCTCCATTGGCTCTCGCACTGGAAGTTTTCCCGGAATGCTATCTTCCCGGACCTTCAAGGTTCTGGTGATAGGATCGACGGCTCCGCGCCAGGTCTCGTACGACGGTCGAAAGGTAAGCCTGACGCTGGGAAAATGATATCGCCCACCGTTCCGAGCCGAAGGCACATACCCACGCACTAAATGGGCGAGCGGACTACGCCAGAGTCCCTATCGCACCCTCCATTAGGCCTTACTTGCGGCATCGAGCAGCTAAAGCTCGTGACCCACGCCCGGCCGCGAGATGCGGCGTTTACCTTGTGCCGCTCCTGAGACGCGCCTTCCCCCCTCCCAAATAACAATTGTTTCAACCTGTATCGTTACAGGTAAGGCTAACTTTGTTCTTGACATTCCTATTTCCCTGCGAATAGATTTGCCTCCGTTCGCAGGCGGTCCCGCGTATCGCGTGTCAAAAGGCTTTCAGGCTCCTAAGAAAGGATTGGGAAGCATGGAAAGCGGGCGAGCCGAAAGCACTGCCCAGCCGTCCGAACGGGGAGACCTGGGCCTCGCCGGCTCGTCCTCGTTCACGTGTCAGAGGTAAGGAACATGGAAAAAGCAACGACGCAAAGTGCAGCCCTTAGGAGGTCACATGAGCAAACAGTATCAAATTGAGAAATCGTTTATCTCGAGAGGAAAGCTCCTCATTTGGTTGGCCTTGGCAAGCATTGTGCTCAGCAACTCGATTGCCCCGCTGCACGCCCAGACTCTATACGGATCGATCGTGGGCAGCGTCGCTGACTCCACCGGGGCCGTCGTTCCAGATGCGACCATCACGGTCGTTCAGACAGAGACGAATGACACACGCGTTGCAACCACCAACAGCAGCGGTGGCTTCACCCTATCCACAGTTCCCACCGGGACCTATAAGGTGACAATCTTCAAATCCGGCTTCTCCCTTTTCGAAGCCTCCGATGTGTCTGTCAGGCTCAATACAACAGTTCGTATTGACGCCGCCCTCAAACCAGGCTTGCAGACCCAGACGATCACTGTCAGTTCGGAAAGCGCCGAGCTCCAGACCGACCGCGCCGACGTAAGCCACGATGTCACGAATCAGAGCCTGGAAGAGCTCCCTCAACCTACCCGCACGTATGAGGGTTTGATCGGTCTTCTCCCTGGCATATCCCCACCCGCGGCAAGTACTGGAGGTACAAACAATCCGATGCGCTCGATGGTCATTCAGGCAAACGGGACAAGTGCCAGCGGCACGAACGTTCGCGTCGACGGCGTCAGCGCGACCAACCCTTGGGTGCAGTTCTACTCCACGGCGGTTCCTTCAACCGACGCCATTCAGACAGTGAGCGTGGTAACGGGAAGTGCCGACGCCGATCAGGGAATGGTGAACGGCGCGGCGATTAATGTACAGATCAAGACTGGGTCGAATGCGCTTCACGGTTCCATCTATCTCTACCACATCGATAACCTGCTTAAGGCGCGGCCGTACTTCCTGCCCAGCACCAACACTTTACCGAAGCTGATTGACAACGACGCGGGTGGGACGATCAGCGGACCAATCTTTAAGAACAAGCTCTTCTTCTTCGGCAGCTATGAAGGTGACTTTCTGCATCAAGGAAACACGAATATCGCAACCGTACCGACAGACGCCATTCGAAACGGAGACCTGTCAGGGTCGTCGAGCGCTATTTACGACCCGAGCACGGGCAACTTAGATGGCACGGGGCGGACAGCCTTCACGAACAATCAACTTCCGGCAAACCGAATCAGCCCTATCGCACAAAAGATAGTAGCTCTCATACCGCAGCCCAACCTTCCGGGTATCGCGAATAACTACTATGTCAACACACCCAGCTACTATAAAGCGCAAAAAGTGGACACGAAAGTCCAGTGGAACGCGACGAAGAAACTCAATATGTTCGTCCGCTTCAGTGATTATCCCTACAATGTGACGCAGGGTACAGTCTTTGGCCCGATTCTGAGCGGTGGCAATAACGCCTTTCAAAAGGGAAATATCTATGCGGTCTCAGCGTCCGCAACTTATGTGTCCACCCCGCACCTCGTCTTCGACGCGCTGTTTGGCCTCACGCATTCCAGTCAGAATCTGTCGCCTCCGAACACCAACCAGCGCTATGGTTCCGATGTTCTAGGCATACCTGGAGTCAATCTAGGGGCGCTGCCGGAAGCAGGCGGCCTTCCGCAATTCAACGTGTCTGGATACAGCGGATATGGCTACGGATACCCGGCCCTTGTCTACAACGATCCCGTGTTCCAATACACCGGAAATGGAAATTGGACCCGGGGACGGCACAACCTGCGTTTTGGTATCGACATAAGTCAACAGCACATGAATCACATTGAGGTAACTCCTACCGGATTCAGTTTCACCGGAGGCGTAACGTCAGTCAATGGTGGAGCTTCAGCAAACCAGTACAACAGCTTCGCGGACTTCCTCCTTGGGCTTCCCCAGAACGATACGAACAGTGAGCAAAGCGTCCCAAATGTGACGCTGCGCACCTGGCAGTTTAGCCCTTACGTCGATGATCAGTGGCAGATCACACCGAAGCTCACCGCCTCCTTCGGTACTCGCTGGGATTACTATCCGGTACCAACCCGGCAAGGCCGCGGAATTGAATATTTCGATATCCCAACAAAGCAGTATCGGCTCTGCGGCGAAGGCGGGAACTCGACAGACTGCGGAATCTCAGTTCAAAAGACCCTCTTCTCGCCGCGTGTTGGTATTGCATATCGGCCTACGGAGACGACCGTCGCTCGGGCGGGTTTTAGTCTCATACCGGAACAGATCAACATGTTCCGCGACGGCTTGTATAACTACCCGAATACACTGACAGGATCTTACTCGGGCGTGAACTCCTATCAGCCTGCGACCACCCTTGCACAAGGCATACCTACCATTCAGCCTGTGAGCACGGATACGGCCGTGTTAGTGCTTCCGGCCGGTGTCACCTTCAGCACAACCCCAAAGAACTTCATCCGCGGCTATGTCGAGTCTTTCAACGGCACGGTCCAACAGGATTTTGGAAAGGGGTGGCTCGGACAGGTCGGCTTCGTTGGCTCGCACACCGTTCACCAACACACGCGGTACGATGCTAACTACGGCCAGGTCGGGGGTGGTGCGGCCAGCCAGCCGTTCAACAACGGAACTCTGGGCAACAGCATTACAGGGGGAGTCGTATTCATCGAGCCGTTTGAGAGCATGCACTATAACTCTCTTCAGGCTACGCTTGAACACCGCTTTGCGGCCGGGTACCAGCTCGCGGTCGCCTATACATGGTCCAAGTGGATTGGAACCTGCTGCGATGAAAGTGGAGATGGTCAGCCAGCAATCCCTATCCCGGCATACTTCTCCCTGAACCGCGCGCTTGAGCCAAGCGACCGGCCGCAAAATGTACAGATCAGCGGGCTTTTGACTCTCCCTTTGGGCCTGGCAAATCAATGCTGACTAACGGACTCGCGGGAGCCATTCTAGGTGGCTTTCAGTTGAATACGGTACTCAGCTTCTACTCGGGCACTCCTTTTTCAATATCAGCGGACGGCACCTCGCTCAACGCACCGGGAAGTACGCAACGTGCTGACCAGATCAAGTCGAGCGTCGCCATCCTACATGGCGTAGGATCGAACCCCTACTTCGATACCAGTGCATTCGCGGCAGTTACAACCGCGCGCTTCGGAACAGCGGGCTTTGACACTGTTCGTGGGCCCGGCTTTGCAAATGCGGATTTTGGGCTCTTTAGAAACTTTAAAGTGCGTGAGCGGTTCACCTTGCAAGGCAGAGTCGAAGTGCTCAATGCGTCGAACACACCTCATCTCGCAAATCCCAACGGGAACGTAAGCTCAGGAGGATTCGGGCAGATCACGTCGACGTCGCCGGGGAGCAGAACCACCGATGAACGATACATGCGCCTTGGCTTCAAGGCAACATTCTGATGCATAAGGAAGGACTGATGACTCATGGTCGAGCTACGCTGCGCCAATTGAGGAAGACCGCGCTTCTCGTTATGGTTCTTACGACGGGAGGCCGACCTGCTCAAGCGCAGAGCGCTGTCGACCTAAAGCCCACTCCGCAGCAAACGGAGTGGCAAGATCTCGAATTTGGCGTCATTCTCCACTTCGACACCAACACCTTCCTCGATCGCGAGTGGGGCGACGGAACGGCTGACCCTAAAGTGTTCAACCCGACCGCATTCGATCCCAATCAATGGATGAGGGCGATCAAGGCCTCGGGGGCTAAGTATGTCGTACTCGTTGCCAAACATCATGACGGCTTTTGCTTGTGGCCTACTTCGCAGACCGACTACAGCATCAAGCAGAGCCCGTGGAAGAGCGGTAAGGGCGACGTCGTTCGTGAAGTGTCTACAGCCGCGCGCGAGAATGGGCTGAAGTTCGGCATTTATCTGTCACCTTGGGACAGGCATGAGCCAAAGTATAAAGATCCATCGGCCTACGACAAGTATTACAACGCGGAGTTGCAAGAGCTGGCCTCAAGCTACGGAGACCTGGTCGAGCTCTGGCTCGATGGAGCCGGGAGCACCGGGCGGACCTATGACTTCTCGACGATCATAAGCACGCTTAGAACCTATCAGCCCAACACGATCGTCTTCGCCGATACCGGACTCTTCGAGTATGGTGACGCCCGCTGGGCTGGCAATGAATCAGGAAAGATCGAATACCAGAACTGGAACGTGGTTGATCGCCTTGGTTACCGGCGCTGGCGGCCTGCGGAGGCCGACACCCCGCTCCGCAAATTGCACTGGTTCTGGCACCCAAACGACGAAGGATCCCTCAAGACAGTCGACGAGCTGCTCGACAGCTACGAGAACGTGGTGGGCCATGGGGGACAGTGGATGCTTGGCGTCGCACCTGACAATCGTGGACTTCTAACCGATGGAGACGCGGCCAGACTGCGCGAACTAGGCGACACAATACGAGCACGTTATTCCAGAAACCTGCTGCTCGATCACACCCAGGTCGACGCGAATGTAGCGAACGCCCTAGATAGCGACCTGGATACCTTTTGGAGTGCGCCCGATCACTCGCACGTTGCGACACTTGAAGTTCGCCTACAAAAGCCGATCACCTTCGACCGTGCGCAAACCATGGAGTGGCTCATCGAGGGTCAGCAGATCCAGCGGTACAGTATCGACGCATGGGAGAATGGAAGGTGGACTCCGGTCGTGGTGAGCTCTGCGATTGGGCACCGCAAGATTGATAGCTTTGCGCCGGTCACTGCGACACGTGTCCGCCTTAATATTCTTGCCAGCACGGGAGAAGCTCGAATCCGAGAGTTCAGTGTTTACTCGGTGGGCGACAGCGCGCCTAAACCCAGGTAACTCGAAGGTTGGAGCACGTAGCGCTACCCCAAGAATGACTAAGTCTCTAGACCGTCGCAACCGACGATCCCCGTACGACGACTCGAGCCTTTTCGAGAGTCTTTCGGAAATTACTCTTCCCTGGCTTTTGAAGTATTGACAGCAGCATCTTGCCTGTTCGCTCGCCTAAGAGAGACGTCCGCTGATCGACGCTCGTAAGTGGAATTTTGAGATGCACATCGTAATGCAGATTGCCGCACCCAACAACGGCAACATCCTGGGGAATGCGCAAGCCTCGTTGCAATATCGCGTCCATAGCCCCGATCGCAATCGGATCGCTGTAACAGAAGACCGCGTCCGGACGTGATGGAAGCCCGAGCAACTTAGTCATCGCGGCGAATCCCTGCTGCGTACTGTTGATGTCGACGGTAGATGTCCCCACGATATAGCGGGGATTGGGCTCGATCCCTCGAGTCTTGTAGGCTTTCAGAAAGCCCTCCAGTCTGGACCGCCCGGTAGACAGCTCTGGACCTCTAATGTGAGCTATTCGCTTCCGTTTGATGTCAAATAGATGCTCGGTCGCAATGAACCCCATGTCGACGTCATCGGAGCCAACGAAGTTAGAGCGGAACCTGCTAAAAGACCGATCCAAAAGCACAAGCGGAGTTCCCTGTTCCTGAATTCGCTTGAACTGCTGCGGAAGCGTCGGGGAACAAGATGATACGACCAGCGCATCGAGGCGATGAGCCAGCAGGTGTTCTATAGCGTGTTCTTCCAAAGTCGGGTCTTCCTCGGAGGAGGAAATGATCAGGTAGTAGCCATTCTCCTTCAGGGTGCGTGCGAGGGCGTTTCCAATCTCGACGAAGAATGGGTGCAGAAGATCCGGAACAACGAGGCCCACAAGAGAACTCCTCCCGGTCACCAGAGAGCGCGCTGCCAGATTCGGCCGGTAGTTCAACTCTCTCGCCTTATCCATCACACGCCGTGAAGTTTCGGCACCGATGTCGGAGTGGCCACGGAGGGCTTTTGATACCGTAATAATAGATACGCCCACTTGCTGAGCAATATCCTTCATGGTGACGGTCATAGGGGAACGATACAGGAGTCCAATTCCGGCTGTACAGGTGGAGCAGGGCTGTGCAACGTGAATCACGCGATCTAACGTCAGAACCTATACCGCTGCACGATTTAATCTGTGGTCAATCCAGATCTACAAGGATCTTGGTGAATCGGCCTGGTTCGGCATTCCATTTGTGAAGGAGATCGGGAGCGTCATCGATGGAACCTACAATGCTGATCGCGTTCTCCACCGGAAATTGGCCCGCTTCAAGCATTTGTATCACTTCATGGAAATCCTCAGGCAACGCATTACGAGAACCCAGAATGGTCAACTCTTTTTGCACAAAGAGCTTCGTCTCATAGACAACAGGTTCCTTCGCATAGCCGATGTAGACGACTCGCCCAGAGAAGCCAACCTCGACGGTAGCCGCTGCAAAGGTTTGTGGAAGACCAATCGCTTCAATCACGACATCTGGGCCAAGCTGATTTGTGAGCTCCTGAAGGCGGTCATGCAACACGGCTTCCCTCGTGTTGATAAGGTGAGTAGCTCCAAAGGACGAGGCTATTTGGAGTTTCTCGTTATCCACATCAATTGCAATCACATTCGCTCCTCGGAACGCCGCTCCAGCGATGGCGCCCAGACCGACTCCTCCACATCCGAACACAGCGACAGTATCTCGCGCGGATACCTGGCCCCTGGACACTGCATGCGCTCCCACCGTAAGAGGTTCCACAAGCGCCAACTGTCTGATCGGTAGTTTTGCTGCGAAAAGCTTCGAGGCGGGCACTGACAAGAACTCTGTCATTGCACCATCGCGCTGCACGCCCAAAGTTTGGTTACGCTCGCAGGCATTTGGTCTGCCCACAAGACAAGAGGCGCAGGTACCGCAATTTGTGTAAGGAGATAAGGTGACGTTTTCCCCAACTTTGAACGAGCTTCCGTTCGCATCTTCTACGGTCCCTGCAACCTCGTGGCCCAGGATTCGAGGGTAAGTCACCATCGGATTCATTCCCCTGAAGGTGTTTAAGTCACTACCGCACATCCCGACCATCCTCACTCGCAGCAACACTTCACCGGGAAGCGCAACAGGCTTAGAGACATCCGTGACAAATGCGTCACCGGCTCCACGCATCATCAATGCTTTCATTCATCTCTCCTAACAGCCCTCGTCTCAGGCTTGGCGTTTTGGCGACGACATGCTTTATGCGTTTCCATCCATCTTTCTGCTTATTTCGGAAGCTTGGGTAGCGGCACCGTCCGGGGAGGGCCAGACGACGTTAAAGTCTTCCCCGACCACCCCGGCAAGATACCGAATAAACTCTTCATCCAGGTCGGTCATCGCGGCGTTGACGTTCGATATAACCTGAGCTTTATTCGACATTCCGACGAATGTCGAAGCCACAACCGGATGTGCTACACAGAACTGAATGGCTAGACTCGCAGGTGCGACCCCTTGTCGTCTGCACTCTTCGACAACTCGATGGGCAGCTTGAAGCACCCGCAGGGGTGCCGGATGCCAGGCAGGAACCTCACGTCCCGATAAGAGCCCCATGTGTAGTGGCGAGGCGTTGAACAAGCCCAGACCCGACGTCTTCATGAAGGGCGTGAGTTCTTCGTCCATGCTGTCGATCAGGAGATTGTAGTGGCAATAATTCAGAAGAACGTCGATCGGTGCGCGGGAGGCGATGTGCGCAAGCAGCTCGGGAGGATAGCCCGTTATGCCAACGAATCTGACCTTTCCAGCTTCCTTGAGTGATTGGAGCGCCGGGATAGTCTCATCAATAATTTGCTTTGGGTCTCCGAACTCCACGTCGTGGACCTGGAGAATGTCGACGTAGTCGGTCTGTAACCTCGCGAGCGAGGCTTCAAACTCTCGAATCACCGTCTTTGCGGAGAAATCAAAAATATTTGTTCCATATCGTCCGCATTTTGTAGCGAGAATGATGTCTTCCCTTCGGGAACCAAGAGCCTTTCCAAGTCGGCTTTCGGCCAGGGTGATGCCGTAGTAAGGCGATACGTCAAAGAGATTGATGCCAGCATCAAGCGCGGCCCCAACCGCCTCCTCCGACTCTTCATCCGTCACCGAGCCGAACACTTCTCCGAGAGCAGAAGCCCCGAAACCAACAACTGAAACGGATACGCCGGTTTGTCCTAACGGCTTGTATTTCACTGACGCTGCTCCATAGCCGGCATTAGCGCCATCTCGACGACCCAGCACTTACCGATCGATTCAGATTGGCGGTAGTTTACTTACGTGTCGACATTAGCTATAACGTTACAGTAGTATCGGTGTCAAGGGCGGCATCTTTGGCTTGAACCCAAACCATTTCGAATGGCAGAGGAAGAATGAACGGACACATGAACCGTCGGCAACTCGGCAAAGGTATCTTGGCGGGAGCTACACTGGCGTCGGTTCCCTCGGTAGCCGCTCAGCTCCCCTCCTCGTCCGCTCAATGGATTTTGACCTCTCCGGGCGTCTGGAAGGCGACGCTTGGAACGCCCGAGGCCATCACTCCTGTCTCTGCACGTTTCATCCCACCGCGCGTCACCGCTCCCTTCGCCGGTAGTCCCCCAATCCCTCCTCCAATCTCCCTCGGGCAGGCTCGCGGGTGCCTGCTGGGTCTTCCTCTCGCTGCTGACGAGGAAATCTATGGATTCGGTTTGCAGTTCTTTTCTCTCCAACAGCGGTCAAAGAGACGAGTCATCCGAGTTAACGCTGATCCGCGGGTCGACACGGGCGACTCCCACGCGCCGGTCCCCTTCTATGTCAGCAGCCAAGGCTACGGAGTTCTTGTAGACACTGCGCGCTATGCCACCTTTTACTGCGGAGAGGCGCGGCCCAAGCCGACCGAGCCCACCGGGGTGGTCCCAAGTGGCACCGTTCCCCTTTATACCAAGAGCCTTGGAATGGAGGAGCCTTCGCAAGTTCTTGTTGAAGTGCCCCTGGCCACCGGCGTCGACGTCTACCTCTTTGCTGGCCCGTCGATGCTTGATGTCATCCGGCGCTACAACCTATTCTCCGGTGGTGGAGTCATGCCTCCGGAATGGGGTCTCGGCTTCTGGTATCGCGCCGCCAGCAACGCCACTGGGCAGGAAATCCTTTCCCTTACACAGGAATTTCGAGACCGGAAAATTCCCTGTGATGTTCTCGGTCTGGAAGCCGGTTGGCACACACATGCCTACTCCTGCACGTTCGCTTGGAACGCCACCCGCTTTCCCGATCCAGCCTCATTTGTGACGAGTCTCAGTTCGCGGAACTTCCACGTCAACTTATGGGAGCATGCATTTACTCATCCCTCTTCTCCTCTGTTTACACCCATGCGCAATCTGGCAGGAGACAAAGGTGTATGGGGAGGTTTAGTTCCAGACTTTCAAAATCCCCAGGCGCGGAAGGTCTTCGGCGACTTTCACGGTAAAGCCCTCATCGACATAGGTATTTCCGGATTCAAACTCGACGAATGCGACAACTCTGACTACACCGGCGGTTGGAGCTTCCCCGAAATCTCGCGCTTCCCCTCGGGGGTCGACGGCGAGCAGATGCATAACCTCTTCGGACTTCGATACCAGGCCACACTTTGGCAGCAGTTCCAGGAGCGCAAGCAGCTGACGTACTCCCTCGTTCGTTCCAGCGGAGCTCTCGCCGCGCCATTTCCCTTCGTTCTTTACAGCGACCTCTACGACCATCGGCAATTCGTTCGGGCCTTGGTCAACTCTGGCTTCAGCGGTCTGCTCTGGTGTCCGGAGGTCCGGGACGCCGCTTCGGAAGAAGACCTTATTCGCCGACTCCAGACAGTGGTATTTTCGCCTCTCGCCATGATTAACGGTTGGTATATACCGAATCCACCGTGGAAACAGCTTGATCGTAAGAAGAACAACGCCAATGAATTGGCGGACGACTGGCACCCGCTGGAAGCTCGCTGCCGGGAGATCATCGGCTGGCGTATGCAGCTTATCCCTTACCTTAGCGCTGCCTTCGCCACTTATGCCAGGGACGGTACTCCACCCTTTCGCGCCTTGGCGCTCGACTTCCCCGGGCATCCCGAAATTGCGAAGATCGACGACGCCTGGATGGTTGGCGACCGTCTTTTGATTGCTCCCCTATTTGCTGGCGAGCCGGACCGTACTCTGATGCTACCTCCAGGTCAGTGGCACGATTTTTGGACCGGTAATCCAGTTGCAGGTGGCACGGCTTTCGTCATTCCCGCCACCACTCGAAACATTCCAGCTTTCGTAAGGACTGGATCTGTCTTCCCCATCGCGTCCATCACAAGCTCTACAGGTGACCAAGCTAGCCGAGCACTTGATATTCGCCTTTTTGGGGATGGTCGACTACCCTTCATACTGAACACTCCAGAAGGTGAGTCCCTCTTGCTTTCCTGGGATCCCGCCACCGCCAAAGGGACAGTAGTTCAGCATTCATCTAGGCCGTACACAATTAAGAACTGGACAAAGCAGGGCTAGAACAGATCAGACACAACCAGCAGGAGTAGCGGGACGAGGAGCCGATCTGTCCTTGCGTCCTTCTATCTTGCGGGCTGTGTTCGGCTTCGCGGATTGGCTTGCCTATCGGGCGTCTACTCGTCCAGGATGGTAGGATCAGGCGTAGGCGAAATCAGTATGCCGGCCCGTAACTGTGTGGGCCGCACCACAGAGGCCGCGACGACAGCGAAGTGAAAACGTCATCACCGTCTCCAAGCTATTGAATAGGAAGAGAGCAGGTCAAGCCAACACCTCGAAGCGAACGTGGGCGAACATATGACCCTGACTATACTCCTGGAGCCGGAGAGCTAGACGGCACTTGCCGCCGAGCCAGCAAAAAATCCGGGTTCTCGTGCTGGTCTTTATATCGACTCTCGACTGACTTCTCCCGCCTCTTCAAAAAATGTTCTAAAATTGTTGGGTGGTCGAGAAGGTGCTGACAATGCGGAACTTACGCCCACTCAATGCGGCTCATTCGATGGGGAACAAGCAGTTTCTGGTCGGACTCAAGCCTGGGCCTCCTGTCGGCTACGTCTCGCGAGACTACGCCGATTACAGCCTTTACACCGCAGAGCAGCATCGCTCCATTTGGGAACGGCATGTGCATGATTGCACCCAGATCACCGTGGCCCTCAGCCCGGCTCATGTTCGTGGCGAGTGGCAGGGAGCTCATGGTCAATTGGAACATCGGGAGTTGTATGGCGATATGGTTTGGATCGTACCGCCGGGCGTCCCACACGTTATTCATTTCGACCGGCCCGCGACACTCGTGCACCTCTATCTCACCGAGGCATTTTTTCAAAACATGGTCGAGAACGCACCTGCCCAGGTAGGGGGATGCCTCGTTCCTTCTTTGCTGGTTCGCGACCCATTCCTCGTAGAGCTAGCGAAGATGTTGCACCGCGAAAGCCTGGACGGCCATCTTTCGACGATGTTCACGCAGTCGGTGGCGACACTCACGGCAACGCATCTTATCCGCTCGTACAGCAATCGGGCTCCCGCTCATACATCGATGAAAGGTGGGCTGGGATCAGGCCGGGAGCGGCGCGTTTTGAGTTATATCGAGGAACACCTGAGCACGTCGATTACGCTGCAGGATTTGGCGCGTGTCGCAGCGGTCAGCCCGAATTATCTCATCACCCTCTTTCAACAATCGATCGGAATGACTCCACACAAATATGTTGTGCAGATGCGCATGGAACGCGCCTATGCTCTGTTGAAGCAGAAGGAACTTTCACTCTTGGAAATTGCCCAGCGGTGCGGGTTCCAGGATCAGAGCCAGTTCACGACTGTTTTCCGGCGCTACTCTGGGCGGACGCCCGGACATTTCCGCCGTTCTCTCTAGCTGTCATTTCACCTGCTGCTCTTCTTTCCCAGTGCTGCTCCAAAAATATTCAAAACAGAACCTGCCGCGCCTAAAGCGCGTCGTGCATCCTTCGAGGTCATGCGTTTCATAATCTGAAAGAAGCCTGGCGGCTCATTTTTCGCTTCCTTCAACACACCATGGAGGTCATCGGGATTGATATCCTTCATCAGATTTCCAGCCATGAGACCAAGGCGCAGGAGGTTGATCATCTCGGCGGAGCTGACCAGGTCCGCGACCCTGTCAACCACCACATCTTTCGCCCCGAGAAGACCATTCAGCGTGCTGAGAACGTCTTTCTCATGTAGCTTTTCGAGTACCTCGTAGGCGGCGAGGATGGCTTCCGCGTGCTTCGCGGGCGCCTCCTTTACCTTGCGCAGCAAATCGTCGCGCGAGTCTGCGGGTTGGAATATTCGAAAATCGACCGCAACTGCCATCGTTCCGCCCTCCTTCGTGCTCTTGGTCTTTAGTGCTTCGTGTGGGCTTGTATCTGCACCAAGCCGGTTGAACCGGGCATGCGGTAGTCCGCTCGCTTCCATTTACGTTCTACTTCCACACCCATCTGCGGCGTCGGCTTGCCAGAGTAGCGAAAGTTAAGCGGCTTCAGCGGATTGCTTCCCTTCTCCGGGAGAACCTGCATCTTGACGGCAGTTTCCTTGTAGGCCGGCGTGTCAGTCGCGGAGTCGGTATACGACCCCGTAAGTACGTTCACTGGCCCCTCCTGAGATGCAAGCGGCAGATAGACCTGCTTTCCGACCACGCGCGTCGTCACCAGAACCTTGATGCGGAGCGAGCCGTACTTACTGGTGAGCCGCACCCACCGTCCAGACTCCAGCTTGCGTTCCTCGGCGAGTTCCTCCGATACCTCAACGTAGCGTTCCGGCGTCTCTTCGTTGATGCCTGGAACACGATGGGTCATGTTGCCTTCGTGGAAATGCTCCAACTGCCTCCCATTGTTGAGGAAGAGATCGAATTCGTCCGAAGGGGCGTCACTGGGTTCGCGGAACTTCAGTGGGAAGAAGCGCGCCTTCTTGTCAGGGAAGGCGAAACCGTTCAGGTAGAGAATCGGCTCGTCGGTGCCATCTGCTTGAACGGGCCATTGCAGCGTGTTGTAATTCTCAAGCCTCTCGAAGCTCGCGCCGGCATAGAGCGGGGTGAGAGAAGCCATCTCGGCCATAATCTCGGATGGATGCGTGTAATTCCAGTTTCCGCCTAGGCGATTGGCAATGTCCTGAGTGATCTTCCAGTCGGCGCGAGCATCGCCCAGCTCGGGCAACGCTTGATAGAGGCGTTGGATTCGGCGTTCGGTGCTCGTAAAGGTTCCGTCTTTTTCGAGAGCAGGCGCGCCAGGGAGAACAACATCAGCGTAGCGGCATGTCTCGGTGAAGAAGATGTCCTGCACGACGAAGAAGTCCAGTCGCTCAAACGCTCCAGCAACGTGGTTTGCGTTCGAATCCGCGGAGATCATGTCTTCACCGGCGAGATACATCGCTCGCAGGGTCCCTTCATATACGCCGTCGACCATCTGGTGATTATCGAGACCGACCTTGGCGGGAAGGGCGCGTCCCCAGGTCGTTTCAAACTTTCTGCGGATCTCGTCGTTGGTGACCGGCTGATAGCCGGGAAAGTTGTTCGGCATGGCCCCCATGTCGCTGGCACCCTGTACGTTGTTATGCCCGCGCAGGGGGTAGGCTCCGCAACCTGGCTTCATATAGTTGCCCGTTGTAAGTAGAAGGTTACTGATAGCTGTTGATGAATCCGAACCCATGACGTGCTGCGTGATGCCCATCGCCCAAAGCACGCACATGGTCTCAGCGTGCGCGATCTCTTCCGCTACCATCGTGAGAGTTTCAAGGGCCACATTGCATTGCTTCGCCGCGAACTCCATCGTGAACGGCTCAAGACTCTTGCGATACTCATCGACATTGCTGACGTGCTTCGCGATGAAGTCCAGCTTAGCGTAGCCGTGGTCGAACATGAAGCGGCTGAAGGCGCAGAGCCAGACGAGGTCAGACCCCGGCTTTGGCCGAAAGTGAATGTCCGCGCGCGACGCCATCTCGTGCTCCCGCGGGTCGGCGACGATCAGACGCTGCCCGAAGAGCTTGTGGGCACGCTTGACGCGCGTTGCCAGCACCGGATGGCTCTCTGCGGTGTTGCTGCCGACAATCAAGATCAGCTTCGACTTCGCGATGTCCTCGATCGAACCGGAATCGCCGCCG
Source organism: Granulicella sibirica (assembly GCF_004115155.1). Taxonomy (NCBI): domain Bacteria; kingdom Pseudomonadati; phylum Acidobacteriota; class Terriglobia; order Terriglobales; family Acidobacteriaceae; genus Granulicella; species Granulicella sibirica. Next base: position 75,232 of record NZ_RDSM01000005.1, read on the forward strand.
TAACCGACAGTGCGGAAAAGACCCGCGGTCGCGGGCGACTGACAATAGCGCGAGCAGTTATCGACGTTATTTGTCCCAATCACGGCACGGGCGAACTTCTGCATCAAAAAGCCGTCTTCGTTCGTTGTCTTCGACGAGACGACGACTCCGATCGAGTCTGGACCGTATTGCTTCTTGGTCTCTCCAAGGCGGCGTGCGATCAGCGTGAGTGCCTCATCCCACTCGGCTTCCCGGAAGGTGCTTCCTTCGCGAATCAATGGCTTTTGCAGCCGCTCCTTGTGATTCACATAGTCCCAGCCGAACTTGCCCTTCACGCAGGTGGAGATCGCGTTGGCGTCGCCATGCAGGGGCTCGATCTTCAAGATCTTGCGACCCTTAGTCCACACATCGTACGAGCAGCCGACACCGCAGTAGGTGCACACTGTCTTCGTCTTCTTGATTCGTTCTTCGCGCATGGTCGCTTCAACCTGCGAAACCTGCATCACGGCGCCATAGCCCATCTCTGGTTCGATGGCCTTGATGACGTCGATCATCTTGTCCAGAGTCTTCTGCGGTGTTGAGGTGAGGTATCCGGCCTCGCCGAGCATGGACTTCTCCATGAGCGCATTGCACGGACAGACCGTAATGCAGTGGCCGCAGGAGACGCAGCTCGAACCTCCGATCTGCATGCCGCCATCCCACAGGACCCGCGGGCGATCCAACTCCCAGCCGATGCTCAGAGTCTCGTTCACTTGGACGGTCTGGCAGGCCTGCACGCATCGACCGCACAAAATACACTGACTCGGATCGTAGCGGTAGAAGGGATTGGACATGTCCACCGGATACGGCTTCGGCGTAAACTCGTGTTCCTGGTGCTCCACCTTCAACGCAAGCGCGGTGTTGTGCACGGTGCAGTTCTCATTGTTGTTGTCGCATACCGTGCAATAGAGCATGTGGTTGCCAAGAATGACATCGAAGGCCGCGGCTCGCGCATCCACAGCAAGCTTCGATTCCGTGATGACGTCCATTCCGGAAGAGACTTTGAGCCCGCAGGAGCGAACGAGCTTTCCGTCCACTTCCACCATGCAGGTGTCGCACGTCTGGATCGCCCCCATCAGCTCGGAGTGATAGCAGACATGAGGGATCTCCTTTTCACGCAAAACTGCCTGAAGCACCAGATCGGAAGGCTGAGCTGCCACTTCGCGTCCATCGATCTTCAGACGTATCGTCTCGCTGGCTTCCGCCTCCACCGCCGGTTGCGGTAACTCGCTCATTGTCTCGTACATATCGGCCCTCGACTCCCAACTATTGACCGTCCCCAAGTACACAAAGACAGTACTACATCGTAAGTCTGCGCCCATCCGCGGCACATTGATTTTTGAAATCCTCCACATTTTGTTGATTAACAACACTAAAGTTTATTTTCTACCGATTACCGCTCGTCCGGCCCTTTCGAGTCGTTATGCGAAGGGTGTAACTTTTGCATTCGTACACGGAGTTTCGAAATCCTCCGATTTGTGAGTCGATTTGGAAGGCGTTTGGCGTGATAGCAGCAGTTCTGGAGACCGGCGGGGTGATTGACAAGAGGGTATCTCCGGCTCGTCCCGGGCTTGGAAGGCCTCCCATATCGGCATCTCGAGCTCCCGATTCGGCCAGGAAACCGGTGAAGCAGCCATCGATACGGTCGTCGCGGAGGGGCCTTTCGGAAGGCAGCCCGAGTTATGTTCTTCGGCTCAAGGAAGAAAACATTTACTGCTTCGCCTCTATCCTTGTTGATGTACCTCTTCGGAAGAAGGTCCAATGAAGCTACGTTTGAAAGGAAGTTCCCTCCGGCTACGTGTCAGTCCCTCGGAGCTTACTCACTTACAAGCCGGAAAGAGCATCCAGGAGAGAGTGCAGTTCTCGATCGATAGCCGGTCAAGCCTCGACTACGCGCTGACCGTCGGACATCATAGGGACCCGGTCCAGGTGTCCTTCGTCTCACAGCGAATCCTCGTGAGTATCTCCGAGGATCAACTCACGGGTTGGAGCCGGGAAGATCAGGTCGGCATTTATTCTTCTTTGCCTGCCGGCGAAGCAAGAGCTCTTGAAGTCTCGATTGAAAAGGACTTCGCCTGCTTGGATCTCAGCGATGAAGAAAACTTGGACACTTTTGAGAACCCAGTGGCCGCAAAAGCTTGTTAACCGTTTTTGGGAGTGCCTCATGAGTTCGGAACCGTATTGTAGGAAGACATCTCGAACCATGCTGGCAGCTGTTGTTGCCGTAATTGCATTGTCCGCGGTCCATGTCAGTGCACAACAGTCGCTGTATTCCGATTACCCTCAGAAGCGTGGAAAGACGGAGCCTCTGCAGTGGAGCGACCTTCCTGCCTGGATGACGTTGGACATGGAACTGCGCGGACGCACCGAGGGACAAAGCTCCTATAACTACACGCAGAACGGAGACCGCGCTTACGAACTCACGCGTGTATATGGCTCCGTCGAAGTGCGGTCCACGAAGTTCCTTACAGGCTACCTGCAGTTCATCGACACTCATGCGCTGGGTCTCCCAACACATGTTATCGCTGGCAATATGCGCGACGCCTTCGATTTTCGGCAGGGCTACGTGGAGCTCCATGGGCACCCCGGCGCAGTTCCGGTCGAAGTCTTCGTCGGACGCCAGGAGCTGAAGTTTGGAAGCGAGCGCATCATCGGCATCAGCGACTGGACCAACAACAGCCGGAGCTGGGATGGTGTCGACGCTCGCATCGGGGATAAGAACCGCGTTGATCTCTTCTCCACATCCGTAGTTACGGTGTATCCCACGTCGCTCGACAAACATGGCGCGGGGCTCACCTTTCACGGAGCATACGGTTCAATTACAACGTGGATTCCGAAGGTTCACCTCTCTCCCTACCTGCTTTTCCATACAGTGCGTGGTGTCACCAGCAGCCAGGGAGTGAAGGGCAACGAGGTAGAGGCCACCTTCGGCAGTGAGGTCGAGGGTTCGCTGCCATGGAATTTTGATTATGAAGCCAATGCCTCGCTGCAACGCGGGAGCTATTCCACGAGCTCCATTCATGCCGGACAAACTTTCGAAAAGCTCGCGTATACCTTCGAAAAGTTACCGTGGGAGCCACGCATCGGCGGAGAGTTCGATTACGCCACGGGAAACAACCACGCGAACGCCAACGTGATGGCGACGTACGATCAGTCTTATCCCTCAAACCACAATGCCTTTGGGCTCGTCGACTTGTTCGGTTACCAGAACATTCGACAGGAACGAATCAACCTCGACCTCGGACCCAGAAAGAACCTGACCCTGCTCTTTCAGGGCGGCTTCCTGAACCTCGCTCAGGAGAACGATTCGGTCTACTCCAGTTCGGCCTCAACGACCATCAAGGCGCCGACGGGCGGCTTTGCCACGACAGATCTGGGGCATGAGTTCGACGCCTCGGCCAAATACGTCTTTCACGACTACATCGTGGCGAACGTCGGCGTCGGCCACCTGTTTCCCGGAGAAGTCCTTCTTGATAACAAACATGGCGCGGCGGACACAATCGGATACTTCTCGCTTACCTATCGATTCCGTGTCGACAAGCAAGCCAAGACTTCAACTCAATAGCAATAGAAAGGGATGACCGGACCATGTCAGACAATAACGACCACAACCCACTCAGCCGACGCAAATTTCTTGGAAACTCCTCCGCGGCTTTAGTCGCCATAGCAGGAATGCAGGTCGCCGCAGGGGCGCAAGAGACCACTCCCATTCGTTCCAGGGACCATCACCTGGTCAACGAACTGGAGCCGCAGCCGAAGAACGCCGCACTCGACGCACAGAACCCATCCTCAAACTTCAGCCCCGTAACCGACGCGGGCGGGCAACCACCCTTCAAATATCCCTTCTCGTTTTCACACAAACGTATCGAGGGTGGTGGCTGGACCCGTCAGGTCACCGTACGGGATATGCCCATGTCGAAGAAGATGGCCGGCGTGCAGATGCGCCTCATCAAGGGCGGCGTTCGTGAGTTGCACTGGCATGTTGGTGCTGAGTGGGCGTTTATGATCTCCGGCAGCGCACGCATCACGGCGGTCGATCAAAAGGGCCGGGGTTTCGTCGAGGACATCAACGAGGGAGACCTCTGGATCTTCCCAGGCGGCATCCCGCACTCCATCCAGGGCCTCGGACCAGATGGCGCGATGTTTCTTCTCGTATTCGACGACGGAAACTTCAACGAGTTCGAGACCTTCCTTCTCACCGACTGGCTGCACCACACCATGCCGGAAGTCCTGGCAAAAAACTTCGACGTGCCGGAAAGTACGTTCGCGAAGGTTCCGCCAAAGGAGCTTTTCATCTTCGAGCGCGACCTTCCCCGTCCTCTTGCGGAAGAGAAGAATGCGGTAGCAGCCGGCACGGGCACCGTTCCGAATTCCTTTGCCTTCTTTACCAGCAAGATGGCTCCGACAAAGGTGACCAAAGGCGGCGAGGTCAAGATCGTCGACGTCACGAACTTTCCCGCTTCGAACATCGCTGCGGCGATCGTCACGCTGAAGCCCGGCGGACTACGCGAATTGCACTGGCACCCGAATGAGGATGAGTGGCAGTACTACGTGAAAGGCAGCGGACGCATGACCGTCTTCGCCGCCGGGGGACGTGCCCGCACCATGGACTTCCAGGCGGGTGACGTAGGGTATATCGATCGCTCCGTCCCTCACTTCGTGGAAAATACCGGGACAGAAGATCTCGTCTTCCTCGAAGTCTTCCCCACTCCGAACTACGAAGACATTTCGCTGGCCGAGTGGCTCGCGCATACCCCTTCCCGACTCGTCGACCAGCACCTCGGTACTGGCGAAGATTTCCTCAACAAGATTCAGAAGAAAGAAGCAGTGATCACGCCCCAGTAGATTGAAGATGCAACTTATACTGCGGATGCGCTCTTGAAGGCATCCGCAGTTCTCATCCTTGTGTACGGCAAGAGCGGGAGTCATACGTCATGAAAGTCAATCGTTGGGGGATTGCCCTCGCCGGTATCGTCCTGCAGGTCGTACTCGGATCCGTCTACGCGTGGAGTGTCTTCCGCACGCCACTTACCAGGCAATTTCACTGGACAATCTCTCAAGTCACCCTCACGTTCACCATTTGCATCGTTGTCCTTGGCTTCGCCGCCTTCTTTGGAGGTCTGTGGCTTGCCAAGGCCGGCCCGCGTACCGTTGCCGTAACCGGCGCGTTGCTCTACGGTCTAGGAACATTCCTTGCGAGCTTCTCCGGGAATAGCCTGTGGATCCTGTATGCCACGTACGGCTTGATCGGCGGCATCGGACTCGGATTCGCCTACATTGTCCCCGTCGCTGTCCTCGTCAAGTGGTTTCCGGATCGCCGAGGCTTCATCACTGGTGTTGCCGTGGGAGGCTTCGGTACGGGGGCTCTCATCACGGCTCCGGTTGCGACACACCTCATGGCCAGTTTTGGCGTCCTTCGCACGTTTGCGTTGCTGGGTGTCGCATACGCGGTTCTCGGAGTGGTCGCTTCCCTCTTCATGCGCAACCCGGACAAGGACTGGAAGCCTGAGGGCTGGGTACCATCCGCCGCGCTCAAAGCACAGCGAAACTCAGTTGATCACACGCTGGGCGAGGCGCTCAAAACCTGGCAGTGGTGGGCTCTCTGGGCGATCCTGTTCCTGAACACCAGCGCGGGCATCTCCCTGATCTCGCAGGAGTCCCCTGTCTTCCAGGAGCTAGCTAAGGTCAGCGTCATCGTGGCCGCCGGGATGGTGGGGATCGTCAGCATCGGCAACGCCGTCGGCCGGGTCTTCTGGGCTTGGGTGTCCGACCTGCTGAGTCGCCGCACGACGTTCCTCGTTACGTTTCTCTTGCAAGTAATCCTCTTCTGGTTTCTGCCGGGAGTCGCGGGCGCTACCACGCTCACCGCCGTCACATTCCTTATCCTGATGTGCTACGGCGGCGGCTTCGGGACGATGCCGGCGTTTGCGGCGGACTACTTCGGCTCATCGAACGTAGGCTCCATCTACGGACTGATGCTCACAGCCTGGGGGGCTGCCAGCGCCTTCGGCCCGCTTCTCGTAGCTCACATGCGCCAGACGAGTGGCAACTACCGCAGTGGATTCCATACTCTCGCACTCATCGTATTGGTTGCGACGATCATTCCGCTCGCGATTCGACCTCCCGCAGCCTCATCCAGCTAGCCTTCTGCATCAGTCTCTAGACCAATGAGTGCATACGCTGGAGAGGAGCGCTCTTACAAGCTCTTATCGAGAGTGATCGGCAGATTGAGCGCCGGTCACATGACTGGGAAGCCGCGTCTTATCTCTCCACCATGCCAGGCCGCTGAGCAAATCTGCCCCAGCGTACAGTGTCCGCACGGAAAGCCGTCATGCAATGTGCGCAACAGGCTGCGGGGGCGCAGCGTGCTGGAAAAGCCAGATGTGGAGCCGATAATTTCAAAGCACACATTCCTCCTCCTTCGAGGCGACGCTTTGAGAGAATAGAAGAGTTGCTTGTCACGAAACTCATGACGTATCTCGAGGAGATGTCTTCCCATGAAACGGTTTGAAATGCTGGTCGCTTTCGCACTCCTCCTGGATGGACCTTTGGCTGCGTCTGCGCTTGGTCAAGGGGACCTTCATCGTGCCCAGCAAGCGATCAAGCACGTCGTGGTCATCTTTCAGGAGAATGTTTCGTTCGATCACTATTTCGGAACCTACCCCCATGCGCTCAATCCAGCCGGTGAGCCGAGGTTCGATGCACTCCCTGGTACCCCCGCCATCGACGGCTACACCGACGATCTCCTCAAGAGGAATCCAAATTTTCTGAATGAGGAGAATGAAGCAGGCCGCGCGAACCCCTTCCGGCTGAAGCGAATTCAGGCCGCTACCGCGGATCAGGATCACAGTTATGGCCCTGAACAACAGGCGTTTCACGTCGGCAGGATGGACCTTTTTCCGAAATCGGTGGGCCACCCCGACGGACCTCGCGCACCCGGCGAACATACCGCGACTGCGGCAACCAGCGGGCTGACCATGGGATATTTCGACGGCAATACCGTGACGGCTTACTGGAACTATGCACAACGCTTCGCCATGAGCGACCGTCAATTTGACGTAATCTTCGGTCCATCCACACCGGGTGCCATCAATCTCGCATCCGGCCAGACCAACGGCGCAGTCAATGATCAGAATGCCGAAGGCGGCATCGTGGCGGACGGGAGCGGCGGATTTACGATGATCGCCGATCCCCAACCCTCCGGCGATATATGCTCCAGCACCTCGGACGCCCTTGTCCATATGACGGGAAAGAACATCGGCGACCTGCTGAATGCACACAAGATCTCCTGGGGCTTCTTTCAGGGCGGCTTCGATCTCTCTTCGGTGAACTCCAATGGATCGACAGGATGCCGGCGCAGTTCTCGATCCGAGTGGGCCCAGGTCCTGAAACGCGACTATCTGCCCCATCATGAGCCCTTTCAGTACTACAAATCCACCGCGAACCCAAAGCATATCCGTCCTTCTTCGGCGAATGTCGTAGGAGCAAGTGACGACGGCGGCGCGAATCATCAATACGACGTGCATGACTTCTTCGACGCGGTGAAAGCCGGCAACTTCCCTACGGTCAGCTTTCTCAAGGCGCCCGGGTATGAAGATGGGCACGCAGGCTATTCAAGTCCGCTAGATGAACAGGCGTTTGTAGTCAGCATCTTGAATATGCTGCAGGATCAGAAGGCGTGGAACAACACCGTGGTTGTCATCGCATACGACGACTCGGATGGATGGTATGACCATCGCATGGCTAAGACGATCAATGGCTCTCACACGCAGGCAGATGCGCTCGATAGTCCTGCAAAGTGTGGCGATGGCGACACCGCCCTGCCCGGCGTTGATGCCCACGCCGCTCATGCCCAGGGTCGCTGTGGCCCCGGACCACGTCTTCCCCTGCTCATGATCTCTCCCTGGGCGAAACCCAACTACGTTGATCACACACAAACTGATCAGACTTCTATTCTTCGATTGATTGAAGACCTTTACCTCGGCGGAGAACGTATCGGTGGAGGATCGTTCGATGAGCATTCTGGATCCCTCTTTGGGATGCTGGACTTCAGCAAATCAAGGCCTCAAAACACCCGCCTCCTAATCCTTGATCCAGAGACTGGCACCGCGAAGAAGTAGACCCTGATGAGTTCTTGGAATAGACGAAGAGTGCTTCACGGCATCGGACTAACGTCGGCGGACGTTCTCGTGAAGCGCGCGTTTGGACAGGGAAGCTGGCACGCGGCTCCGCAGGGGGCTGAAACGCCGTCTCACAAACCCACCACCCTGAACGCTATGAAGCTTGAGCCCTTCGTGGATCCCCTCCCTCTTCCAGAGTTGCAGGCTCCGCAAGGCCATCGCAGTGACAAAGCCCTGGGTGCCACGGAGGCGCCCTACTATTCCGTCTCCATCAAGAAGATAAGTGCGAAGCTGCATCGAGACTTGCCTGCTACGGCACTCTGGTCCTACGGAAACTCCGCGGCCCCTATTCTTTGGGAAGCTCGCAAAGACCAGGGAATTCTGATCGACTGGATCAATCACCTGCCTCCAACCCACATCCTTCCGTTGGATTCGCCGATGGCGGGTATGCTCCATGCTCCTGATACACGAACGGTCGCGCATCTCCACGGCGCACGCGTTCCTTCTGTAAGTGATGGATATCCTGAAGACTGGTTTGGTCCGGGAGGACACAAGCTGTGCTTCTATCCAAACCAGCAGAACGCATGTGCGTTGTGGGCCCACGATCATGCCATGGGAGTAAGCCGTTTGAATGTGATCGCGGGGCTCACAGCCTGGTATATCTTGCGGGATGAAGAGGAGGATGCGCTCGGCTTGCCATCCGGGAAATATGAGGTTCCGCTCTTCCTTTACGATCGCAGCTTTACCCCGTCGGGGCAACTCTACTATCCGAATCCGCCCGATGAAGGAGCGTGGGCTCAGGAGTTTCTTGGCGACGCTATGCTCGTCAATGGAAAGATTCAACCGTATCTGCAGGTGGAGCCGCGAAAATATCGCTTTCGCGTCGCCAATACTGCTAATTCACGCTTCTTCTCTCTTGGCCTTTCGAATGGCGGCAGCTTCATCGTCATTGGATCCGATCAGGGACTACTTGGTGAGGCTTTCACGACCTCTCGCCTTGTTCTGGGTCCATCAGAGCGATCAGATATAGTGATTGACTTTAGTGTCTCGCCAGGCAAGCAGATCAACTTGATCAGTGACTCCCTCGAGATAATGCAATTCCGGGTCGGGACGGAAAAGCTAACCGATAGCAGTCGTATCCCGAGCAGGCTTCGTGATATCGACCGCATTCCCGAAAGAGAGTCGATTCGAACACGCTTCATGACGCTCAACGAGTTCGACGGTGACAACGGCGAAGCCACCATGATGCTGCTCAATCGCAAACACTGGAACGATCCCGTCACCGAAATTGTAGGGTTGAATACCACTGAGATCTGGAGCTTTGCGAACCTCACGCAGGATGTCCATCCAATTCACCTCCACCTCGTGCGTTTTCAGGTGCTGGATCGGCAGCCGTTCTCAGTAGAGGACTACTTGAACGACGAATCGATCCGTTACATCGCGCCAAAGCGATCACCCGGGCCACAGGAGATGGGATGGAAGGACGTCGTGCAGTGTCCCCCTGAAACGGTAACGAGAATCATTGTGCGCTTCGGTCCCTACACCGGCCGATACCTATGGCACTGCCACATACTCGAACACGAAGCAAATGACATGATGCGGCCATACCTTGTAGAGAGGTAGGCTATGCCGGTGTCGTAGAACCGAGGCCGCGCTTTGCCCGGTGATTCCGATATCAGGTACGCTCGCGTTTCGCAATTCAGGAGATCAACTCAGGACTAGCTGTACCGCGTTGATTCGGTTACTGCCGTCGGTAGGGAAAGGCTCCGAGCACTCATTGTTCTGCCATGTGACATTGCCGACACCTATCCACCCTGTCGCCACTCCACTTTTGTATTGACACATACATCGGCCTTACATAGTCTTCAACCATCGAAACAACTTGAATGACCACGGTAAGCATACGGTCCAGCAGATATGCTCAGGCTTCGTGACCAGCCTGGGACATGAGCGAATTAAAATTCGCAATTATGCAGTGAGTCGATTCCCGGAGGTTCCCCTGTATCTTCCGATCTTCATGATCTCCTCCTCATCACCGGCTTCGAATTGTCAGTGGGTGGGAATCTTCTTGCCAGACCCACTTACCCGCTCCAGATCCTTTTCCGGCACGAACGGCTATAGATAGTAAGTGCATCTTTGCTTAGGCCTTCGGATAGGCGATGTCGCCTAGGGAACCGGAGATGGGTCTAAGCGCCAAAGAATAGTATCCGTTCCCTACCGCGGCGCACGAAGTTCGCATGCAGGTGCCGAGATTCGGCCGCCAGTGAACCGCATGTTTATTTGGGATGAACCTCTACACCATCCAGAGTCGCAACTTATTTGGCCTAAGCGTACCGCGGTAAACAAGAGTGCTTGCTTTCAAGGTATGTCAGCTTCATTTGAGTTTATAGATCCACTATTCTTGCAACCGTCTAACGGGAGACCATCATGATTGTTGATCGGCGAAGCCCGCCTGCAGGCAGGAGCGTTCTTCACAGCACAATGTCTTTTCTGTGCACCGGCGGTGCCCTGTTACTTTGCATTTTCAGCCTTGCGACGCAGAATCTCTACGCGCAGAACACGACGGCGGACGTAGTCGGCACGGCGACGGATGTCTCTGGTGCCGTGATCGCTGGCGCAAGCGTAGTGCTCACCGACGTTGACACGCAGGAAAAGAGGACCCTCGTCACCAACGATGCGGGTCAATATGCTTTTACCCTTCTCAAGCCAAGCCACTACTCTCTTACGATCACAAGCCAGGGCTTCAAGACAGCCACAATTGCATCCTTCAACCTGTCCGCAGGCGATCGTGCTCGAGAGGATGCGCACCTTGTGATCGGAGGGCAGGACCAGGTCGTCGAAGTAGAGGCGCAGGCTCCCGCGCTGCAGTCCGACTCCTCCGTCATGAGTAACACCGTTACCGAGACAGCCACGCAGGAACTGCCACTCAATGGCCGTAATTTCTACAACCTTGTCCAGATAACGGCGGGGGCGACGGAGGGCCTGAACAACGGCCTGGCCAGCGGTAACCGTCCCGATGACCGCCGCCTGACCTCGTCCGTCTCGGTCAACGGCCAGGCCGATGTAATCAACAACCAACTCATCGATGGCATGGACAATAACGAACGTGTTATCGGTTCGATCGGCGTCCGGCCTGCCGTCGACGCCATCCAGGAAGTCAACATCCAGACCAACACGTTTACGGCGGAGTCGGGACGGTCCGCCGGCGCCATCATTAACGTCATCACGAAGTCGGGCACGAACCAACTCCACGGTACGTTGTACGAGTTTTTCCGCAACACCGTGCTCAATGCGAACCCGTACAAATTCGGACAGGCTATTCCAAAGCCGGCTTACCGTCAGAACCAATACGGTGGAAGCATCGGCGGCCCGATCCTGAAAGACCGCACCTTCTTCTTCGGCGACTATGAAGGTTTCCGCCTGTCCCGTTCGCTCAATCCGACGCAGACCACCGTTCCTACTGCCTTCGAGCGCGCTAGTCCGGGCAACTTTACCGACAATCCCGCTCTCAATACGACCGTCACACCGACCGATAAAGCTGGTCTGGCATACTTCAACCTCTTTCCTCTACCCACCAGCACGGCCTTCACCAACAACTACACAGCTACTCCGTCAAACACGCAGGTTGGCGATACCGTAGATGGGCGCGTCGATCACCGCTTCAGCACAACGGACTTCGGCTTCATCCGCTACACCTTCAACCGGCTCATCACCAACGTTGGAGGTCTGTTCCCGACGGTTACATCTGCGGGCCTCAGCATCTCGCCCGGTGGAAATCTCAGCAGCTATGCCGGTCCGGCCAAGAGTCTCGCCCACCAGGTTCAGTTCAACTACATCCACACGTTCACGCCGAATCTGCTGCTCGAACTCAAGGCAGGCTATACCTTCCTCAACAACCTTCAGAACCCGCTCAACTTCGGCACGGCCCCAAACACCGCCTTCGGCCAGCAGAACATCAATTTCAGTTCGCGGACGAATGAGCTTTCGCCAGTGACCATCAGCCAGGGAGCGACGCTCGGAGGCCACCCTCCCATCGTCTATCTCGAGAACACCTGGCAGTATGTCGGTGCGGTGAGTTGGACGCATGGTAAGCAGACGATCAAACTCGGTGGAGGTGTGATTCGCCGCCAGGACACGACCACCCAGACTGACTCCGCCTCCGGTTCGTGGACCATCGCAAACTTCACCACCCTTCTTACCGGTACGTATACGAGTCTGAGCCGCACCGACATCCTCTTTCAGCCACATAACCGTACATGGGAGCCCCACGCCTATGTGCAGGACGACTGGCATGTCGCCCAGAACCTTACTCTCAACCTGGGCATTCGCTACGATCTCTACACGCCATACACGGATACCAACAACATCCTCTCCAACTTTGATACGGACCAGGGAAAGCTCGTCGTCGCGGGAAGCACCGCCGACGGCCATGGGAACGTTCGTGTCGACTACAGCAACATCGCGCCACGGGTAGGCTTCGCCCTTACCCCGATGCCCAAGACCGTCATCCGCGGTGGTTTCGGGATGAGCTTTGCGCCCGAGAACCTCACGTCCGGCTCGGCGTTGGTCAACCAGCCATTCAACTCCACGATCGGCCCATGCAGCACCACATCGCCCTGCGACCCAAGTCACGTACACTTCGGCGACGGGTTGCCAGTTCCAGTTGCAAATTCAGCGACGAATCCCACAGGCGCTGTGGCAGCCGCTCTCGACACGCACTTCAAGTCCACCTATATCGAGCAGTTCAACCTCACCGTCGAACGCGAGTTCGGCGGCAATGTCGCCACACTCTCTTACGTCGGCGAACTAGGCCGGCGACTCGCCTACTATCTGCCTGATGTCAACCCAGCCATTCCCAATAGCCAGTCGTTCGTCAACCCGAGCGCTGCAACACTCGCCGTTTCCACCTTCAACTACAACACCCTTCGCGCGTTCTACGGCACCTCTCCTGGCATCACCCAAGTACCCTACTTCACGAGCAAAGGAATCTCCTCGTATAACGCGTTGCAAGCCGTGCTCAAACGCCGCTTGACCAAGGGTCTCGACTTCGCCGTCACGTATACCTACGCCCACAATCTCGACGACGCCGAGACGATCAGCAACGACGGAGGCGACGGCTTTGGCTCCGTCCCCTCCCTCGTTCCGCAACTCGAGTACGGCAATGCCAACCTCGACGTGCGGCATCGCGGCACCGGCGCCTTCAACTATACCCTCCCCTTTGGAAATGACCTGACTGGCTATCGCGGGCTCCTGGCTAAGGGCTGGCAGTTCAACGGGCTGGTGGTTCTCAATACTGGCCTTCCTTTCTCCATCACCAACATCGCCAATCGCAGCGGAACCCGTCCCGGTTCGGCGAATACGGATCGCCCGAATCAGATAGCGAATGCGCACCTCGACAATCGAACCGTCACCAGATGGTTCAACACCGCTGCTTACGTCGGACAAGTAGGCGGCACGGTCGGCAACGAGCGTCGTGACCAGGTTTCCGGGCCCGGACTGCAGCGCGTGGATCTTTCGCTATTCAAGATCTTTCCCCTCACGGAACGAGTCAAGATGGAGTTTCGTACCGAAGCCTTCAACGTGATGAACACCGCGCAATTCCCGTTCCCGAACGCCTCACTTGGCAACTCGGCATTTGGCACGATCTCGAGTACTGCAAATGCCTACAACCCGCGTATTCTCCAGTTCGCCGTCCGCTTCAAGTTCTAGTTGACATCGCTGTGAGAAGCGCCGATCAGCGGTGTGCCGGGCGGGATGGCCATCCCGCCCTGGCTAAATGAAGGACCGCTGTCGATGCATACGTGTAAGCCTCACACACGCCATATTCCAAACCTTAAGATTTCTTAAGGATATGTTCAACAACACGTAACACTCCTCTCACGAACGAGACATACGCGGCGGCTAATGTCCGTCTATCGCGTTCTCTGATCTGTCCGTTCCAGGAGGAAGTACTTGTTTTATTCTGCTATTTCGAGAGCTTCGCGTACCATGATGCTTTGCTGGGCATCTTACGCATCTTGTGTTCTGCCGATCCTGTCGGCAAGCCCGCAAGCTGCATTCGCCCAGGCAGCTGGTAACGCAATGATCACAGGCTCGGTGAGTGACAGCAAGGGGGGCTTGCTCCCTAAGGCTACTGTGACCGTCCGAAGCGAGTCCGGAAGCAAAACCCTCGACTTAGCTACCGATTCAACAGGCCACTTTGCGCTAACCGGTCTCCCAGCTGCGACATATGTCATTCAGGCAACGGCACCAGGTTTTGGCGCAACCGCCAAGACCGTTCATGTAGCCGAGAACGCCACACAAGATGTGGCTCTTGCGCTCTCCGTTGGTGATCTCACCCAGCAGGTTACAGTCGAGGCTAACGCCCAAGGTTCAATCGCCGCTGCTCTCGCGCCCATGGACGCGCTCCTCGAAGCCACATCGGCTCGCACCGAGATCACTTCTGCCTTCATCCAGAACTTTACTTCGCCCGTGGCAGACTTCGGTGAAGCGGTCGAAATGGCACCCGGAACCTTCACGACGAATGGCAATGGTGTCGGCCTTGGCCAATCCAGTACCTACTTCCGAGGATTTCCCGATGGCGATTATGATATCGACTTCGATGGCATCCCTTTCTACGATACCAATACACCTTCGCATCACTCCTGGGCTTTCTTCCCTTCCCAGTTCCTGGGCGGCATCGACTTCGACCGCTCGCCGGGCACCGCTTCCACAATTGGGCCCACACCTTTCGGCGGTTCCATACATCTTCTCTCGAAGCCATTCTCCCCTGTACAGAACATCCGCGGTGGCTTCTCCTACGGCTCCTTCAACACTCGCCTCTTCGACGGGGAGTACGACTCAGGCAACTTCGGTCCCGGCCATAAAATGAACGTCAACGTTGATATCCACCATCTCGGATCGGATGGCTATCAGACATTCAACCACCAGACACGCAATGCCGGGGATATCCAGTTCCAGTACCGCCCTTCAGAGAAGACCAGCATCACCGGCTTTTCCGCGGTCATATGGCTCGATGCCAATACTCCAAACTTTAATGCGACGCGCTGCCAGATGTACGGAGCCCAGGCTGGCTATACCTGCACCGGCAGCAACGCACCCTTCGCTGGATCCGGACTCAATTTCCTGCTCACCAATAACAGCGACCCGCTCCTGTACCTCAACAATCAATACAACTACTATCACGTTCCGACCGATTTCGAGTACGTAGGCGTACGGAGCGAACTAGGCAAGGGCTTTACCCTCTCCATCAAGCCTTATACCTACAACTATGACAATAGCGAAAAGTACTCGAACGCCGTTCCAATCACAGATAACTCGGCCCTCGTCGGCACCACGTATGTGCCCCTCGGCGTAAAGATTGCGAATACCTGCAACACGCTGGTCAAGAACAAGTACACCTGTGGAGTGGACAAATATAACAGCTACCGCAAGTACGGGGAGACCTCTGAGTTGAGCCAGGTGTCACGCTTCGGAGTCTTCCGAGCGGGTCTCTGGTACGAGTGGGCCAACACCAACCGGCATCAGTTTCCCGCCGATCCACTGCAGAACTGGCTTGATGCTCCGCTTCCGAACTTCTCCGAGACCTTCGTTACTAACTCCTATCAGCCATTTGCTGAATACCAGTTCCACGTAACACCCAAGCTCACCATTACCCCAGGTATTAAGTTCGCCTACTACACCATCGGCACCAAACAGTATGCCGATAACGGCGGTAAGATCGGCGGTCTCGGTACCAACAACCCAACCTCCTTTATTACGAATGGCGGCAGTTACTTTGCTTCGCTTCCCTCCGGAGATGCTAACTATCGCATACGCGAGAACTGGTCTGTCTATGGACAAGTCGCGACGGGAAGCATTGTCCCTGCATCGGGCACCTTCGATTACACCCAGTCAGCCACCGGTACGCCGGTCGCTACGTTACCCAAGCAGCAGAAGAACCTTACTTATCAAACCGGCTCAGTTCTTAAGCTGAAGCACGTTACCTTTGACGTGGATTACTTCCATATTCATTTTGATAGCGGCTACTCGTCCTTCACACCTCTCGACACTGGGGAGCCCGTCTACTACCTTCAGCCCCCTTCGGTCACGCAGGGCGTCGAGGGTGAAAGCAACCTCTACATTACCCACGGTCTCAGCCTCTATCTGAACGCAAGCTATAACCGCGCACAGTACACGGGGGCGGCCACGGTCTTCTGCAACTCGGCCACTACTTGCCTGTCCTCGACACCACAACTGAACATTCCGACCCCGGCCGGGCAGCGAATTGCCAACGCACCCTCTGATATTGAGACCGAGGGTCTCACCTACCAGCACAAGTCCTGGGATGCAGGCATATTCAATAAACGCGTTGGAACGATGAGCCTGGATAACAGCGGCTATCACAACGCCGGAACGATCGACCCCTTCTCTCTCACGAACCTATTCCTCAACTACACGATCAAAAGCGGATCGCACTTTGATCAGACCAAGATCCGGCTCAGCTTCAACAACCTCTTCGACAGTCACAGCATTACCGGCAACAGTCTTGCGACGAAGGCCACCCCTGTCATCCTCACGGCCAATGGAAACACCTACAACGATCCGTTCAACTCCACCTCACCAGTGACCCCGATCTCTGGTGCTGATGCGGTCTCAATCCTGCCGGGCCGGAGCGTGATGCTGTCGGTAACGTTCGGACTCTCCGCGAAGCGCTAACTGGGAGTCAGTATGGCGTCCCTGATCTGCATGAGCCCAGGGGCGCCATTTTCTCGCGCGATCAGCTCAACTTTCTCGATGGCGGTACAGCTTTCCTACAGAAATCATGCATGGATACAATCCTATTCAGGTCCGCGATGCTGCGAAGAATCTGAGGATATGGGGAAGAGATGTCCAATCGAGAAGCGGTAAGCAATGAGGTGATCGGAGCTCTCCACCAAAGGATATCGTTCGCGCTCGAGATTTTGCTCGTCCTTCTCGTGATGGCATTATCGGGCGCGAAAGACATGTGCGCGCAAGCGAAAGCTGCCCAGGCACCTGGGTCACACATACCGGTCGTCATGCTCAGTGACCTTCACTTCGATCCTTTTCACGATCCGGCGAAAGTGCGCCTGCTTGTAAAAGCGTCGGTGGCAAATTGGGACCATATTCTCGAGGCTCCCGACGATCCTGGACAACAAACTGCATTTGCAACGGTTCAGGGGAAATGCAAGGCTAAAGAAAACTCAGACACACCCTTCGCGCTCCTCAAAAGCAGCCTGCTCGCCGCGAAGGGCCAGGCCCCTGAAGTGGCCTTCGTCACAGTGAGTGGTGACCTCCTTGTTCACGATCTCGACTGTAGATATCGCGCAACGATGGACCTCGAAGCGAGCACAACGGATGACCAATCCGTGTCAGCTGCCTTCGCTGAGAAGACCACGATCTATGTGATAAACAAGATAAAAGCGGCGTTCCCCAGGGTGCCGGTCTACATCGCGCTCGGCAACAACGATTCGCGATGCAACCATAACCGCTTAGATCCACACGACGCCTATCTCAAGGCGTCCGCGTCGGCGGTCGCCGACGGTTGGCGTGGCGTAAGCCCTTCTGAGAAGGCCGCAGCCTTAGGAACGTTCGAGTCGGCAGGCTACTACGCCTTAACGATACCGGCTCCGATAAGCCGAACCCGCCTGCTTGTTGTGAATGACATATACATGATGCCAAAGTACGCGACATGCGACGGAGACGATAACGACACACAGGGTGCGCGGGAACAGACGGCATGGTTGCAGAGCCAGTTGGAGAAGTCTCGGAGAAACGGGGAACGTGTCTGGCTTCTGGGCCATCTCCCACCTGCGGTGAATGCCGATAATCTATCAGCGGAAACTGGCGCTTTCTGTGCAAGCGGCAAAGTCGTTAAGTTCCAGTCAACCGACGATCTTGCGAATGAGATGGCTGCTTACCCTGACATCTTGAAGCTTGGTATTTTCGGCCATACGCACATGGATGAATTGCGTCTGCTGCGAGCTAAGGGCGGGGGAGTTCCGGTGAAGGTTGTCGGATCCGTGTCACCCGTCAGCGGAAACAGACCGTCCTTTGTCGTGGGTTTGGTAGATCTTGCTTCGTCCAAGCTCGTGGACTACACCGTTTACGAGGCCTCGAACTCAACTGGAGTCGGGACGAAGTGGCCGAAAGAATATGCTTTCGACGAAACTTACCACGAGGCCGACTTTTCGGCCGAGTCATTGAGCGATTTAATCAGTCGCTTCCGCGACGATACAACCGCAGCAGGCCAAGAGAGCCGCTCATACGAAGAGTACTACTCAAAGGGATCTACCGCGACGAAGAAGTCCTTCAGTTGGCCGGCCTATGTCTGTGCTTTAGACAATTCGACCGCCGCCGCCTTCAAGGCCTGCGTGTGCCAGGAAAAGTAAGCTCGTTGCAGACTTTTGATTCTTGGTTCGCGAACTGAAAGACGAAGTGCTCGCCAGAGCACGACGCGCGGGCGGCGGCCGTCGCACTCCAGCGGAGAATAGAAAGACCGTTAAACGTCTTGGAGCACTGCGAGTAAAGCCGCTATAGTCTCTAAGTTCGCTCGAGCGTCTCACGCGCCTTCCCATCGATTTGCCTCCGCCAGTTCCGGCCTGGCGGCCCGCTCTTTCTAGATCGGAGGGAAGCTCCGACCCCGTGGAACACTTCTGCGAGGCGACCTCGGAGTCCCCGGTAAAAAAACCCTGAACAAATTCGCGCAAGGCAGAATGTCTAGATATGAGAAAGATTCTTGCCGTGTCCCTTCTACCTGCCCTCGCTGGCGTTGCTTTTGCCCAGGTCAACACAGGTGAGCTTCGCTTTCAGATTACCGATTCGGCCGGCCTCGGCCTGAAGTCCACCATTGAGGTCTCAAGCCTCGGCAATCAGTTCCGAACCACTCTCGAAACCGATGACTTGGGCCGAACGGTCGCTCCAAGGCTTTCTTATGGTGCCTACAATGTCACGATCCGGCACACAGGCTTCGCAAGCGTCTCAAAGACTCTCGAGGTGAGATCGGCGGTACCAGCCGTATACACAGTCAAGCTTGCGGTAGCTCCCGTCGCAACGGTCGTGAACGTCGGGGACGAGGCAACGCTGGTCGACCTGGGTCGTCCATCCTCCGTCATGCAGATCGGCTCAACCGAGATCGAGCAGCGGGTCACTTCGCTTCCCGGCAGATCGGTGCAGGACCTGGTGAACTCGCAGCCAGGCTGGCTTTACGAAGGCAATGCGGTATTGCATCCGCGTGGCTCGGAATACCAGACCCAGTTCGTCATCGATGGCATTCCGCTGACAGATAATCGATCACCAAGCTTCGGCCCGGAGATCGAGGCGGATGACTTGGACTCGATGAGCATTTACACGGCCGGCATTCCGGCAGAGTACGGCCGAAAGATGGGCGGCGTTGTGGAGTTGAATACCAAGCGGAATCTGAATCCGGGGCCGCATGGCGAATTGAGCATCTCGGGCGGGAGCTACGACTCACTGCAAGGCTATGGACAGATTCAGGACACCTGGGACAAGAACACGCTGGGCTTCACAGCTTCGGGAAGCATGTCGGCTCACTACCTGAATCCGGTTGTGCCGGAGAACTACACCAATCGCGGGACGACGGGCGACTTCTCGGTCAGGTACGATCGCGATGTTACGCCGAGCGATCGGCTCGTCCTGTACGTTCGGCATGAGCTGTCCCGGTTCGAGATCCCCAATGAGATGGTGCAGCAGCAAGCGGGGCAGCTTCAGACAGGGGGCAACTTCGAGACGATCGGGACGGCGAGCTATCAGCATACGTTTTCACCGGACAGCATCGGGATGCTTTCAGGAATGGTCCGGGATAACGCGAAGGATCTGTACTCGAACGAGAACTCGACCCCGATGATTGCGTTTCAGCACAACGACTTCCGCGAGGGATACGTCAAAGGGACTTTTTCTTTTCATCACGGGATCCAGGAGATCAAGGCGGGGCTGGAATCGGACACGACCTTCCTGCATGAGAACTTCAACTACACGGTTACCGATCCGACGCGGTTTGATGACAGCACTCCTCGAACGCTCTCGTTTCTCGGACAGAGGCCGGATCTGGAAGAGTCGGCCTTTGTCGAGGACATGATCCGTCTGGGCAAGTGGACAGTGAGCGCAGGGCTCCGCTATGACCATTACCAGTTGTTGCTGAACCAGTTCGCGTTCAGCCCGAGAATCTCCGTAGGGCGCTCCATTCCTTCTCTGAAGATGGTTCTGCACGGATCGTACGACCGGGTGTTTCAAACGCCCTCGTTTGAGAACATCCTGATCTCGAGCTCGCCGCAGATCGATGAGCTGAACGATGATTTCCTCCGGCTCCCCGTCCGACCCTCCCGCGGCAACTACTACGAGGGTGGAATGACGGAGGGCTTCTCCGACAGGCTGCGGATGGATGTGAACTTCTACCGGCGGGACGTCTCGAACTATGCGGATGACGACCAGTTGCTCAACACCGGGGTGAGCTACCCGATCGCGTTTCGCAAGGCGGTGATCTACGGGGCCGAAGGGAAGCTCGAGCTGGTTCGGCTCGGAAAACTCACAGGGTATGTCAGCTACTCGTACATGGTCGGAAACGTGTGGTATCCGGTGACTGGAGGTTTGTTCCTGGGCGACGACGCGGATGTGGCGACCTCGCAGTTGAATGGGCACTTTCCTGATTCGCAGGATCAGCGGAACACGGTGCGGACGCGCTTTCAGTACCAGTTGACAAAGCGTCTGTGGGCGGCTTCGGGGCTAAGCTACGGATCTGGTCTGCCATTCGAGTTTGATGGAGACCCGTCGGATGCGCTGGCACAGTATGGGCCGGCGGTGATCAGCCGGATCAACTTCGATCGGGGCCGCATTCTTCCGCTGCTGTCAGTGAACGCCACGCTTGGGGCGGATGTTTATTCGAGCGACAAGATCAAGATGCGCCTCCAGGCGGACGGGGACAATCTGAACGGGCGCTTGAATGTAATCGACTTCGGCGGGCTATTCTCGGGAAATGCGATCGGACCAGGGCGCAGCTTTGCGCTGCGGCTCAGCACGAGTTTCTGAGATGACGCCCATCGACCGGTAAGCTGGTGCTGCACTTCTTACTGAACGAAAATTACTGGCCGAAAACACGAATTCGTAACCGAAGTCGCATTCTCATTTAGCTCTGGCCCGACATCGTGGCAACAAGATGAGACCTATGTGAAAGCCAGGATCAGATGAAAGTACCTGCTACTTAACTCTTTGTCACCTTCTTCCCACCTCTCATCGCCGAACCAATCATTCACCATGGCGAAATGATGCCGCGGTTCGCAGCGAACCGAAGCCGCGGCCTGCGCAGTGATAATCCCGGTCGGCGCTACCTGGTCCGTGCTTGGCCCAGGCAAAAAAGGTTCTCATCGCTGACCGGACTCGCTGCAAGCCCTGGGGAGATACCGATCTACTCCAAGTTTCTGCTCTCGCCCGCCCCGGCCATTACGAGTATCGCCTTAGTCCTCTTGCTGGTCTTTCCGAACACCCAGGAGATCCTCATTCAACGCGAAAAGGGTGCAAGACGTCACGCCAGTGTTCTTCCAACCTCTTCTGGAAACCAAATGCCATCTGGACGACTAGCCTCATCTTTATTCTGTTCGTTTCGCTCATGCTGATCTCGGAAAGCACATCCTTCTTGTGTTTCCAGTTCTGAGCTTTCGGCAACCTCTCAAGGCCGGCATCCGACCTCAGAGACGCGGGCCCACCTTGAACATAGGTGTGCCAAAGGGAAGAGCCCCAATATCCCCTCCAGCCGTTCCTGTCGCTCTCAAAGGAGAGGAGGGTAGGAGCGTGAAGTTGCTCTTTGCCGAGTTGGTGAAGCCCGGCGCCGCTGTGCAGAAGGAAGTCGCGTCAACTGGTGCGGCAGAGTTTTGCTCTGAGGGCCAGTTACTAAGCGTAGAGCATGTTGCCTGAACGGCTAGCTGCGGGTTATAGATGATCCAGTCCGGTTCATCAAGAAACTGGTTCTCCCATGCATTATTGTGCCAGTCCATGGGAACCGAATAGGACAAGGACGCATGTCGTATATAGATTCCCGCAGCATAATTGATCGCAGTGGAGTTACCGGGATACATCCATCCGGCAGGATAGAACGAAGAAGCCTGAGCGCACACATTGTCATGAACGTGTGTCGCGACAATATTCATCTCCATCGTTAAGCATGAAGCGGCCGTATTGAACACGGTGTTATTGAAGATGTGGATGTCAGAGCTATAAGGATGGCTCGGTCCCTCGACTCCGTTGTTCAGGTCTAATCCATCGTAATAGGCCAGTGTCGGGCTGAAGCCCAGATTCACAATGACATTGTGATCGTAAAGCTGAGCCTGATACGAGGTTGGATCTACATCACTGGTCGAGAAGCCACCACCTTGTACTCCCTGCCCGAGAGCGTCGTGTATGTAGTTGTAGGCAAGCCTGCCACCGGCTATCGCTCCAAAATGGACGTTGCCGTTTGCATTGTCGGTGCACTCGTTGTTATTGACGATTCCTCCTTGATTGAGGAACGTGCCCGTAGTGCTTAGCCCCCCGAGACCATAGCGAATGCAAGTCGAGTTATGACTGCGGCCATAGCTGTATTGAATGACGGGGTAGCTCGAGGTCGTAAGGCCATCGTCGCTCTGCGTCCCGTCCAGACCGGAGAGCGCAAAGTTAGCATGCAAGTCATCAGCTCGCCCATAGTACATGTCGATCAAGCCGGACCGGCTGTCTGAAATAGAATTTCCCCTGACCAGATGAGGATTCGTGTCTCCGGACGCGCGTAACACCACACACGCTTCCATAGACGCTGTTACACCTGGAGCTCCCTGCCAACCCAGGGTGTCGCTGATCGTGTCGCCCGTATTCCAACAGGTGGCGTACGAGATCGCGATATTCTCGTTCGTCCAGTACTGGCCAGCCAGGGTGGAATTTGCATAGGGAAACGACAGTATCCCACTCTTGAGCTGGTGGGCAAACTGGATGTGGTTTACGTTGACATTGTTGACCCCTCGCAGCAGGATCCCGTATGGCCGGTGTGTTGCGTAGAAGGTATGGGTGCTTGGATCGGAGCCGTCGGCCAGATGAACATAGAGCTCGTTCGCCAAAGCCCCATTCTGGGAGGTCGACGCGTAATAAAAGCTGCCGCTGTCTATCCTCCCAAAAAACTGTAGGCCGCTCCCGGATGGCGCCGCGACCATGATCGTCGGGATGGAGCTGCAACCCTGGTTGACGCTATAGGTGATGGCATTCACCGGCACGCCGGAAGTGGCAAGAATCGTACCCGCGACCTGGCACGGAACCCCGTTGAGCGATCCGCCACCAGAGGATGAGAAAGTGAAGGAGTCAGGGTATCCCGTTCCGCCATGCAAAGAGTAGGCGATCGATCCTCCGCCGATGGCCTGCACGTTTTCTATCCCTGTGTTCGTGGGTGCGAAGATCTGGTCAGTGTGGGCCGACGTTGAGCCTGTCGCATAGGGGCTGACCCACGCCCCGGTCAGTCCAGGACTCCCGAGCGTGTTCGTCTGGGTCGAGTTACTGCCATTCATGAAATACAGTCCACCAGACCGGTTATGCACCGAGTCCCACGGCTGGTAGGTCGTCTTCCCACTCGCGTCATAATTCCCCACGAAATTCGGCACCGGTATGAGCTGCGGGGTCTCGGATAGCTTGTCCACGTAGAGCTTTTGCGGAGCAAGGCCGAGTTGCGTGGAGTAGACCCCGTTACCAAGCGATCTCCAAACTAACCCTGTGAGTTGATCAGCTGCGTCGATGATAGGATCCGGACCCAGCGAATACCTTCCAAACGTAATCGGTGCCTCAGCAGTTCCTGAACAGGTAGGAGGGTCGGTTGCAAGGGTAGTAGAGTCATCCGAAGGCACCAAGCTCTCACACCGAATAAAGTCATCCGTGTAAACGTATGAGGCATGGAGCAGGACCTGATCACCCGGTTTGAGAAGCGGGATGATGGAATTAATCTTCCCTATCGTCTTGAAGGCTCTGGAAGGTATCAGGCCATTCCAGGTGTCCCGCCCGAACCTGCTGTCGACGTAGTAAGTAGTGGCATGCACCATGCTTGAGCAAACCAGAAAAAGGAGAAACGCAAGACCCTTGTTGAGCGTCACCTGTCGAGATCGCCATTGGACGAGCGCGAACCGAATCGGGAGGCCTAAGCGTCCAAGGCAATGCTGTCGGGGGTCGAAGTCAGGAAAGAATTGTCTGAAATGGACGGCGTTAGTTGCTCGTATACCGCGGATAGGAAACAAGGCCCCACCTCATCAAGAGCTAAGTTCTACTCACGCGGCGAATCGTACATGCCGCCGGAGAGACATCTCCAGAGGTTTCGGCGCAATGTTACTTAAGATTGCACGCGCAGTTACGGACGTGGGATCGGCGCGTCTTCACGACGTCGCGCGAACTCCCAGCCACACGTGCTAGAGGCTGAGCCGGGTCACCGCTCAATCAGTAAGTTTGGGCGGCGGTGCAGGACACAGAATTAGGGGGTTGCCGGTGGTAGTCGTTACCACCAGCAACCCCCTTGTCGGGACAATCCGAACCGCCTGCCGCTCAAAACTGCGCCTTCAATGCGCGCTTGAGCCCAGTGGCCTCATCCGAACCCGGGCATTCACCATCACATTGCATCTTGACTAAAAGCCTACAGACGAGGTCCTACCGTAAACATAGGCTTTCCATAGGGGATCGCCCCGATATCTATCCCATCTGTACCAGCGCGCCTCAAAGGGGAAGAGGACGTCAGTCTAAAGTCATCGCTTGTAGGGCTGTTGAACTCCGGAGTTGCCGTACAGAACGAGCTGTGATCCAAGACAGCAGACGAGTTGTGTGCAGAAGGCCACGTCACAAGATTGCTGCAGGACCCATCAAGTGCCCCCTGTGTGTTGTAGATGATCCAACTTGGCTCCGGCACATATTGACTCTGCCAGGCATTATTGTGCCAATCCATCGGCTTGCCATACAACAGGGAGGCCCGCCGAAGATAGACCCCAGCGGAATAGTTCATCGTTGAACTGCAGTTCGGGCACATCCACCCTGACGGATAATAATTCGAAGCCTGGATACACACGTTGTCATGCATATGGGTAGCGACGATATTCATCTCCATCGTCACGCAAGCTGCTGCGGTATTAACAATCGTATTGTTGAAGAGGTGTATATCCGAGGTATAAGGATAAGCGATACCTTCAAAACCATTATTCAAATCGATCCCGTTGTACCCTACAAGGGTAGCGCCGAATCCCAGGTTTGAAATAATGTTATGGTCGAATATCTGTGCCTCATAGGATGAAGAATCAGCCACACTCGTGGAAAATCCTCCTCCCTGGATACCTTCTCCCAGGCTATCGTGAATGAAATTCTGTGAGACTTGTCCCCCCGCAGTCTCTCCGAAGAAGATATTGCCAATTGCATTGTCGGTGCACTCATTGTTTCTGACAATGCCACCCTTGATCCGAAAGTATGCACTTCTGGTAAGGCCGGCGACACCGTATCGAATGCACGCGGTATTGTGGCTCCGTCCGTAGCTGTATTGAATAACGGGATAGCTCACTACTTTGCCATTGATGGTCTGTGTGCCATCTAGCCCGGAAAGCTCGAAATTAGCATGATCGTCATTACCACGCGATCCATAGTACGAGTCGATAAATCCGGACCAACTATCCGTGATTGAGTTTCCTCGAACTAAATGGGGGTTAAGATCCCCGGATGCCCTGAGCACGACGCAAGCCTCGAGATTTGCCGTCCTGCTCGTTCCACCTTGCCAGCCGATCGTGTCGTAGACGGTATCCCCCGTATTCCAGCACGTAGCATACGAGATCTTGATGTTCTCGTTGGTCCAATACTTTCCCGGAAGTATGGAACTCGCAAATGGATAAGAGAGAATCCCACTCTTGAGTTGATGTGCAAACTGAATGTGCGTCACATTCACGTTGTTAACTCCGCGCAGTAGAACGCCATAAGGTCTGTGTGTCGCATAAAACACATGGTCATTTGGATTGGACCCATCAGCCAAATGGACGTAGAGCTCATGAGCCAGGGCGCCATTCTGGGATCTCGAAGCATAGTAGAAACTTCCGCCATCGAGTCGCCCGAAGAACTTCAGTCCGCTGCCCGCTGCCGCCGATATCTTAATGGCCGGAACCGAGCTGCATCCGCGGTTGACCGTATAAGTAATCGTGTTCAGTGGTTTTCCGGCAACGGACCGCACGGTTCCTTTGACATCGCACGCTACTCCATCAACGGAACCACCGCCGGACGAGGAGAAGGCGAAGGTAGACGGATAATCGGTTCCGCCATACAAGGAGAAGAAGACCGATCCGCCACCAATGATCTTTACGTTCTCCAATCCAGTGTTCTTTGGTAAAAACACTTGCGCCGTAGAACCATCGGATACGGAAGTTGCGGCGTAAGGGCTACCCCAGGCTCCGCCAAGACCCAATACTCCGAGCGTAGCTCCCTGGGCGGTGTTGCCACCATTCATCCAGTACTGGCCCTCGCCAGCGGTATCATAGACAGCATCCCACGGCTGATATGTGGTCGCACCGCTACCATCGTAGTCACCAACAAAATTCGGCACTGGAACGAGTTGAGGAGTTTCTGTCAGTTCATCCACGTAGAGTTTCTGCGGGACCGTAGCCAAAGGGGTAGAGTAAACGCCATCTCCTAAGGATCTCCACACGAGACCTGTTAAAGGATCGGCGGCATCAATAATCGGATCGGCCCCTGCGGAGTATCGACTGAAGGTGACTGGAGCGCTCAAGCTACCCGAACAGCTAGGCGGATTCGTGCTCAACGTAGTTAACACCGAAGCCCCTACTAGACTTTCGCAGCGGATATAGTCGTCTGTATATCGATATCCTGCATGCAGGAGGACCTCGTCCCCAGGCTCCAGGAGCGGGGTGATCGTGTTGATCTTTGCCAACGTCTTGAAAGCTGCGGCTGGGGACTTTCCATCGCGAGCATCATTGCCGTCTTTACTATTAACATAAAAAACTGTTGCGTGAGCAAAAGTCGAAGCAAAAAAGGCTAGTACCGCGATGTAAAAGCAAAGCCTCAAGCCGTCACCTGAGCCCACCAACGAGCCTGGGTGATTCTGAGAATGGCATAGAGCCGAAATGATCTTGCCTCTACCCGATCTGTAAAAGACTGAGACAATCTCATACCAGGCTTCATTCGAGCGTAGAGCTTCATGGAAATATGTCATAGCAGTAATCTCCTCACAGTTCTGCATAGTCGCGGATTACCTAGCCCTTTACAGACCTCCATTCAGGAGCGTTGAAAGGGTGAAAGGGTGAAATTTGTTTTGGTCTAGCTATAAAGTAAACGCACTCCCCATATTTTGGCAATCGATTAACTAAGGGAAAAACGTTAATTATTCCGCCGTTCACCAGCGAAACATGCACTTCAATCTTGACTTTTCTCGAAGGTTAAGGCAGTTTCTTTTTCTTTCACGCGGACCCAGGTCGTCGTCTTGGGCTTTGTCCACTTAAGTCGTGAGCGGCAAGATAGATGGATTGGGACGAGATCCAGTAACAAGCGTTGAGGCCATGCGTAAGATCCGGAAGGTCACAGCTTCACTTGTAAGCTGGTGGCAGGTGATCAGATTCGCTTCATGAAAGCGAATACTCGAAGTCCCGCTCGCGCGACAAACATCAGACAACTAAGTCTCCGCCTGGTCGCCAACTCAAGAGAGCCAAAGCTCATAGTTCACATAAGGCAATCCCTTACTCACTGCCGACTTAGATCGTAGAGTAAGTTGCGATCTGGCCCTTTGTTCAGCAAGTCGTGTGCAAACCGCTTCCGAACCGAGATGGTCTCGGCTGGGTCTGGTGGTTACGGTTGGTTACCAGCCGGTGACTTCCGAATCAGCGTCGCTTCTCTAAACAACATGGACATTCAAGACCAGCACACGATGCCGGCAAGATGTTTGATACGCTTCGCCCCATGCTTTCACGATAGACAGGAAATCCAGTTACACCGTCCTTCCGTCATCTAAACACGGTACATCCCTTGTGCATTGGTTCTCGACCGCGTTCACTCCAGGTGCGCGCCTCGACGAAGGAGTTTTTATGAGCATCAGCTTTGGTCTTGGCCGGCACTCGCGGCATACAGTACTGATCTTCCTCGCTGGCCTTGCAACGTGCGTCGGCGTTTCTAAAGCACAAGTATCTCGCGCCCCCTTGCCTGCTCAAATGGCGAGCCCCTCGCGAAATAGGATTGACGCACGCGCATCGCAGTTCGCCTTCATCCCAAACAAAGGGCAGGCTGCCTCTGAGTCGCGATTCACGGCGCAAGGAAGAGGCTATGACGTCTCTCTCGAGGAGCGGCAGGTTGTCCTTCGCTTCCCTCAGCGATCGGCCCAAACGGAAGTCGACAATGCCCACATGATCTCTCTCAAGGTCGTTGGCATGGATTCCAATGCCAGAATCACGCCATCCTCGAAGCTCGACGGAACGACCACCTATATCTCACCCGGCGGCAGCGCTCAAAACTACAACAACTTACCCCGCTACGCCGGTGTGGAATACAACGAGATCTATCCAGGCACGGGATTGTTGTTTTACGGTACCGGTGGTTCGCTTGAATATGATCTCCACCTCAAACCACTCGCGGACCCAACCAGGATCCAGTTTGGCCTCACCGGTGCGGACAAAGCTGTCGTCGATAGCAAGGGCGACCTTATTCTCACCACCGGAAAAGAGCAGGTAAAGTTCCTCAGACCCGTAGCCTATCAGGTCAACTCCGCAGGTGAGAAAACAACCGTAGGAGCGAGCTACAAATTACTCGCAGAGCCGAACAGCCAGCAAGGGGCCTTCCGCCTCTCCTTTACCCTGGACAAGTACGATCCCGCTCGCGAACTCACAATTGATCCCGTCCTCAGCTATGCCCAGGATCTTACCTACGCCGACTACTACGTCGGTGCGGTCACGGCAGATTCCGCAGGCAACACCTACATCGCTGGGACTAACTCACAGCGCGGCTTTTATGTAAATAAATATGACACGAACGGCAAGCTCATCTTCAATGATGTAATTGGCTCAGGTGCGGCGACGGTATACCCCACCGGCATCGCCGTGGACAGCGCTGGCAAGACCTACATCGCCGGATTCGGCCAGACAGGGCTTCCCGCCACCTCAAATGCTCTCACGACTCCCACAACGACCCGCCAGATACCCTTTGTCGCTGTCATCCCGGCAGCCGGAGGAGCGCCCACGTACCTCAGCTATATCGGAGGCACCACCGGATACGACTACAGCAGCGGCATAGCCGTCGATGCGTCGGGATCCTTTTATCTCACCGGCTATGAGAGCTCGAATAACTTCCCGGTAACCGCCGGTGCCTATCTAACAACGTTCCCCGGAGTGAGCTATGCTGCGTTTGTCGCTAAGTTCAACCCCACAAAGAGCGGCACGGCTTCGCTCGTCTATTCCACACTCGTCGGGGCCTCCGGAATCAACAGCTACGCCACTGGAATCGCAGTCGACAGTAGCGACAACGCCTACCTGTCCGTCGTTTCGAACGCCGGGTACCCAATCAGCACCGGAGCGCTCAACTACGCCGGTCAGTATTCCGACAGCTATCTGAATGGCGCCTTCGTCACCAAGCTGAACCCCACAGGCACGGCCCTCGTCTACTCTGCGTACGTCGGCCCTGGCGAGGCCAATGCCATCGCGATCGACACAACAGGCGACGCATACGTCACCGGCTCCGTTCAGGCAGACGACTTCCCCGTGACCTCCGGCGCCTACCAGACGAGTTATCCCGGAGGCTATGCGGCGGAACTAAATCCCGCTGGCACTGCGCTTCTTTATTCCACGTTTCTAAGCGGCCCGAGCGGGGCCTTTGATACCCAGTCCACAAGCGTGCAGCCGACCGCGATCGCCCTCGTCCCCGCCTGTTCTTCGAACTGCGTCTCCTTCGTCTCCGGCTACACCTCGGCAGTCGATTTTCCATCGACGAACGCGATCCAGGCCGCGAACACTGCGGGCGTCTATGCGCCCTTCGTCGTCGAGCTCGCAGGCGGAGGAAAGAGTGCCGTCTATTCGACTTATCTCAGCGGTCTGACAGCGGGGTACCAGTCGATCTACAGCCTTCCCTTGCCGGTGACTCCGTCCATTGCCGTGGATGCGCAAAGTAACGCGTACGTGGCGACGAATATTCAAAATGGCGGCGATCTCCCAACCACTCTGCCGATACCAGCCTCCACGGGATACGCATACCTTGCAAAGATCGGCTCCGCTGCCGGTGCGTCTATCGTCGCCGATCCCATCGCACTCAACTTCGATCGATATACCCAGGGTGAAGCGGTCGGGGTCAGTTCAACGGTGGGAGGCATCCCTGTTCCGCTGATACTCAGGAACCTCGGCAGCACCGCCGCCACGATCAGCGCGATCACCTTCAGTCCTTCCACCGAATTCTCCGAGACGGATAGCTGCGCGGGCACGATTCCGGCCGGCGGAACATGTACGCTCAACCTGGCGCTCACCCCGACCGCCGCAGGCGTGCGCTCTGCGACCTTGTCCATTGCATCGAATGCAGTCGTCAGCCCCGCCACCGTTGCCGTCACCGGAACAGCCTACGCGCTGGGCTATCTCCAGATATCTTCTCCTCAGGTCAACTTCCCCGATCAGGCAATTGGCAGCGCAAGCCCCGTGACGACACTGACCGTGACGAACATCGGCAAGTCTCTCGTCAACCTGCAGCCCATCGCGCTCTCCTCCGTGCGCTCGAACGAAGGAAACGGATCCGACTTCCAGGCGCTCGATAACTGCCCCGCACAACTCGCTGCCGGCGCGAGCTGCACGATTGGCGTGACCTTCATGCCCTACGAAACGGGCCTTCGCGCCGCGGCCTTCGCGCTTCAGGGCGATGGCTTCGGGAACCAGACCATCTACCTGTACGGTACAGGCCTCGTCGGCAGCAATCAGGGCACCGTCGCTCTGTCCGGAACCATGTTGAACTTCAACACGCAGCTTGTGAATACGACAAGCGCCGTGCAGTCCCTCACTCTTACCAATACCAGCACAGCGCCGGTCAGCATCTATTCCATCTCGATCGCTACCCAGGGGCAGACAGGCGCCAGCGACTTCTCCATCAGGAACGGCTCTTGCTACAACACGACCTCCGTGATTCAGCTCGCGGCCCAGTCCAGTTGCTCCCTCGGCATCGTCTACACGCCGAGCGTGGCCTCGGCTCAAACCGGCACGGTCACCATCAATGACAGTGCTGCCGGAAGCCCACACAAAGTCACCCTCTCCGGGTCAGGCCTCGCTGCAAGTCAGGCCCTGGAGTTCACACCCGGCAACTTCGTCTTCGCCGACCAGCCGGTCGGAGTCCCCAGCGCCGCCGAGATCTTTTACGTCTTCAACACGGGAACGGCGCCCGTCACAATCGACCGCGTCCTCATCAGTGGCGATTACCTTGTCGCCAGTACGAACTGCCCTGGCGCCATTCTCAAGCCAAGCTCCGCTTCGGGTGTTGAGCCGAGCGCGAACTGCAGCGTCCGCGTGCAGTTCCAGCCCACTGCGGTCGGAGCGCGCACCGGCACGTTGACCTTTGTCGACAGCGCCGGTGGCACGCAGATCTTGAACCTGACCGGCACCGCCATCACCGCCTCTGGAAGCGTCTTGCTGGAACCCGCTTCGCTCACCTATCCCAATCAGGCGCTCGGGACCGCGAGCGCAACCCAGCATGTCACTATCGTCAATCCCGGTAACTCGCCCGTGACCATCACGAATGTCACAACGACAGGCGACTATTCCCTCTCCAATCTCTGCAGCACGCTGCCATTCAGCTTGGCGGCCCAGCGTACCTGTGGCGTCGACATCGCCTTTACGCCTACGGCAACCACTAACCCCCGCGCGGGAACCATGGTAGTCGCCAGCTCCAGCGGCAACGCCACGCTTCCGCTTACAGGAAGCGGTGTCACCGCCACTGCGGCCATCGGTCTCACTCCCACCGCGCTCAGCTTCGGCAACATCCCGACGACCGTGCAGAGCACCATCTACTACGTCTATATCCGGAACACCGGAAGTGAAGCCATCACTCTCACGTCTCTCGCTGCCTCTGGCGACTACAGCGTCAGTGGCGGAAGCTGCGGCTTCTATGGCAACTCATTCCAGCCGGGAACAAGCTGCTACATCGACGTCGCCTTCACTCCGACGGCAACCGGCGTGCGTTCCGGAGTCTTGACCCTGGTTGATTCCGTCGGCACCCAGACTGCGGCCCTTACGGGGAATGGTGTCGCCACGCAATCCACGGTTGAACTGAGCCCCAATGGGCTTGGGTTCACACAGCAGACCGTCGGCACAACGTCGAATACCAGCGCGCTCAGCCTGTACAACTTCACGGCCGCGGCGTTGACCGTCAAGAGCGTGGGTATCTCGACAGGCGCTCCCTTCGTCATCCCTGCCGGCAATGATCAATGCACGGGCGTAACCATCGCGGCAGGCAATAGCTGCACCGTTCACATCTCCTTTACTCCCACGGCCGCGGGCTACTTCACGGGAACGCTGACCTTCACCGACACCGCCAGCAAGACCTACCCGGCCGCTCTCGCGGGATACGCCCCACCCGTAAGCGTCACAGCCTACCTGAGCCCGGGAGCAATCGCTTTCCCTGGACAGGTCTTGACAACAGTCTCGAACTCCCAGACAGCCTACCTCTACAACACCGGCGACCTGCCGCTGACCATCGGCACAGCCACCGGAACAAATACCATCGTCGGAGCCAGTACCACCGGGGTCTTCTCGGTCGACGGCGCGGCCGGTGGCTCTGATGGTTGCAGCGGAGTTCAGGTAGCTCCGGGCAGCAGGTGCTATGTCACTGTCGTCTTCGCGCCAACTGCGGCCGGAAGCGCCACGGGGAGCGTCGTGCTTCCGGTCACCTATGGCAACGGAGCGAAAGCTAACTTTACCTTGAGCCTCAGTGGCACCGGAATAGCCGTCAAAGATGCTGCCACCCTCTCGCCGGCTTCGCTCAACTTCCCGGATGAGGCAGTTGGTGCCGTCACGAACAACGGTGCCGACGCCACCCAGGTTATCTACCTCTACAA
The DNA here is from genome assembly GCF_004115155.1 of Granulicella sibirica. Classification (NCBI taxonomy): domain Bacteria; kingdom Pseudomonadati; phylum Acidobacteriota; class Terriglobia; order Terriglobales; family Acidobacteriaceae; genus Granulicella; species Granulicella sibirica. The sequence goes on from NZ_RDSM01000005.1 coordinate 108,424, forward strand.
CACCGGCAACCTGCCCTTCACGGTGGGAACGCTCACCGGTACCAATGCGGTCATCGGATCGACCACCGCTGGAGACTTCAACACCACAAGCGCATTCGGCGGATACGACGGCTGCACCGGCCAGCAGGTAACAAACGGTAGCTATTGCGCCGTCACGGTAGCCTTCAACCCCGCGGCGGTAGGAAGTAGGAGCGGGACAATCTCTTTCCCGGTTACCTATGCGGACAAGACGACCAAGACTCTGAGTGCCACGCTCACCGGCAAAGCCATCGCGGCATCATCGAAGGTTGTCGTCTCGCCCACCAGCGGCCAGTTCGACGTTCAGGTCGTCGGCACCACGAGTGACGGCAGCGTCACGCTCACGTTCTCGATGTCGAATGTCGGTAACCTCCCCGTGAAGATCGCGACCTCAACGGTCACGAGTGGCTACTCGTTCGTCAGCGACTCCTGCAGCGGCACCACCCTGTCCACCAACGACACCTGCCAGATCGTTCTCGCCTTCTCGCCGACGAAGACCGGCGTCACCACCGGCACGTTGACCATCCCAGACAACGCAACCGGCAATCCGCACAAGATAGCCCTCACCGGTACCGGCATCGCGGCCGCTCAGCAGATCGTTCTCTCGCAGACGGCCATTGCCTTCCAGAATCAGGTCGTCGGTACCAAGAGCCCCGCGGCATACGTTTATGTCACCAACCAGAGTGGCGCAACCGTCCCCATCTCCACCGTCGTCCTCGCCGGCACCAACGCGTCTGACTTCATCGAAAGCGATGGCTGCTCCGGTCAGTCCCTCGGCGGTCACCAGAGCTGCACCATCTCGGTCAACTTCAGCCCGGCGACCGCATCGCTTGGCTCTCGTACCGCGACGATCACGGAGAAGGATGCCGCCACCGGAAGCCCGCGTGTCATCACCCTCACCGGCACTGGAATCGCCAGCGGTCCCGCTGTCGCTCTCTATCCCGCATCGCTCAACTTCGGCTCCCAGGGCCTCAACACGAAGAGCGCGCCCCTCACCTTCAGCGTCACCAATACCGGCTCTGCCAATCTCACCATTACCAGGGTCGCATCGACGAACACCGCGGAGTTCGCCATTGCGTCGGACGCTTGCACTGGGAAAACGATCGCTTCGGGATCCAACTGCCTTGTGTCTGTAACCTTCGATCCGAACGCGGGCAGCACCCAGACCGCCTCCATCCAGGTCACCGACAACGCAACAGGGTCGCCTCAGGCACTCTCCGTTACCGGTCTCAGCGTCGGAATTCCGCAGGCCACATTCAGTCCCACAAGCCTTACCTTCTCCAGCCAGGGCGTTGGCACAACGAGCGCCGCGCAAACCATCACCCTGTCGAACCCCGGAACCGACACCCTCAACATCTCGTCTGTGGCGATCACCGGCACAAACGCCACCGACTTCAAGCAGACGAATACCTGCGGCACCTCGATCGCCGCGAAAGCCAACTGCGCGATCTCCATCACCTTTGATCCCGCCGCCGTAGGCAGCCGCAGCGCCTCCCTCAGCGTGACGGACAATGCCAACAACACCGCCGGAAGCGTCCAGACCGCCGCCCTGACGGGTACCGGCACGGGCGTTCAGAAGATCAGCTTCAGCCCGGCCAGCCTGACCTTCCCCTCCACCAACATCGGAGCCAGCAGCGCCACGCAGACCATCACCGTCTCCAACCCCGGAAGCGCCGCCCTGACGATCTCCGGCATCACCGTCACACCCACCGGGGACTATACGCAAACCAATGCCTGCACCTCATCGCTCGCCGCAGGCTCAACCTGCGCCATCACCGTCACCTTCAAACCCTCTGCGTCCGGCACGCGCACCGCCTCGATCTCCGTCGCGGACGGCGCAACCGGATCGCCGCAGACCGTCGCCCTCACCGGCACCGGCGTCGGCGTACCAGCGGCAACCGTCAGCCCGACAACAGTGGCCTTCGGCAATCAGGGCATTGGTGTGGCCAGTGCCGCGACCAACGTGACGCTGACCAACTCCGGAACGGGTCCGCTCGTCGTAGCGTCCCTCAAACTCAGCGGCACCAACGCCACGGATTTCACCGCCACCTCCTCGGCTTGCCCTGGAACTCTCGCCCCCGCCGCGGCCTGCACCATCGGCATCACCTTCAAGCCGGCCGCGGCCGGTTCTCGAACTGGTACGCTCACCATCACCGACAACGCCGGCAACGTACAAAACACCACCCAGACCGTCGCCCTCACGGGCACCGGAGCAGGCACCCCACAGGCGTCCTACAGCGTCAAGACCTTCGCCTTCGGGAACGACAATGTCGGCACCGAGAGCAGCCCCCTCAAGTCCATCCTCACCAATACCGGCAACGGTCCTCTCAGCGTCTCGTCCATCACCCTCACGGGTGCCGATCCTGGAGATTTCGTCGAATTCGATACCTGCACCCCGAGTGTCGCCGCAGGAGGAAACTGCGAGATCGAGCTCTATTTCATTGCTGACGCCGTCGGAGCGCGCTCCGCGAACGTCGTCGTCACCGACAACGCCAACAACGTAGTCAACACAACCCAGACCCTCACCGCCACGGGCACCGGGACAGGGACGCCGGTCGCGAAGCTATCCGCGACCACTCTCTCCTTCGCGGCCCAGAAGGTCGGCACGCAAAGCAGTGGTCAGTACATCACCTTCAGCAACACCGGGAACGCGCCTCTCGCCCTGGCAAGCGTCGCACTCTCCGGAACCAACGCAGCCGATTTCAGCCTCTTCAATAGCTGTGGAACGAGCGTTGGGGCAGGAGATAGCTGCGTCGTCGTCGTCTTCTTCACACCCTCGGCGACCGGTGCTCGCTCTGCAATCATCACCCTCACGGATAACACCGGCAATGTAACCGGATCGAAGCAAACCATCGCACTGTCGGGCACCGGCAACTGATCGCCGGCGCCCCTTGACCTGCTAAAGATTCATGATCCGGGCGAAAACATACCACTTGCGAAAAACCGCAACATGACCGCATCTTCCAGACAATGGCCCACGTTCTACACACCAGAATGCGTCTGGTGAAACCTTGGGAATTTGCTCATCACCGCCGCTAACCCGTTTAGAACACCACGATTACGGCGATGCCTCAGAAACCTCGCAAAACAAACCAATTTGGAGGCAATTCAGCCGCTTCCGGTAGGACCTCTTCCCTTCCCGCCCATCCGTCATTGACATCGACTCGCGGAGTTCCTACCCTTGCACTTGGGAGGTGCGGCCATGACCATTGAAATTCATCAGCCGGAGCTCGAAGCGATGATTCAGCAACGCATCGACAGCGGCGCTTTCCAAAATGTGGAGGACGTGCTGCTCCACGCGATGAAGGCCCTGCCGGCGGCAAGTGCGCGTGCATCCTCGTCGACCGGCGCGAAACTTGTCGCCGCCATGCAATCCTCGCCCGCCAGGGACATCAGCCTTGAGCCTGCGCGCGTCGCCATGCCCGTGCGTGACGCTGCCCTCTAGTGCCTTGGCTGCTCGACACCAACGTTCTCTCCGAGCTCCGTCGGCCCAGGCCTGATCCTCGCGTCATCGCCTTCGTTTCAAGCTGCCCCCTCGACGAGCTCTACGTCAGCACGGTTGTGTTCGCGGAGATCCGTTTCGGCATTGCGCTCGTGCAGGACGCAGCCCTGCGCGCCGACCTGAATGCGTGGCTCGAAAACACAATCCGCCCGATGTTCACTGGCCGGGTACTCGATATGACCGAGGATGTGATGCTGCGCTGGCGGCTCCTCATCGAGGAGGGCCGCAAAGTTGGTCGCACCTACTCCCAACCCGACCTGATGATCGCCGCAACCGCCCACGAGCACAACCTGACACTCGTGACGCGTAACGTCCGAGACTTCGCTGAGCTCGGCCTGACGCTCCTCAACCCCTGGCAGTAGGTCATCATTCTTGCGCGGAACTCGGATTTCAGCATCCGAGACGAAGCCCGTGACGCTAGAACAAGTCTCCTTGCGGATTGGCCGTGCGCCATTCGTCGAGGCCCGGAAGTTGAAGTTCCTCGGCCACCTCGCGGTGCAGGCGACGCGTCAACTCGGCAAGACGAGCTGACCCACTCATCCGGTCCAGCCGAGTAGCAACCGTCGGATCCTTCCGCAGTTGATTGGAAATCTGCTTCAGCCGGGCCGTGAGCTGCTCGCCCGGAAGATGTTGGACCAATGCAAGCTCTACCTGCACCGCAACCCAGCGCTCGTACTCCGCCTGCAGCTGCATCTGGGCGAGGCTGCGTGCGCTCTCTTGGGCCGCCTCGCGGGCTTGGCGTGCCTCGAGCTCGAACCGGTTGCGTTCTTCCGCCTGTTTTTGGCGGCGCGTGCGGAAGGCGGAGGGGATCTGCTGCTCGGATTCAACAAACGTAATGAGGTATCCGGCGGGGTTCTTAATGGAACCCTTTCGGTCGGACTCGATCTGGAACGCGACGTATTCGACCCGGTCGAGCAGCGCCTGGGGTTCTAGCTTGCGAGCAAGCTCCGCCGCCTTCACTTCACTGACTCCGTTCTCCACAAGGGCCACGCGGGCCAGTTCCCGGGAGTCCGAGAGCGGCACGTCGTTCGCGGCGGCAGCGAAAGCAAGTTGCTTACGCTGCGTCAGCACCAGCACATCTTTCATGGCGCGACCGGGCGTAAGCACAAGCTTGTAGCCTTGCTTGGAGCTCATCGACTTGATGTCCCAGCACTTTAGATACCCGATAGCTACCAGCTCGTTGAGCGAGAGGCCCATCGTCTCGCGAATCTTGGAGACATGCTCGTACGTCCGTATATTCAGAAGAGCGCAGAGCTCGCTGTAGTCCTTCTCCACTTCCCTGCCCTGGCTGGCGTAGAACCAGAGATAGAGATAAACGAAGATGCCCTTTGCGGTGGGGCGAGTGAGCTTGCGGTACATGTTGAAGTCTTCGGGGACCACGAAGGACTCGTTGAGATTCTCGAGCAGCCAGTCTTCGAGCTCAACCTCGAACATGTCGATCTTGTTCGAGTTATCCAAGTTGCTCGAACCGAGACGTGTGAAGCTGCGGAAGACGTGAACGGTTTTGTTCATGTAGCGCTTGCGGAGCGATGAGTAAATCACCTGCTCTGAGGTGATCGTAGTATCCGCCATGCGCATGCCCCAGCTATTGAGGGCTTCGTAGTTCTCGCCCGAGTCGCACTGGCCCAGGATGTTGAGGAGGCTATAACCCGAGAAGCGGATCGGATTCGAGATGACGCCGGTGCGGAGCTTCTGCTCCATCGCGAGCTTCATGAACGCCATGTACTTATCGCGGTCCGAGGTCGAGGGCAGGCCGAGGGCGTCGGAAGAACGGAACTCGGCGGACACCTTGATCTTCTTCCCATCGCGATTGACCCACTGCTCGATGCGGCGGCGGGAGGCAAGTGCCTTCCCGCGACGCTCGTGAGCTCCGAAGAAACCGATCTGCAGGAGGTTCTTCTCAAACCGGATCAGGTCGACGGCATCAGGCATCGTGACAAGCGTGGCTTGGGTGCCTGCGGGCTTTCGTGACATTGCTGAGCTCCTGCCGCCGAATGGCATTGCTGTCTGTAATCCTTGTTTAAGAGTTGCAAACTGTAAAGCAAGCTAAAGACTTAAGTGCATCGGAAATGGTGCAATATATGGGCTTACAGGGCAATCTTTTCCAGCCCACTGCGGGAACATTTCCAGCGCGGTGCGGAGATGGTGCCAGCCGGGTGCGGCAAGCAATTCCGATCCGCTGCGGTGGAAGTTCCATGGGACTGCGGGCTGATTTCAAGCCTACTGCGGGTTTTCTTCCTCCCGGCTGCGGAACTCGACTGGATGCAAGGTGAAAGCTGGATTTTTTCCAGCCAACTGCGGAAAACCGGGTACAAAACCGCAACCTGAGGTGATTTCCACTGCTGCCGCTAACACAATGGCCTGTTGGGGCAAGTCCAGACCGGTTTCCGGGGTGCTTCTTGCCACTACCGCTTGTCACCCCCGCAGTAGGCTGGAAAGCCGCTTTGGTTGCGTGAGGGAGTTGTGCCCACCAGGCGGCATGAAATGTGATACTTACAGACATTTCTTCCAGTGAACTGCGGAGATCTGAATGATGTTGATAGTGATGGGAGCTTTCGTTGAAAGCTTTCCAGCCCGCTGCGGTGAAAGATCTCCCAACTCCGGTCTGTGCGGCTCCGACACAGGTTGCTCCGCAGCGGGCTGGAAGTGCGTTACTCAGCGCGGCGGCCGTGGCTCCGCAGGAAGTCGACAGCATAGACCACGAACTCGCCAATGTTGTTGATAGGGCTGCCGGGATCGTGGATAAAACGGGCCGCATCCCGCAGGATGGCGTCTTTTTCCTCGGCCGTTACCTTGAGGTTAAGCTGTGTGTTCGCGCCTCGGCTGCGGAGACGTCGGCCGTCGAGGAACGGGGATGGGGCCGGGCTAGGAGCGGGTTCGGCACGGCCCGAGAAGCCAAGTTCACGGCCTGCCGTGACGGACGCCAGGGTGGTGCTCTCGTCCATCTTGGGGCGCGGCGGGAGTTTATCGAGGCCTGTCGTGAAGTCGAGCTTGATCGCGGGTCGGCCTTGAGGCTGGTTATCAGACATGGAGAACCTCGCTTTGCATGCTGGCACCGATCAGGATGTCGCGAATCTCTTGGGCGAAGGTCTCGGCGTTTGCGATCGCGGCCTCCGGGTTATTCGCCTCGCGCCCCGTGAGCTCGTAGATAGTTCCGCCAAGCCGGAAGGGCGCCTTAAAGGCCGATCGCTCCACAATCGCGTTCTGCAGCATAGGAATGGAGTTTTCCCGCATCTGGTCACAGATGTCGCGCATGCCCTTATCCATGATTACCGGAGAGGTCTGCGAGAGAAAGACGCGGAAAGGGATCTTGCGGCGGAAGATGGTCTCCTGCTTGCGAACCACCTTGATGACGTTGACAGCCTCGTCCGCGTCAAGCTGGTTGCCCTTCATCGGGATCAGGACAAGATCGGCGCGGCCGATCGCCACCGAGACCTCATCGTTTCGGCTGCCTTCGAGATCCACGATGACGTACGGATCCGATGCGGCGTCGATCACGTCCGCGACATCCGTGCGGAAGGCCGTCTTAACGGTCAGGTTGTGGGGGACCCCGTCTGGAAAGCGGCTCGACCACAGCGCGAGTGGCGCATTAGGATCCGCATCGATAAGCGTGGTCCGAGCCCCATGGTGGGTAAGCACGGAGGCGAGCGAGAGAGCGGACGTCGTTTTGCCCACCCCTCCCTTACTGGATGCGAAGACGATTACTTGCATAAGCACATGTCCTTGGTAATCCATTGAGCGTTTCGTCTACTGAGTGCAATTCATGTGTGGCGACAGATGCTAGAAGAAAGCTAGCAGGTAGCTACCAAAAACCTACCCTCTACCCTACATCCTATCCCCCTCCAAGTGAGTCTAGAGCGCTTCGGGCGCTGTAGAGAGTATAAGTCTGGTACCTGTACGGTACTTTCTGGGTAGAAAGTAGCTATAAGCGATAAATTTACTAGCTAGCTCATACCTACCGGATAGCTACCGCTTATTATATTCAATAACCGGATGCGGCTCAGCGCTCGCCGATCCATCACGTGCCGACCCTGCTGACTATCAGCCTTTTCGACACCGTCAGCGGAGCATATGCTACTTGGTAGCTATCGGCTACCTCGTCTCTCGACCCGCTGTGTTCTGACGGTAGAGGTATCGAAGCGATATGTTGTCTCCATTCTCACGTGCCGAAACTCACCTCGGCGTCATGTGCAGAGGATCTACAGAGGGCAGAGAGCCGCAACGAGGTGAGAGAAGAACGCTGATTGGAAACAAAGCCCAAATGTGATTGGTCACGGACATAGACCAGACGAAGGATCCGGTTTCGACGCCACGCATCCTCTCGGAGACAGATCACGCTTCGGGCGGCCAATCGATTGCCCTAGCCCGAAAATGACGCATAAACGGCAGCATCTGAAGCCTTTTCGTATCCGGGAATGGCTGCGCGATTGCGCATTATTGTCCGTTGATGTTCTCAACGGCCCTACACCGCTAGCTGCTATCAGACCGTCAGTACGGCTCCCAAGGCGCATGTGCCTAATCTCGATAGCTGACCTCGACCAGCCCACGTTGTAGGGACAGCTCAGCGAGAACACTGCGCCCGTAGCGAGGACGCTCCGCCAGGACCACCGCCATACCGCCGTCCTCTATGTCCTTGCCTATTGTCCGTCAGCCCCGGCACGTTGAGAGTCGCGGTATGCCTTCGACAAGCGCTCCCTGCGGGCGGCGTATATACCGTGAATGCGATGGAACTCAGGGGCGCTCGTTTGGGTCTGCGTGCCCAGGATGCGGGCGATGAAGAAGTTGTGGCTTCCAAGGGGAAGGGCACTCTCTATCTGAAGCTCGCGAACGGTGAGAGCGAAGTCAGGCACAGGGATACCGAGAGATGGTGATGGATGGAGGCTAAAGGGTAGGTGGGCGAAGTCGATCGAGGTCTGATGGTGATGCGCGCCCATGTCGCGGACGACTTGCGCCTGCTCAAACGGGACGGTGCTGATGGCGAACTGGGAGTGATTCGACACTGCGGCTCCAGCCTTTTTGCTCGCATTGAGGGCGAAGACGAAGTGATGCTCGCCGACCCGGCCCATGAGGTTGAGTGGGAAGATGTTGCCAGCGCCCGCCTGAAAGAGGCTGACGAGGACGACCGGCCGTGGACAGAGGAAGACAACCTCGTTGCAGCGGTTATCGAGCGACAGGATTTGCGGGCGTCCGGAGCGGCGTGCTTGCCAACGTTCGTGTGCGAAGTAGAGGGATCGTATCCACCGACGGTGGCGCGGGAGGCAGGTACTGATGCAGTCCGTCGCGCGGTAAAGCCGCAGCTCGGGTCCTGATGTAGCGACCGTGCTGTGATATTGGAGATCGATTTTGCCGAGCACTTGACGTTGCCCCGCGCGCTCGACGAAGTGAAGCGATACGCCTGGGCTATCAAGGGATTGTTCGGGCACGCCCTTCTCGAAGGAGATGCAGAAGAAGGCCGGCATCGGACATGCCACGGAGTGGCAATGGGTGACATCCCGTGGTTCACCCATGCCGTGAAGCCAGACCGCGACTTCCGTCTGCGGGGAGTGGAGCGGGAGGTCAAGTGCTGTTGAGTAACCTGGATGGCCAAGCAGCCGGGACCGAAGAGCCTTGCGGAAGTTTCGGGGAGGTTTCATTCGCGTTCGAACTCGAGGAGCACGCAGTCGGCCATGTTGCGGAACAGGGGAAGGGAGCCGATGCGGCGGTCGATGGTCGCGAGGACCCGAATGAGACGGGGAAGGCGCATGGCGAAAGACTCGGCGTAGGAAGGAGGAACGACGATGCCAATTCCTGTCCACCGGACGAGGCGGAATGCCGGCCGCATTTGAGATTCAATCTGAGTGACCGTGGGGCGCCTTATGATGAGGCCCCTTGTGGGGGAATAGGTCTGAGATGTCAGAAGGCGGCGGAAGGCCCTCTTCGGCTTGCCCTGCGCAAGGAACCAGAGAATCTCAAGAGGGACGAAGCGGCCCATCATGCAGATGACCAGGCTCGCCTTCGGCTTCAGCAGAGGCCCCAGATCTTCGGATACGTCATGGAGATTCGCGACACAGTTGAGACCGGAGAAGTTCGAGAATGCCCCGTCGAAGAGGTCTTCCGCGGTAAGCGAAGAGAGGTGCTCCGCAGCGAGAACGCGGAAGTCGGGTGGCGGAGACACGCCTTCCCCCGCTGCGTGAGCCCGCGCGAGTTCAATCATGCGCGGAGAGATATCGCAGGCAACGACATGTACGCCACGACGTGCCAGTGAGACGGCGTCGATGCCAGTGCCGCAGCACAACTCAAGCACACGGTGTCCGGGCTGAAAGGTGCGATCGAGCGCCTTCCGGACGGTGCCGCGGCGGATCTTCCCGACGGTCGTGCCGCTGAAGTCCTGTTCATAGGTCTCCGCAGCAGAGTTCCAGTAGAGCTCTGCTAAGTGGCCGGGATTGGAGGGCGTCGCCATCTGCCTTGGTCTCCTCACTCTATTCAGCCGCGCAGGAAGCGTTGTCATGCGAATGTCAAACGCTTGCCACGCTTCAGGTGACATCAGACCCGAATGATGAGGCGATGACATCAGCGTGACAACCGATGGCCGGGCGATTGGCACACTATCGGTGGAGTTGTGATGCGCGAAGAGCGACAGTTACCCATGCCTTCTTGGAAGAGCGATGAGCTTGACTCTCCGATCCCACCTGCGAGTGAGCCGGCCTACTACGATGGCGCACTCGGGGCCTGGGTGCTGACCACGCACGCCGATGTGCTTGCGGCCCTGCGATCGCCGAGCATGGTGATGGATGGTAGTAAAGCAGCAACAGACGAAGACATGCGGACTCTCGAAAGAATGCGTGAGGAAACGATTGCGGCCCTGTCGGGTCCGCAGCTTCGCAGATGGTCTGACACGATGAAACCCTTCGTGGAAGAGCGGATTACTTTGCTACCGGAGCGCGAGGTCGTGGACTTAGTGGGAGCTTATCTGCAGCCCATGTGCCTGCAGCTTGCCGCCATTGTCACGGAGGTCGACGAGAAGGATGCCGCACGTCTAAGAGAGTTGGCGATTCCGGTTTCGGCTTCGGCGGCTGAGCCCTCGGACGATGGGTTGCGTGAGCAGGCGCGAGCGGTAACCGCAGAGTTACAGGCGTGCTTTCATGCGAAGGCAAAGACTTTACGCGACTCCGGGTTTGTCGCGTTGTCGCATACGCTGCCTAGTCTGCTTGCGAATGGATGCTACGCGCTTCTGCACTATCCGAAGCAATGGACGTTACTGCATCGCAAGCCTGAGCTGATGGAGCAAGGCGTCGAAGAGTTGATGCGTTATGGAGGGTTGAGCCGATATCTGCGCAGGCAGGCTACCGAGGATATGGTTCTGGCGGGGGTCTCTCTTCGCAAGGGTGATCGGCTGATTCTTCGCATTGTGGCGGCGAATCACGATCCAGCGCGATTTGTATGTCCGAACGACCTGGAGGTGCTTCGACGCGGGCGCGGCCAGTTGACGCTGGGGGCTGGTCCGCATGCCTGTGTGGGGGCAGGGCTGTTGCGCATGGCTGCGGCGGTGGTTCTGCGGCCCCTGTTGATGCGCTTTGCGTCAGCGGAGCATGGAGGCTCTGTCGAATGGATGGGAGGATCGGGCTTCCGCGCCCCGTCAAGGTTGCCGGTGGTGCTGCACCTGCAAAAGCAGTCCAGCGAGACGAGTAACGAAAAGACGTCCTGACCGGGCGAGTTGCGGTGTGAGCAGTGCCATACAGGTGATGCAGATAATGGCGACGGCGAACCAGAAACGGCCGAGGTGGTTCCATGCGGGAATGGGTTGCAGGACGCGTGTACCGATGAAGGTAAAGGTGACCGCGTACGAGCGGACCATCCAGGTTCGATGCGCAGCGATATTGCGACTCATTGCCGCGCGGATGCCGATGCCTGTGGCCGTGAACCATGCTCCTGCCTGAATGGCGATGGCGATCCTGAAGTAGATCGCCTTTGGATAGTGCGCATGCGCGGTCGATAAGATGGCCAGCGGAGCAGCCAGAGACACAGAGAAGGCATAGAGACGACCAAGGTTGCGATGCAACCGAGTGTGACGTCGACGAAGCCGACTGGAGAACTGAAGTGGACCAAGGATGAACGCTATGGTTCCTGCAATTGCGTGGGGGATAAGGACCCAACGAAGAGCGTGGAGTTGTGCTTTCTCCTGTGGCTGCCTGAAGAGAGGTATCTCGCTGTAGAACAGTACGGAGGTTGCCGCCAGTGCCATCACAGTCCACAGTGCATACTTGAGGCGTCGATTCGTCTCGGCTGTTGGAAGCGGGATGCTCTTGGTCGCTGACATAGTCGTTGATGACCAGGGGTGTGTCAGGTTGCGATAAGAGGCATCTCCGCCTCGATCCTCGTGAGCATTCGGGCATAGCGTTCGCGCATCTCCGGACGCTCGGAGTTTCGGGCGAGCTCTGACAACTCCTTCAGGGATGGCCTAAGCTCCAACGGCAGAGATCTCCAGTAGTACTTCAGGTCATCGGTGGGCCATAGGGAGTAGGTTCGTTCCCATGAGCGCCTGCCGGAGCCTGTGAAGACCAGGACACCGGGATTGACCGGGCGAAGATAGCTCTGGAAGCGGCAGTCGAGCGAGACGCGAAGTTGACTGGAACGATTGGGCGCGGCCTCATGAACGGTCAAACTATGAAAGATCAGCAGGTCTCCGCAATGGATCGCACCACCTGCCCAGCCACTACCGCGTTCTGTTCCCGGGGTGATGTAGCCTGTCCTACCGGCGGTGGGTTGGAGGCCGTAACGATGCGAGCCCTCCAGGATCCGGAGCGGACCAAGATCGGGAGGGCAGTCGTGCAGCGGCAACCACGCTGTGAAGGTCTCGGTATCGCCTGCTACGGCGGTGTGGTCCTGGTGTGCGTGAATGATGCCTGGGCCGAAGTTTGGAAAGATCAGCCGGGCGGCCGATTTCGGATGAATCAGGAGTTCCTCGCCAACGAGTTGCTTCATCACGCGCTGCATGAGGGGGAGGTGCGGCAGGGCATGGAACGATGGCAGGCTGAAGACCTGGTCGTAGACGTCCTTGTACGCTGGATCGTCGTCCGCGCAAGCGGCGTTAGGGTTGGCGATTCGGTCGCTCGGGTTGCTACCGGGTAGAAGCCATCCTGCGGTGTGAAGGATGCTTATGATTTCCCGGGAGAGGACCTGCAGGATTTCTTGTGGCAGGAGATTGCGGACCAGGACATAGCCGTACGCATCTATCTGTTCTCGTAACGAGGTGGAGTCGAGCGAGGTACGATCGATTTCGTGAAATGGCTTCATTAAGACTGCTTCGAGCGTAGCTGCCGGGGGGTTTCGGCAGTGTCATGCAAGCGTCACGAGATTGTCTTTGTATTACATCGGAGGTGGTTACAAGTGCATGACGAACTCTACACAACAGCATGACATCTTTCCTCTGGCCTCGCCTCTATGCTAGCCAGGCTGGCAGTTACCCATGGCGACCGAGATACGAACTATCCCCCTTCCGCGCGCTTCCTCCACACCGTCACCGGCCTTGCAAGCCTGGGTACGCGTCGAATGGCTGCTCCTCTTCATCTGTGCAGGCGTATTTGCGCTTCGGACGGTGCCCTCGGCCTTCGCTACGCTTCAGACGGATTTTCCGAATTACTACCTCACCGCCAAGCTGGCGAGAGAGGGTGTCGACACCGCGCACGTATACGAGTGGCGCTGGCTGGCGCGTCAGAAAGATCATCATGAGATCGACCGCTCCGTCATTGGGCTGGTGCCGATCACACCCTTCTCGACCCTGGCTGTCGCTCCACTGGCGGGTTTCAAGCCTTTGATAGCCAAGCGTATCTGGCTCGTCTTTCAGATAGCACTTCTGCTTCCTATTGTGTATGGTCTCCGAGAGATGACTGGCCAACCGCTGCGGCGTATCGCACTGATTGTTCTCGGGTGCCCGCCACTGCATCGCAACCTTCTCTATGGGCAGTTCTACGTGTTGCTCACGGCGCTGTTGATTGGTGCATGCTGGGCTCACCAACGCAAGCGCATGAGCCTTGCGGGAGCGCTCGTGGCAATTGCGACTGCCATCAAACTCTTTCCGGTTGTTTTCTGCCTTTACTTCCTGCGCAAACGGGAGTGGCGTGCTTTGTTGGCGGCTGTTGCTACCGGGGCAGCCTGCATTGCAGTCTCGGTGAGCGTCTTCGGATGGGAGGTTCATCGAACCTATCTGCGTCAGATTCTGCCTTGGACACTTCGCGGCGAAGGATTTCCTCCCTACGCTCTTGGCAGCGGTTCTCTTTCCACGTTGCTGCACTGCCTGTTCGTCTACGAACCACAGTGGAACCCGCAGCCCTGGCATCCGTCTCCCGTGTTCTTCGTGGTTCTTCAGGCTGTGTTGCCGATGGTTATTCTCGCGCCGGCGCTGTTGCTTTGCGATGAACGCGACGATTCGGCGAGCCGAGTTGCACTGGAGTGGTCCGCGCTCACGGTTGGCACGCTGACAGTCTCGACGATTCCCGCGTCCTACAATTTCACGCTGCTCGTGCTGCCTATGACGGTCTTGGTTGCGTGGCTCCTACGCAGGCGTTCTTCGCTGGCATGGCTGGCTATCGTTTTGTACGTTGGCATAGGGCTGCCCAGCGGCTGGGATGTTGGATCTGCATCCGGGCTTGGCGCTGTATTGCAGGTGCCGCGTCTTTATATGCTCGTCGCGCTTGCTGCCGTGTTCTATGTGACGATGGGATCGATAGCATTGCACACGCCGAAGCGTCGTAGGGTCACGCTCGCCATTGGTGGGATCCTGGCACTGGTGGCCGCGCTCCAGGTGGCTTCCGGGCTTCACCATCAGCGCGGCTTGTATGACGATTTCGCTTACCGAATACCGGATGCGAGTGGAGCTCTGCTCACCGCTGCTCCCGGATGGCACGACGGCGATGTTCTGCGCATCGCGATGCAGCCTACGGGGTATCGGCTGCTTGAGCATATGAGTGCTCCCCCATCCAACGTGCCTTTTTCCGAGTCTGCCGTCGGTCCCGACGAGATTTCGTTCGCGACGAATAACGAGCGCGTGCTGGTAGAGAGTGCCGGCGCACGCTCGACTATCACCTCACGCGGGGGGGGGCATCTTCAAGGATATCGTCGATGCAGAGTCTCCGACGCTCTCCCCGGATGGACGATATCTCGCGTACCTGCGGGTTCATCATGGACGTGGAACCGCGTTCGTCCGCCCTCTTCGCGGGGCGCAAGGTCAGGAACGAGCTTTGACGCCAAACACGATCGACGTGGAACAGGCGACGTTTCTTCCAGACGCATCGCTGATCGTTGCAGGGCTTGTGAAGGGGACCTCGGGCTCGCGCCTTCTGCACATCAGCGCGGGGCAGAATCCAGAGGTGCTTCCGGTTGGCGAGGCTCGATATCCCGCTGTTTCGCCCGATGGACGTTGGCTAGCCTTCAGCCGCATGGATCGAGGAAGCTGGAATCTCGCACTCCTTGATCTATCCAGCGGCTCGGTTCGCGACCTCAGCGATGCGGAGTGCAACCTAATCGAGCCGACCTGGGAGCCGGATTCGAAAACAATCCTCTATGCCAGCGATTGTGGCCGAGCCCTTTGGTTTACCGCAGTTTCGCGACGGCGCGTCGTTCCCTGATTGCGCCTGTCGAATCGGTCTCAGTATGGCTTTTCCGAACCTTCATGATACGCACCGCCAAACTTGCTCGTGTGTTGTGCTGGTCTCTCCGGCGCGGGAACCACAACGGCTCCCAACGAAGCGTGGCCTGCTTTCACGGTGAGGGGGCGCTTCATCCCGTCGAGGTCGGTTTGCGGAACACCTTCGATCCAGAAGTGCAGCTCATATTCGCCGGACGGTATATCGCCAATCCGTGCGTCATGTCCTAGTCGAGTGATGGTGTACAGCGGCGTCGAGAGGGCCACGATGACGGCACTCATCTCCGGGTGGATATTGCAGAAGATGTATGACACTCCCTCCCGGTTGAAGCCTACCGATTTGCTCGAGCCGGCTTCGTAGAGACCGAGATCGAAACGGCGTCCATCGAAGAGAGAGAAGACGTTGTGAAAAAAGGGATCCACGTTGGGAAATTGCACGGTACTCCCAACGGCGACCACCTGCAGGTGAGGATAGAACGTTCGATTCTTCTGCAGGAGGGTATACCTGCCCTGAGGAACGAACGGCAGAACGGTCCCGACAGGTTGAAGCCAAATGACGGCAGGAGTTGCGTCATGTCCTTTTGCCGCTGTGGGTGGGGTTAGACGGAGACTGATCTCGCCTACAGATTTCTCGCCCAATGACTGCGAGCGGGCAAGCGAGGACGTTCCGATGACGCAGAGCAGAGTGGCGGCGTAAAGGGCTTTGATCATTAGAAGCTGTATCCCGCTCCCAGACCTACCACATTTGAGTTGGAGGGCGCGCCTGTTGTCGACCAGGTCGTCAGGTGGCGAAACTCAAGTGAAAAGAGCAGGTAAGCGCTTGGCGAATAAATGACGTTGCCGGTCGCGGTGTGATTTCGAGCGAGATAGCTGTAGCCGTAGTTGATGGGGACGGGTGTACGAGACAATTCGTGGGCGAAGACGTTATCGATTCCAAACGCGCCGTTGAATTCCAGACGTTGACCGGCGCGCTTCTTGATCTGCGCCCAGCCACCAACGTCATCGAGTGGATGATAGTAATAGCCTCCACCTTTGTCGGATTCAACGTACGTGAAGTCCTTGTACGCCCCGCCGCCGAGACCGCCAAGTCCGAGCGCGCGATAAGCGCTGCCTGTGAGTTCGAAACGATGGGGAAGCTGGAGTTGCTCATCGAGAGTGGCGGCCCATGCGTTATAGCGTGTCCCGTTAGGCAGGAGATGCGGAGAGAAGTAACCGCCGACGCCGAAATGATTTCCATGCTGTTCCGCCGGAGACCCAGTCAGCGCGATTCTCGCCTCAACCCCAGGCCAACGGCTTTGCTCACTCAGCGATGTGTAGAGGCTCTCCTGAGTGTAAGCCGATGTCGCCAGCGGAGGCATCAGGGTGTCCTGCGTGTCGATCAGGGCCGACTCAAATTTGATAAAGCGGTTCGGTCCCGCAGGGATGGTGTGACTCAGCTCGAGCTGCGGATTCCACTGCCAGAGATTGCCGGACCATGCAAGCGCGGGAACGGCGAGCGAGACGAGTGAGGAAGGAGAGTCCGGGCTGATCAGAGGCCGATCAAAAGCAAACGAGAGTTCGGTGTCATCCCAGAGGAGGCCCGCGTGTGCCGTGCGCAGACGAGGCACCGATGGATGACCGTAATAACCGCCTGCGTAGTTGCCGGCGCTGACTTGAGGGTTGCCGTAGAAGTCTATGTGAAGATCCGCGAAACTGGATGCGCCGAAGATGTGCGGGCCCGTCGCGTAGAAGCCAAGCATGGTCTGCCGCATCGATGCGCCGGTCGAACCCGCGCCGGGCGAGGAGATGGTGGGCGTGTCGGGTGTGTCCACCCCGCCAGTATTGACGAACCCGTTGAAGAGAAGAAGGCCAGTCAGCTTCAGGGAATACTTCGACGCGCTTTCCACTTTCGACTGTTCGTGCGTGGCGATCTCCGCCTGCTGTATCTCCTGCTGTTCGCGCAGATCGTCTATCTTCTTCGCAGTCTCCGCGGCGGGCGCTGCCGTGGCGGAGTTCTGTGCGAGTTGGGCCTGCAGAGCGGCGAGCTGCTTTCGGAGCTCGGTCATCTGCCGCTGGGACTCCTCAAGTTGTGTCTGGGCTTGTGCCACGGCTTGCGAGAGTTGCTGCACCTGTTGGGTAAGTACAGCATTGTCCGCGCTTTGTGAACGCGCAGGTGTCGCTGACGCTGACGCGAGCGCTGCGAATGCCAGCAGGGTTCCGCTAGTGAACGAGCGCATGTGAACCCTTCTGGTTTGCGTCTGCCGCACCAGGGCCGGCAGACGGCGAAATGAGCATACGAATTTCAAAGATCGTTTCGCCGGTAGAACTACTGACCAGAACGACCTCGCCACCATGCTCCTCCGCAATGCAGTTTGCCAGTGTGAGTCCAAGGCCTGTCCCTTTTTGCTTTCCCTCACTTACAAACGGGTCGAAAAGCCGCATGCGTATGGCTTCGGGAACACCATTGCCGTTGTCCACGCAGCGGACAATAAAAAAGTCCCCGGAAAGACGAAGAGAAAGTTGAACGTGTGGAACTCTTTCCGCGATCAGTCCTGCCTGGCAGGCATTCAGCAGCAGGTTATATACCGCCCGTTCGACCTGCTTGCCATCGACTCTGGCGATGAGGTCCTCATGATGACAGAAGTCCTTCTCAAAGATCGCGTGTTGTGAGTCTGGATGGGCTCGAACGAGCGACAGAGCATGTTCGAGAATCGGGACGACCTTCTCCTCGGCATAGCGCACGCTGGATCCGGTACGACTGAAGATCAGCAGCGATTCGATCATATCGGCCGTGCCTAGAACGGCGCTGCGAATGTCCGCGAATATCTCTGCGCGTTCGTCCGGGGGAAGTGTATCCGAGGCGAGGAACTCGGCGTTGGCATATACGGCCGCCAGATAGTGGCGGAGGTCGTGCGAGACCGAGCTGGCCATGAGTCCAATCGTTGCGAGGCGCTCCGATTCGAGGCGAGCCTGGTTGGCGCGTTGCGTCTCTTCCCGCATCCTGGCAAAGGCGGAGCTCAGATGACGGACCTCTCGGGTTCCGTAACGGGGAACACGATAGGCTCCGTCACCAGCACCGAATGCGCGTACGCTGCGTGAAAGTTCTTCAAGTGGACGGGTGAGCACGCGGCCAAGGATGACCATGCAGATGGCCCCCACGAGGACGGCGATCAAGCCCGCGCTCAGTACAATGCGGTCCGTGCGAGCGATCCACTTTTCGGTGGGTCGCACGGACTTGAGGACCACAAGCTGCAGGGGGGAACTGTCGACGGAGGAGAGAGTGTCGACGGCGGCCATGTAGCGGTCGCCCCCGAGGGCAAGGGGCGCGGGGGACAGGGAGGCACCGCTCAACGGGCCTAACTGCGCGATGAGGTTTTGCTGTGCGGAAGCGCTGAGCGTGCTGGTGACGACGCGTCCACCGCTCAGGAAAGCAGCTTCGGCGCCCGCAGGCGCGCTGATCTGGCGAACAGAGCGTTCGATGGACATGCCGCTGATGACGTAACCAAGGATCGTCCCTGAGACATCGCTGCCAAAGTAGATCGGGCGAACGGAACACGCATACAAGGTTTTGCCGTCGACGATGTTGCGCCTGGCTGGTTGAGCAACCAGTGTGCTGAGCGCACTGGGCAAATTCGTGCCCTTCTCCGGCACCTTGCTGTAGACGGAGATCACTCGCCCGTTTGGTGTAGTCAGAGCGAGCAGGTCCTCACCGCTGAGCTGCCAGTACTCGACTGCGCCATCCTGAATGGTGAGGTCGTCACCGCTGGTCATCAGCGCTTTGAGCGTGGGCAGGCTGGCAAGAAGGGAGTTCTCACGCTCGAGCGCGTCGAATCGATCCTGTTGCAGATCGCGGAAGGCAATGACGGAACGACGAAGATTGAGCGAGAGATCCGCTGTCGCCTGTGCGCGAAAGCGTTCACGGACAAGAACCACCAGGAGCGCCATGGTCACGACCATGACAATCGCCATCGCCGTGATCAGGAGGACGTGCGTTCGAACGCCGTCCCTGCCGGGTTTAGGGATGGGGGACAAACTTATACCCCGCTCCATAGATCGTCAGCAGGTGCCGCGGATTGGCCGGCTCCGGTTCGAGTTTCTGACGGAGCTTCAGGATCTGATTGTCGACCGTACGCGTTGTGGGATACGAGTTGTAGCCCCATACTTCGTTGAGCAGGACCTCACGCGAGAGTACGCGGTCGACATTATCCACGAAGAACTTCAACAGCTTGAACTCGTGGGCAGTCAGGACGACCGGCACTCCGCTCCTGCGAGCGTTCATACTGCGGAAGTCGATCTCACAATTCGCAAAGCGGAAGACATCGAGGGCCGCAGGTTTGCGCTGACGCCGAAGCGTTCCCTGCATACGGGCGACTAGTTCGCGTGGGCTAAATGGCTTTGTCACGTAGTCTTCAGCGCCCAGTTCGAGCAGGAGGACCTTGTCGACAACCTCCGTAATCGCGCTGACGATGATCACGGGGGTCTCCGGAGCGATGCGCTTGAACATCTGGCACAACTCGCGACCAGAGATGCGCGGCAGGATCAGATCAAGAATGACGCCTGAGGGCCGCTCCGCGCGAAAGAGCTCAAGCGCGGTCTGGCCATCGCCAGCAACCAGCACGCGAAAGCGCTCCTGGGTAAAGGTGCGGGCAAGGACCTTCTGCATGCGCGGATCATCTTCGACGATGAGAATGGTACCGAGTGAATCGTCCGGAGAAACCGGAGGTATTTCCTCGCCGGGGATGGAGACTTCAGAAACCATATTGGCAAGCCTTTCTTAAAGTTTGGCGAGCACGCGGTTAGCCATGAGCTTAGACGAAGTCCTCACCCTGTGACAATTCGCGCTTCGGATAATTGGAACGAAGGTGAGACCGGGGTACGGGCGTCAAACTGCTCGTCCGTGCCTCGCATCAAGACGCTCCATAGGATTACAGCCCACATCGGCAAGGAAAGATCGAAGACCTCCGTGTCGGTAAGGCCACGAATGAGAATGAAGAGGAGCAGCGCGGAGAGGAACGCCTTCATCGAAGGGTTGTTGAGTTTCCGGATCTGGCGATAGAACGAACTATAAATTCCGACGAGGAGCCCAAGGCCTGCGACTCCGTAAGCATAAAACTGCTGCAGGATCTCGTTGTGGGCATGACGCGGTTCAAAGTCGCCATTCATTGGAGGGATGACCTTCCACATGGAGTGGAAGCCATGCCCCGTCCACGGGAGATCGAGCGCTTCGTTAAGCACGTAAGCCCAGATCGAGAGGCGTCCGCTTAACGTGATCGACTGATTGCCGAGGTTCGAGTAGACGTCGATGTATGCGGACAGGAGGGGGGAGAAGAGCAGGAAGACCGCCACGACGAGCAGTGTGAGCGCCACCTTGGTGTTTCTGTGAAGAGAACGATCGCGCACAAGCAGCCAGGAGAGTGCGGCCAAACAGGCCAAGATACTCGTTTTACTGAGACTTCTTAGCAAGGTCATGGCAAGGAACGCAGCCGCAGGTTTATAGCGGCCCGCGCGCTCACGGATGAGAAACAACGTGAAGAACAGGGCAAAGGCGCATAGGAAACCGATCTGGTTGGGTCCGAGCAGTTCTTCGTCCCCAAGGCGGAGGTCGGATTGTTCAGGAAGCAGCCAGGCAACCACAGCGACGCAACAGGCTCCTGCGATGAAGCCCTGCATGATCGAAATGCCCTGCTGCCTGGGGGGTCCCTGGCGGAGGACAAGTGTGACCATGCATGCGTCGGCGACCATGGCACACCAGTAGACCAAGGCGGCTGATGGCGAGACTGCGACCGTCCACGACAGGCTGGTTCCCGTGAACGCGAGGAACAGCACCGCCCAGCGAATCGGACCCAATCGCAGCAGGTTGCGCGCCCCGGCATCATCTGTTCGGCCCATGGCGGCAAAAACAAGACAAAGGAAGTTTAATCCGAGCGTCAAGCCAATGCTCAACTGCGGGTCGAGGCCGAAGGCTCGAGTCCCGACTACGAGCACGATCATGCGAAAGCCGAGGAAGAATCCGATCGTCTTTGCAGTGCCCGACGCTGGTTGAGAAGTTTCAGCCATCGCGCTAGTGGTTGTACATTTCCGGGGTGCCGGCGGCGCCTGCGGGGGGAAGGTGACGGAGGTATACGACGATCGACCATTGCTCTTCGTCGCTCAGCATTCCCCTGGAGGCTGGCATTCCGGAGGGCCAGATCCCGTTATCGATAATCCATTTAAGCTGGCCGTCCGTGAACTGCTGAGCGTCGGGAGAGTTCAACAGCGGGACCGGCGGGGACATCCGATCGGCGAAGGGTACACCGGTATTCTGGCCATCGTACCCGTGACACGCTGCACAGTAGTGACTGAACGCATCTTTGCCATCGGCCCGCGTTGCGGAATTGTCCGGTATCGGATTCTTACCGTGCTTGTTGCCGATCGTCACGTGATGCTCCGTGGCTATTGCGATTTTGCTTTCGATCTTTCCAGGTGGCGTCGCCTTACATCCACAGAGGAGAAGCGAGCAGAAGGCGACGCAGGCCAGCGGACGCATGCTTAATCCACCACATGTACGGTGAGCGCCATGCCGCCATGACCCGCGCCACAGAAGTTTGAGCAATGGCCGACGAAGTCTCCGGTTTGATCTGGTGTAAAGGTGGCTTCGGTGCTTTTCCCTTTATTGACCTTCACGTCCACACCCAGTTCGCGAATCCTGAGCCCATGGGTCACGTCGGTACTCGACAGTACCAGAGTCACCGGTTCGCCTTTTTTCACCGTAATGGTCGCGGGCGCGAAAGAGAACTTGGACGCTGTCACTTCAATGTGCTTGCCCCCCGGCTGAGCATGGACGAGCGGGTGCGCGCACAAGATGACCAGAAGCGCGAGAGAAGTGACCAGAGACGCTTTCGATTTCTTCATTCCTAATCCTCGATGGCGGAAAAACCGCACTCAGTCATGTGTAACGGAGCGAGAAGGCGGTGTTGTCATGCGTGGGCTATGAGATTGTCAGGAAATTGTCGTGAGCGGAGTTGCATCACGAGCGGGTCTCGACCTGGCGCGTGGCACGGGCGGGGGCTTGCGGAAGCGGGGATGGCGCGGTCCGCCTGAGGGCCTGCAAGGTCATTCGATAGACGAAGGTACAGTTCGTGACAAGATAACGCCGCCAGAGCCGCCTGGGGTCTTGTATAAGGCGATGGAGCCACTGCAGGCCTGCCCGCTTGATCCACGGAGCGCAATCGCGAAGGCGGCCGGTATGAAAGTCGAAGGCTGCACCGACCCCGATCATCAGCCTCGCGTTCCAGCGGCGTGTGTAGCGTGCCATGCAGAGTTCCTGCTTGGGACAGCCGATCCCGACCCACACGATATCGGGCTTCAGCGTAGAGAGCAGGTCTTCCATGTAGCGTTCTTCGTCCAGGTTCAGGTCGCGAAAGGGCGGCGTATAGATTCCGACGATGCGAGCGGAGGGAAACCGTTGCAGCAGTCGTTCCCGCAACTCCTCCACCACACCCTGATCGCCGCCATAGAGGAAGTGGGTGACGCCGGCGAACTCCGGGCGCCGAAAGACTTCGATCGTAATGTCAGGGCCGGTGACGCGTTCCATGGCCGCGAATCCCTGGCTACGCCCCGCCCATGCGAGCGGCATTCCATCCGGCAGGACCAGGGCAGCCCCGTGATATGCGGCCAGCAGCTTCGGATTTCGCTGTGCTTCCACGATGCCATGCACCGCCGCCGCACAGATGTAGTGCGATCCGGGCGTGCTTAGCAACTCCTGAGTTCGTGCAAGTGCCGACTCCATATCCAAGGCATCTACGGGGATACCGAGCACATTGGCGACAGGACGGCTAGAGCTTGTTTTCATAAGGCTTCTCCTGGGCTGAAGCCCGCGGGACGGTGAAGTGCTGGAGGTGCAGAGTGGAATAGAGGCCGGAGTATTGCTGACCGATCCTTTCCAGACTGAAACGATCGAGGGGAGTCGGCGGAGGCGCTGGACTCGATGCGGCCTCGAGGATCGCATCCACGAGATTGGAGCCGGCGTCGCCATCAAGGGAGAAGTAGTGGCCGGAACGTGCGTCGATCTCTCGGAAAGCCGGAATGTCCGAGCAGACGAAACGGCAGCCTGCCTGAAGTGCTTCCGCGACGGGAAAGCCGAAGCCCTCGGTTTGCGATGGTGCGACGAGCATCTTTGCGTTGCGATAGCACCAGTGAAGCTCGGCATCCGATACGCCGGAGAGAAAGACGACTCTTGCCGCGAGTTCGAGATCACGGACCGTGCGCTCGATTGCCTCGGTCTCAGGGCCGGGTACGCCGATCACAACAAGCCGGGTTCCTTCTGCCAGCGACCCGCGTTGCACGAGCTGGTGGAAGGCGCGCAGGAGAAGGGTCACGTTCTTATTGCGGCGATGCTGCGCAACGCAAAGCAGAAATGGATAGCCTCGCCACTCCGGAAGGGGAGATCGGCCGGTGGCGGGTGGAAAGGCCTCCAGGCAGTTGTAAATGCGGATGGCCTTGTCGCTCGCCTTCGGTATATAGGTCTGAAGAAGGGCGAGCGTGCGGTCGGACACGGTTGTGATCGCGTCGGCACCCTGCAGGTAGATGCGGAGGATCGCACGATTGAAGACAGACTTGAAGCGGCCGAAGTTCTCCCGGATCTCCATCGGATACAGATCGTGCAAGGTCACGACAACGGGCCTGCAGATCAGCGACTTGAAAAAGGGAACCGGGCAGGTGAGGTGAACAATATCCGCCCCGCTTTCCCTCACCAGCCGCGGGAGTGCCGTGCAGTGCCAAAGGTTGCGTGCAGTACGGCCAGGCGTCATTTCGGCGACGTAGAGGGAAAGACGCGGAAAGGTGGAGATGCCTGAACCTTCGATGCTCTTGAGCTGCCAGGGAGCGACGACCAGATCAACATCATCGTGCCGCATCAACAGGCACTTCGCGAGGTTGATGGCATGACGATGAACGCCTGTCATCTGCGTCGGCGCACTCACCGCGACGACAAGGACTCTCATAGGAATGCTCCTTCCGAGTGTGACTCCGCCGAGACTCGTACAGTGGCCATTGATCGCCGCGGCCAAATGACTCGCAGTACGGGAACGTACACGGCGAGGGCAACGGCTCCCGCGTACAGGCGGAACGTAGCCAGCCCGCTCATGCCGGAGCGGTGCAGGAGGCCAAGCATGACCGGGAACAACAGGAGACGCGACCCGAGAGACATGCCTGCGAGGATGCGAAACCTGCCCAGCGCCTGCAAGGTGTAGATCCCTGTTACGCTGACCGCCAGAAGCGCGGAACCGATGACGATGCGAGGAAACAGTTGAAGCGCGATTGGGGCTGCCGTGGAGCCAACCCAGCGCGGCAGAAGTCTTGTTCCAAGGTAGAGGGTAAGGACGACGCCAATGAAAACGATCAGTAGATTCGCACCGATGGCGCTAAGGATGTTGCGACGAAGATTGGTACTCTGATCGCTGCCCGCCATCCCCGAAAGGTAAGGCATGAGGAAGCTGAGGCTGGATCCGGTGAGTCCGAGGAGCGGCTGCGCAAGCTGGACGCATAGGACGTACGGCGCGACGGCCACGGCACCCAGGGTGGCTCCAAGCAGCAAGCGGTCGATACGGTCGGCGAGCACACCGCCCACCGTCTGGAACCACACATAAACCCCTTTGGATAGGAGCGCGGACATGGCTTCGTGGTCGAGCCTGGGAAGAATGGCCTGTGCGCCCAGGAGTCTGGTGACCTCGCGGCATTGCGCAAAAGTCGCGACAACAAGGATTGCCGCCGTGGCGGCGAGTATGGCAATCGGTCCATGCCCCCTGACCGTGAGGAGCGCCGCCATTCCAAGAGTCGCGAGGTGCGTGAGTGACGTGATGCGCACGCTGGCGCGAAAATCCTGGAATCCACGTTGCGTGCTGACGGCTACAGCGTGAATGGAGCGCAGAACGACGCAGCCGGCGGCGATCCAGAGACAGATCATGCATTCGCGAATTGAGGAGGGGAGACCGGCCTCGATTCTAGAGGCCAGCCATGGAATCGCCACAAGTAACGCGAACGCGACCAGCGCACCGGTGATGAGATTGATCGCCATCATGCTCCGCACGGTTTGCCGCACGGCCTGGATGTCTTTCTTCTGGAGCAATTGTGAGACTCGCTGCAGGTTCGCGTCGGAGAACCCGCTTGCGATGATTCCCCCGCTGCTGATGACCGCGGCTGCGATCATCCATAGGCCGAACTCCGCGGCACCCAGCCGGCGAAGCGTGAACGGGCCAACGAACAGCATCACGACCGGGTAGGCTGCGTAGTCGACGACGCCGCACGCCGCATTGATGAAGTGACGCTTCACGCCACGCCTCCTTTGCGTCGCAAGAGGGCGCGAGCGACTTCCAGTGCGAGTGCTTTGCGCGGGTCCCGGTTGTCGAGCCGATGCCAGCGATCCTGTGCGAACAACACCGCGATCACTGCGGCCATGGAGAAGAGGGCCAAGCCAAGCCCAAGCCAGAGCCGGGGAGGAAATGACTTCTTTTCGGGAATTCCCGGCGCGTCGACGACGCTGACGGAAGGGATGTCGTGAGCCTCAGCGATGCGAGCCATTTCGTATTGCCCGGTGAGTAGTTCGAAGACCGTTTCCTCAACGCGAACGCGACGATAGAGGTCAGCATAGGCGACTCCGAGACGGGGTAGTTGGCGCAGCGGCGGTGAGAACGCCGTGATGTCGCTTTGGGAGTCTGCTCCGGAGCTATCGGCATGCGGAGCGATCCCGGCCATGCGTTGAAGGTTGCCGCGCAACGACGCGATGCGTGCCTCGGTTTGCCGGACGCGCACGTTGCCGTCGCCGTAGATCTGCTTCAAGGCCTGGAGCGACGACTGCTCTGCGACCAACTCTCCCTCGGCACGAGCGCCCGTATCGACCATGGCACGCGTCTGTTCCTTGATGTCGATCGTGCTGTTTTTGGTGGAGAAGTCGCTGAGCGCAATCTGTGCATGCTCAAGGTCGGTGTTGACTTCGGTGAGACGCTTTTCGATGAAGATCCGTTCCTGCCTGGCCTGGGAGGTGCTCGTGCGGTTCACGAGCTTGCTCAGCTCGTCAAGGTAGGCTTGCGCGAGATCCCGGGCGCGAACGGGATCGCCGTCTTCGACCGCGATGGTGATCATGCCGCTTTTCTTGTCATCGGCGACGGTAGTGTTATGCGCGAGCCTGCGTGCAGCGTCGCGGTTGTAGCGCACATGGTAGACATGGCGGAGGTCGAAGCGATCGATAAGAGCTCCCGACACGGTTCCCGAATGCAGAAGGCTTTCGAAGACTGCCGTGTTGGAACGCATGCCAAGAAAGCCGCTCGCGAGGCTCCCCAGCGCGCCGAGGCCGTTGGAATGGCCTGAGAGCGCGGCGAGCATCAGTGCGCCAGAGCCGCTCTGATCGGGTGGCATGATTGCAGCGCTCGACGTGTACCGCTTTGGCGTGAGGAACGCGATGGTGAAGCCAAGAACGAGAGAAATAGCACCTGCGCGCGCAAGCAGAGGACGCCGACGCCAGAGAAACCAGAGGCGCGTCGTCCATACAGAGCTCGGCGTCATCAGAGAAGCTGGTGTCATCGCGAGCCTCCGGAGGTACGGTATGTGAGTTGAACCGTAAAGGACGAGTTGAAGTGTGTGGTTGAGGAGAGCAGAGGGAAGTTCCAGCGCTCGACTTGCTCCTGGAGGCGAAGCGTAAGATCAGGCCGAACGGCCTTCTCGAAGTTCCATTGCAGATCCCTCAGTGTTCCGCCGCGCAGAAAGTCGCTTGCCACGTTCTGCGAACGGACGCTCATCTCGACGAAGGTGCGTGGAGAGGGATGCCACGTGAGCCATGTCTGCGTACCGTGGGCCTCGCGGCCTATCCAACTGCCCAGGAGTTGCCGGCTGTTGGTGTAGCCCGACAGGTAATGAACGTTGAAATAAAAAAAACCGCTGAATGCATTCGAACGATGCGGGGACAGCAGGCCTTCGATGCGCAGCGTCCAGTGTGAGTTGTGCGGGAAGGGGTGAAGTTCCAAACCAGGGAGCCATACGCTTTGCTTCGGGTAGTTCAAGGGGAATGGCTCGTCTTCAGCGAAGCTGTCGAGGTACACGGTGAGGACGTTTTGCAGTCCCGGTACTCTGTACCTTGTGTCGAAGGAGACGCGGCGGTCCCCAGGGTCCGCATTCTCCTCTCCGGTTCCAGTCGAGAAAAGACTCCGCAATAAGGTGCGGGTGGTGAAGGGCGCACCCTGACCAGCGAACAGCGTCGTACGCGCGACGCTGAACTCCCAGTTCGGGGTGGGTTGGAATGCTACCTTTTCGCCGTGGATGAAGGGTTGATCCGGAACAGAGACGCCCGGCGATCCGAACGTCTGGTGGTTCGTATGGACAAACTGTGTTCCGTTCAGGCGCCCGATGAATGCCTGGGCACGGATCGGTCCGAGGAACCGCAGCACACCGGGGAGAACAAATGGCTTCTCACGGTCATAGCGAAGCATCAGGACAGGATCTGCATTGTTGGTGAAGAGGGAGCCGCCGTTTCTTCCGGGTCCCCAGAGAAGGGTCTGCCGTCCGAACGCGATTGTGTTTCCCGCGATGGCGAAGCTTAGGTACGCCTCGGGCAGACGTCCGCGAGTGAAGCCTGTTACGGGACCTTGTATGGCGGCTGGTGTGAAGTCAGCGGCAGAGATCTGTAACTGTGCAGCGGCCGATGGTTGTGGCGTCGGCGACGAGGTGGACTGCAGCTCTATACGCGCATACGCTGCGAAGTGGGAGAAGGTGCTCGAAGCCGCTACATTTGTGTAGGAGTTTTCGCCGCGCGCGAAGGGCCTTCCGTCATCATTCACGATAGTGGATGCGAAGTGATATCCGTCGTTGAGCGGCTCGCCGCCGATGCTTGTGCTGCGGGTGGAAAGAGCTTCAAGGCGTCCGGGTCTGGAACTTCCTTCGAGTTCCCTTGAGAACTCTCTCCGCAATGCGGCCAGGGTCGCATCGATACCTGCATCGTCGCTTCGTGTCCGCGAAGCGCTCTCTGCTTCGAGCAGCATGGCCGCGCACCGACTGCGTGTCCATGGGCGAAGGGTAAAGAATGATGTGCGCAACAGACCTCGGGCGGCAAGCGTCTCCAGGGCGCTGTAGACCCAGCTCTGCGACGGCTCATAGATCGAGGCACGATCGCCTGGTAGCGTGGTGGCCGGCGCGACTTGTGCGGTTGCATGCATACAGAGACCGAGAACGATGAGAAGACGCCGGGACGTACAAGCACATTCCATGGAAAGCTAGAGCGCAGCGACGGCTGCGGTGATTGCGATGGACGATGCAAGCTGCGCCGTGGCCAACAGATTGCGCCAAAGCAGCGAGTTGCCAAGGATCTTTTGTGGAACGACGACTACGTCGCCGGGATCGAGCTTGGTCGAGAGAACATTGGAGCCGAAGAAGCTTCCCGATCGGCGGCCAATTACCAGGCCGTTCGCGCGAATGATGAAGATCTCTTTTTGATTGGCCGAAGTGTTCGCTCCGCCAGCGCGCGCAAGATACCAGGCCGCAGTCTTATCTGGCGTAAAGGTGAGGGCCGTTGGGTTATAGACCTGCCCTGAAATAAGAACGAAACCTGGCCGCTTGGGAATCGTGAGCACATCGCCTCGACGCAATTCGATATCCGCAGGTGTGTTCGCCCAGGAATCGATATCGGCAGTGATATGGATGACAAGACGGCCGGTCGGCGGGTGGTTCTTGAGCTGATTGAGAACCTCATCCTGCTGCGCTTTGATTAGCTGCAGGCTATCCCCAGAACCACCTGCCGAGAGCGCGGGCGAGAGCCGAGCCGCGGCGCTCGTCGTCTCTATCTGGCGGACAAGCTCGTCGCGGCTCTTCTCTTCCAATTCCTTTACTTGGTCGCGCGCGAGGATGGCGCCTTCGGAGTACGCACTTTCGCGAAAGCCACCAGCCCGGCGTAACACGGTACTGAGGTGGTCGCCGTCGCGAAAGCCGTAGCTGCCAGGAAAGCGTACCTGACCATCGATCGTCACGGACTGACCAATATCGCCCCAACCAGTGATCTGGTGAACCGAGAGAGCATCTCCAGCCTTGAGGGCTACATCGGCGTTGCGGTCCGTACCGGCGACCGCTGCGCCAATCTTGACGCTGACCAGGTTTTCGCTGATGCGGTCTTCACCTTCGACGGTATAACTCGTGAGGTCGGCAGTGGATTGCATAGCATCACGTTTGAAGCCGCCTGCCATGCGGACCAACCCCGCCGCGGTCATACCTATGGAGAGTGGATAGGTTCCCGGACGCAGAACCTCACCCTGAATGCTGACAGTCGGCGAATCTGCTTCATAGCGGCCTAAGATGCGAATCGTGTCGAAAGGCTCGAGAGCTAGATTGCTGTTGCCAATCATCACGTCCGGAACGTTGAAGTCGATGGTTTCCGCGTGCAGATCTGGCGGTACGAGGCGGATGATTTCGCCGTGTGCCGCGGGCTCAGGGAGCATATCGCGGTTGCTACGCAGCACGTCGCTGAGCTTCATAGCATCGGAGAACGGGACACGGCCGGGACGTACCACGTGCCCTTGTAAGTAAATAACTTTCTGGCTGTACGGTAGGATCGGCGAGACGCGAATGGCGTCCCCATCGCGAACTGCAAAGGTTTCGAGCGTTTGCTGGATCTTGCCGTCAGGAGAGCCGAGCGTAATGGTTTGGCGCTCATGATTGTCGGCGATGCGCTCGATGGTGATGTGGTCGAGGGCCGCAGTCGCCGTAGCGCCGCCAGCGTCTTCAAGAATCCCTGCGAGACTTGTCGTGCCTGGTAGAAGCTCATAGATCGCGGGCCGCCGCACTGCCCCTGAGATGCTGACCTGCGAGCCCGCAGGCGGAATGAGAAGCGTATCGCCGCTCTCGAAGTGGACCGAGGCGGAGTGCACGCCGTGTAACAGGAAGTCGTATAAGTCGATCGACTCAATAAGCCGACCACCACGCATGTGCCGAACGACACGCAGAGAGCCGGTTGCGGTGGGGCCGCCAGCCGCGATGAGTGCACTGATCGGAGTGGCGAGGGCGCCGATGTCGTAACCGCCTGGGCGTTGCACATCGCCCGCAACATACACGCGTACCGAGTGAAGGCGCGATACCGTGATGGAGATATGGGCATCGCGGTACTGCGGTTTCAGCACGCCTTCGATCGCGGCGCTTGCCTGGCCTAGGGTCATGCCAGCGACCTGCATGCGGCCATTTTCCGGCAGGGGGATGGCCCCCTCGCGATCGATGGTGCGGCTTACCGTCTGGGATGTGGCACCCCATACGTTGATGCTGAGGTTGTCTCCCGGGCCGAGCACGTAGTCCGGACCAAGCGGCACATCCAACGGCGGCTCCGACCCAGCCAAGGTACGAGAGGTGCCGAGTGCATTCCTTCCCGTGAAGACGTTGGAGCCAAAGCGGCGAAGCGGCGTTGCGGACTCCGGCAACTGCTTGTAAAGGTCATGTAGCGAGCGAAGATTGTAGGGGGCGGGTCGATTCAAGACGTCGGGAGAGTTCCTCGGGCGGTCCTCTTTTGGCGTCGTATCCCGAGCCATATCGCGCGGCATCACGTAGGCACAGTTCGAGGCAAGAGCCTGCTCGGCACCCACGGTGTTGATTGCCGACGGCGGCATGAGAAACGTTGACGAGTTGATACAAGGTTGTGATGAGAGCGAACCAGGAGTCTGCGAGCCTTCTACCGGAGCCCGATTGCTGTCGAGACTATATCCACGCGCCAGCAGAAAGTCAGTGAGCGACGAGCGAAGCTGCTCGCTCGTCTGAATCTGTTCGAAGAACTGCTGATCGGTGAAATCGTTCGCACTGACCGTCATACCTCGCTGGCTTAGGAATCCAGCGGCCTGCTCCTTCACCTGAGTAAGCAGGTCAGGGTTTCCCTGCAGAATGTCGATGAGATCCGATGATGAGAAGGATGTGTTGTTCGATATGGTCGGCACGGACATTGGCGCGGACATCGGCACGGAGATGGGAGATGCGCCGACTGCATTGCGGGTGGACGAGAGGCTATCGTCCTCCGTGGAGTTGGCGCTCTGATCCGTCGCACTCAGGCTTTGCTGCCCGGGTGCGAAGGGGGTCTGCGACGAAAACAACGTGGCAGCCGCGTTTTGTGCCACGCCTGTCGCGGTGAAAGTTCCAGCGGTGAAGAGAAGGACGGCGATAGGGAGAAGCTTATGCATGATGGTGCGTCTGCTAACCGTAGTGGGGTTGGGTGCTTGCTGTGTCATGCGTGGGTAAGCGAATTGTCATTGGTTTGTTGGTGCCGCGCTTCCACGCCCTTCCAGCGGGCACGTTCGAAAGCAAGCCGTGCGCCCTCAATCACATGGAAGCGGAGCCGGCGCAGCACGAAGAGCGATTGGCGCTTGTTCCGGCCCAGAGACTGTGCGAATGTTTCTCCGGGGACGGCCTGTTCAATCCTTGGCGGCAGACGTGTCGGCAGAACCTTCTGGCGCTTTGGTGCGGCTGCCCTCAGGCCGTGTGCCTCCAGCTCGTCCTGGAGAATCATCGAGAGTTTGCTGCCTCCCGCATTTCCGAGCGCTGCAGAGAGCCCAAAGCGGTCGATCCAGCGATGCGCGAACTCCGGGAGACGTTCCGTCGTCCACGAGGTGAGTGCCTCCGGTGCGAAGGGACCCATGGCGCCTGTAAGCAGCGCGACCACGAAGCCCAGCGCAAACCTCGCGCCAGCGTCTTCTTCCGTCAGAACACGCAGACGTCCCCAGAAAGCGCGGTCATTCCATCGGTAAAGTATGTGCCGATATAACTCGACTCCGTGGGCCGCGCGCGCCCCCTCGCTTGCGAGATGTTTGTACAGGTGGAGCGCCTGCCCCAGGAAGAGGTCCTCAGGCGAAAGTACCGGCATGAGGATGCCCTGAAAGGGAAGGGACTCACGGCGGCGTAGGTGAGCCTGGCTTGCGGACGTGGTTGCTGCATGGAGTTCGACGGATCGCGAGCCCGTGTCCTGATAAAGCTGCTTGATGGAGGTGCGGGGAACCGGCTCGTCCTTGTACTCCCAGCTTCGTCCACTATGCCCGCGGAGATGGTAGCCGCGCTGCGCCACGATCGCTTGCGCAGACGCAAGGTCTGACGGCGCAACTAAAAAATCGATATCAAGTTGCGAGCGAAGCTCGAACGAAGGCACGGAGTGAGGCCAGAGCGAGAAGCCTTTGAGCAGCGCGCATTCCAGGCCATGGTTCTTGAAGCTCATCTGGATTGCCACGGCTTCGGCGGCCATGGCTTTCATCCGCATGGAGTTGTCTGTAACGTTTTGCTGGAGCCGCTCGAGGACCTCGAGAGGCAAGTGCTTCGCCAGCCCAAGATCCGGAAGGCGAACGAAAAAGTAGAGCGCCAGACCAGAGACGTCGAGCCAGTACAGGAGACGTTTCCATTCCGGTGGCGAGAGATCGAGGAGTCTATCCAGTTCCGCCGGTGCATTCGTGAAGGACCGCAGTACGGCAAGCTGAACGGCTTGCCGACGAGAGATTCGCGAAGGTTTGTTGTCGCGTTGCATAGGAAGTACCCAACCCCAAGCTACGGACCATGGCGCAATCGCATGTCATCACCTTGTAACGCCATTGTCTCGATTTCCTGTCGTTGCCGATTGACAATGCTTTGACAAAGTTCCGACGGCTGAAAGACACCTTTCAGGGAGCCACCTTGTAGCTTCACGGTATGTTTAGTCCCCGGGCGTTTCCTCCTTCTCATGGGTCGTCGGTGAAGTGGCTGGCCCCGCTTGTACTCTGTCTCGCTGCGCAGATCTCCACGGCGCAGAACACTCCGCTGTTGTCAGGTGGCCTTGCATTCCAGACCACGACGAATGCGGGCCAGACGTCTTACCTTCCGTTGCTTGAACCGCTTGTCGCCGTACCACTCGGCGAGAAGTTCTTCTTCGAGTCGCGCGCAGCCATCCTCGAAGACTTCTTTCCTTCGAACGGCAAATATGATCACTCTCACTTCGCAGGCTTTACCTACGCGCAGGTAGCCTTTCTGGCGTCACCGCGTCTCACCCTGGTTGCCGGGGATTACCTGCTCCCGTTCAACGTCTACAACGAGCGCCTCTCGCCGGTCTGGATCAGTAACCTGCAAGATAGCCCTCTCATGAGCAGCATTGGTCTGATGTCCAGTGCCAGTGGCCTCGGAGGCATGGCGCGTGGAAAGGCTGTTCAGACTTCGAAGTACTCCATCGACTACGCTGCGTTCTTCTCCGCTCGGAGTGGTAACCAACAGTTCGGCGCGACTCGTGCCGCCGGCGGCCGCGTCAGCCTGTATGTTCCGGCACATCGGTTGGAAGCCGGCCTGAGCTACGACCGTTCGCTCCAGGGACCACAGCCGCAGCATGAGAATTTCTATGGAGCGCATGTGTGGTGGGAGCCAAAGGACATGGGGTTGCGCTTTCGTTCCGAGTTCGCCCGAGGCCATCATGCGCAAGGCTATTGGATCGAAGCGGACTACCGCACATGGGCGTTCGGAGGGCTTAATAGCTGGGTGGGTCGCATCGAACCGGTATTTCGTATGCAACAAACCTTTCGTCGCGACAACATTGTGAGCGATGGTGTGCCGCTGGTGAATACGCAGCGCGCGGACTTCGGGCTCAACTATAACCTGCCACACAATGTCCGGATACTCACAAGCTATTCCCGCCAGTTTTCTTCATCCGGCGACCACAACATCTGGGAAACCTCAATCGTCTATCGCTACCTGTTTCCAGCATGGAAGGAAAAATCGAAATGATCAGGAAACTCTGCAATACCATTCTGCTCTGCGCCGCAGCCATTACCGTCTGCACAGGCGCGGCGAGAGCTCAGGCAAAGGTAGCAAAAGACCCGAAGCCCGCGGCGGAGGCAACCCCCGCAAAACCTCAGCCCGGGGATCAAACCGAAGGACAGCGCATCTTTGAGATGAACTGTTCCCGCTGCCATGCAACGCCGGAAGGGTTCTCTTCACGAATCTCAAACACGGTCGTTCGACATATGCGTGTTCGCGCCGGCCTAAGCGCTCATGATGAGCAGGCCCTTCGGCGCTTCTTCAATCCTTAGGCGCATTCAGTATTTGAATCTTTTCCGCGGCCCATGCGGCCAGGTCTTTCTCCGGACCGGCCGCATGGGCTATTTTTTGCACGGCGAGAAGAGCATCCGCGTCACCATGCCAGGCGAGAATGCGGATTGCACGTACTCTCGCGCTGGGTGTGTTCAGGGCATCACGCACGGTGGGGAGGACTCGGATATCTGCTTTCACCAGTGCCCATTCAGCACAGTTGGCCGAAGCCTGGTTCGTTGAGGAGAGCTGTTGCACGACGATCGTGGGATCGTCACCAATGCGATCCCAGAGTTGAAAACACCCGACGACGCTGTCTGTCTGGGCAAACTCATGGACTGGCTGAAAGGCGACGTGGACAAGGGCGGAGGTTGCGTCTGCATCATGCAGACTGGAGAGCGCATGCAGCATAGCCATCTGTGCCCGAAACGAGGAAGTTGCTTCGCGAATCTGCTCCGGCGTGATGTTCTTCCGGCCGCCGGCGACATAGCCTTCCGCCAGGCTACGCTCTCGATCTATCTCTTTTTGAAGCTGCGCGGAGATCACCTTGGCGGCTCCGTTCGGACGGGTATGCGCCAGAGCCAAAGCCGCCGCGCCGCGAAGATTGACATCGCTGCTTTGAAAGAAGGGAAGGATAGCATCGATTGGAGCGTCTCCTTTCGTGCGCCCGAGAGCGCGAAGAGCCTCCAGTTGCACGCCGGGATCGGGGTCCGAGAGCATCGGAACCAGATCCGCGGCAGCGGACCCCAATTGGCCTAGAAGCCACGCGGCGTTCGCGCGTGCAGCAGCATTGTTCGCGCGTGCAGCAGATGTGAGTTGGCCGGACGTGAGTGCCGGCCTGGCGAGTAGAAGCGCGAGAGCGGCTGTGTGTGAGATACGGGGTGATGGATTGTCGAGCCAGCGGAGGAACCACGACTGGAGATCCGGATCTTGATAACGCGAGAGCTTGAGAATCGCTTGCGATCGCGCCGCATCGTCTCCGGTTTGCGCCTGCTCCTTAAGTCTCCGTATCTTCGATTCCACGTCGCGTCCAACGGCGTCGGCTCCCAGCCTCGGAAAGTCAACGTTGATGGCGTCGACGCCTGCAGCCACGGCGGCCTTCATCCCGGCAAGATCCATTCCGTGACTGTTCGCGGAGAAGTTCGCGATGACGGATTTCCCCTGGCGTTGCTGCGAAGCAACTTCGGCTGCCGTCACGCCCGGCTGCACCCAGGCGGCACCATAGCCTGCGTCCGCAGCCGAAGGCAGCATGCGGCGTATGTCGTCCCACTCACCATTGAATAGAACATGATCAATCATTCCCTCGCGCTCAAGAATTCGCAGTACATCCGCGCCGATGCCCTTGGTCTTGATGTCCAGGATGAGCCGGATGTCGAGGGAGCGGGCGAGGCGAAGTGCGTCGTCAAAGCGCGCCATACGCATGCCGGTAAAGCGCGGAGCCATCCATGCTCCGGCATCGAGGAGTTGCAGCTCGGCGAAGTTAGTCTGCTCCACGTCCCCGTGGCCATCGGTAAGCCGATCGAGCAGACCGTCGTGATTGAGAACAATCTCCCCATCCAAGGTCCGGCGCAGATCGATCTCCACCACGTTGCAGCCTAGAAGGGCTGCCTGCTCAAGGCTTGCAAGCGTATTCTCAGGAGCGTCTTCGTTCGCGGTGCGATGGCAGTAGAGAAGTGGGCCATGCTGTATCGGTTGAGCCTGCCCCATCGCGACGGAGCAGGCTGAAAGAATGAACAACGCACGTGCCTTCATGGATATTCCTGCCTCATGTATGGACTTACGAGACGAAACAAAGAGACGGCCACGATCACGCCGGCGCAAGCGATAACCCCAAGAGGAATGGCGTAGCCGAAGCGGGAAAACGAAGCACCGGCAAGCGTGACCGTGAGAGACGAAAGGAGGGCATTCAGAAACATCACCATGGCAGCAGCATGGCTACGTTGTGCATCGTTCACTTCGCTCATGAGTAGGTTGTAGAGGGCCGGTGAGCACATCCAGTGCGCGGTCGAGAACAACAGGTAAAGAAGAATAGCGACGGGTCCGGAGTGGCTCAGGGCAAGCCCGCAAAGACAGGAAACGGCGACGAGCTGCATGGCGAGAATGCCGCGCAGAAGTCCGAGGGCTCGGATCACCGCGGGCGTCATTAGACCGAGGAAGAGCTGCAGGCACTGCCCGGGGGAGAAAACCAATCCAATTTTTTGCATTGGAACGAAGTTCTGCCGAACCAGATAGATATTCGCGAACGGCAGGAAAGCTCCCATGCATGCAGTCCAAAGCGCCATGCAAGGCAGAAAGCGCAGCAGGAACGGGGTCAACCGGAAGCCGGTGAGAATGCCTGCCTGTTCTTCGTCCGTTGTCTTGCCGGGCTGCAATCGCAGTCGTGCTGCAGGGATGATGGCCAAGACGCCGATGAGACATGAGGCTAGAAGGATCCAGCGATGCATCACAAGTTCAGAACGCAGGATGGCAAAATGTGTCAGCCAACGTGGAAGATATCCTGTGACGGCACCGCCGATCGCGCTCGTCACGATGCTTGCGCAGAAGATGAGGCTGTACGCGGATGCCCGGTTTTGATCGTTCGTGAGGCGCGCCACGGCAGGCAGGTACGCGATGCCCCAGAGGCTCATGGAGGCGCCGGCAAGGAAACCGAGGACGATCTGTGGCGTCGTGCCCAGAAAGACGATGCGGGCCGCCCCCAGCAAAGAGGCAGTCAGAATGCATACCAAGAGTAGCGGCTTGACGCCGATCCGGCGTCCCAGTGCACCGGCGGGTAAGGTTGCGAGCGTGGACCCGAGAGTGAACGCTCCGTTGATCAAACCGATGGCCCGTTCTGTTGTATGTGCGTCAAGCAGGAACAGGTTGAACAGAAAGAAGTAAATTGCAAAGCCCGCATCGAAGAAGAGAGCGACGCAGAAAAAGATCCAATACTCTTTCGCCAGGGCCTGCGATCGGAGCCACGCGAGCGGTCCGCGTAAATGTGCAGAGGTGGACGTGTCAGCGGGCTGCGATAAAGCGTTCGGCATTCTCGCCCTCCTCGGCGAGCCAGCGCAAGAGCCGGATCGCATCATCCAGCGTTTGGTAGCGCAGCTCGTACACAGGCGCGGTCAGCAGGCGATCGATAGCGCGGTATTGGATATCGAGCATGCGCGGTATGCCATAGAGAGTTGCCCCCATGGACTCCCGCGCTGCAACAGGCGATGAGCTCACCAGCGCGGCAGGGCCGTTGTGATTTCTGTTGAGGAAGATGACATAGTCCACATCTGCCGTCGGGGATGTCGTGACATCCTTCATCGTGTTTGTTGGCACCTCGACGGAGGGCTTTCCTGCGATTCGCGCGGTCAACTTGAGCGGGCTGATCTCAGGGAACAGCGATGCGGACTCTGGCCGAAGGCGCACCTGGTGGCAGTTGCCAGTGACTCGCCGGCTTGTCTCCTCATTCATGAGATAGGAAGCGTCGTCCGAGGTGTAGATCCAGCCCTGATGGGCGCATGCATAGGCGAGTGTCGACTTGCCTGCACCGGAGTCGCCACAAAGAAGGATGCCCCGCGAATTCCATGAAACGCACGCTCCGTGAATTGGAGTGACATAGCGGGTACAGATACACGAATACGCCGCGGTGAGGAGATGCTGGCGCACAAAGAGGGGATAGCGTAGCGCAGCCTCCGTTATGTGCGTGCGCACCGTCGAGCGTTCCACGTCAACGACGCTGAAGTTATTCCCGTCGCATATGGTGGTAACCAAAGGCATCAAGAGGTGATATGCCGGTGGAGGCGGGCACCGCGTTTCCGAGGACTCTTCCACGACAATGTCGCAACGGATTGGATCCTTGGGAAATCGTGCCGTAAATGGCCGCCACATCTCTTCCAGCATCTTGAGGACGGCTGCGGAGTTTGTGAAGACATCCACCGGGAAGCCGAACGGGAAGAAACGTTGCTTGAGGGTTGGTGGCGGTCCTTCGAGTGGATGACGAAGCCGCTCCTGCTGCCTTGTCAAATAGGTACGGGTTGCCGTCTCGGCCCGGAGAACTGGCACGCTTAGAACCTCAGCTTGGCTGCGAGTTGAATAATGCGAGGATGGGGTCCGCCCTGCTCGCCGAGGATCAGGCCGAAGCTTTGACTGGCGACAGCCGGCTGCAATGGGTTTCCATAACCAAGGTTGTTGTTCGGGTTGCCAAACTGGGGCGTATTGGTGAGGTTGAAGAATTCGCTGCGGAACGAGAGCTTTAGCTGCTCCCGCAATGGAAAGATCCGCTCGACGGCAAAGTCGAGATTATGCTGGCCCGGGCCGCGAACGAGGCCCACGCCGCTATTGCCAAAATCCTCATCGGCGATGCTGGAGCTATTGGGCGCCTGCGGTGCTCGTTGAAACGCAGTCGCGTCGAGATAGCGGCCGCTCACGACCCGATCGAACAGAGAGCCCTTCGTGGACGGTGACGCGTGGGGGACCACCTGGGCGCGAACCTCGCCTCCCAGCAGCGAATAAACCGAACCGGCGTTGCCGTCGAAAACACTGAGTGCAGCGCCCGACTGAATGAGGGCGATTCCTGAGAACTGCCAATCGTTCGCGATATGCCGTAGAGCCGCGGGACCCGTGTGCACGTGTGGCGTGTTCCAGACTGCGTTGATCACAA
Source organism: Granulicella sibirica (assembly GCF_004115155.1). Lineage (NCBI taxonomy): Bacteria > Pseudomonadati > Acidobacteriota > Terriglobia > Terriglobales > Acidobacteriaceae > Granulicella > Granulicella sibirica. Next base: position 147,193 of record NZ_RDSM01000005.1, read on the forward strand.
GGCGCTGAGCTCGATCGTCGTTGGCCAGACCATAGGAGGACTGTCGCAGATGAAACTGATCGTTCGTGGGTAACTGCAGCTCGAAGGTATCCGTGCCACCTTCGCCATTGACCTCGTCGAGGTTCTTCGACCAGGTATAGCTGACCTGAAATTCAAGCCCATGCGATAGACGCCGCAGGATGCTTGCTTCCAGCGCGTTGAAGTTGGCCTCGAAGACTGAGTCCGTGAGCAGCGATCCTGGGCTGAGGCCCTGGAAGGGCATCCGCAGAAATGCATTGTCACTGGTGTTGACGGTCTGCCCGTTCACCGGATTGCCCGGAGAGGCAAGCAATGCCTGATCGAACTCCAGCTGGCCCGAGCGGTGGTCCGAACGCGTCCCAACGTAGCCGACCTGCACCAGCGTGCTGCGCCCAGCCTCGTACTGGATGTTGAAGTTGTACTCAGCCGTGCGGCCATCTTTGATGTTCGGGTTGATTCCTTCGATGAACGGGAAGCCAAAGTTGACCAGAGGCTGGAAGATCGGGAATGAAGAAGCGGATGGAGTGAGCGGAACGAATGGGTTTTGCAGCGTGGCAGGCCCGTTGGGAGCACCGGAATTGAACTGAGAGATCGCGAAGGGCAGTTGGCCCAACATCGCCTCGGGAAGGTTGCCGGAGTGCCGATCGTAATATAGGCCAGCCCCGCCGCGCACGACGATAACCGGCGTCTGAGTGGCCTGCCAGACGAAGCCGAAGCGAGGACTGACGTCTCCGTGCGGCGTCTTGTAGTAGCTGGAATAGGATGTGCGCGTGACGCCTGCGGGGACATCGCCAGGGAAGTTCGAAGCCACGCTAAAGCCGTTCAAGACGCCCGAGTCCGGAAGAACCCCCTGCAGCGCCTGGGTTGGGTCAAAGTTCGTCAGACGTCCGTGTACGTCGCTCGGGGCACCGAAGATTTCGTAGCGGAGTCCAACGTTCAAGGTTAGGCGAGGCGTTAGCTTGAAATCGTCCTGAGCGAAGGCCGCGAGATCACGATAGCGTTCGTCCCGGCGAAAGATGCCTCCGCCAGAGATGCTCAGGGAGACGTTGCTGAGGCCAAGCGGACTGTTGTTTTGCGCCGCGCTTTGACCCAGTAGAAAGTCCGGCAGGGAAGCGATCATAAGATTGCCATCCACCTGCTGCGGTTGATCCTCGCTGACCTGGTGATACTTCACCTCGACACCGAATCGTGCGTTGTTGCGTCCTTTCGTGAGCGCCACGGTGTCCTGTCCGAGGAATGTGTCGGTGACAGACCATTCGCTCGGTGTGCCGCCGTCGCCAACGGTGAAACCGCCGACGCTGATGGATGGCATGTTGGCTCCGGCCACCGCTGGCCCGGTGGGTGTGCCAATGCCGAGCGAAGTAGCGCTCAGCGGATTCTCCGCCGCGGCGAGTCCCTCGTAACGCGTATAACCGAAGCGCGCGATATTGGTCAGAGACGGGCTTGCGATGTGCGTGTCGGCCAGCGAAAAAAGCAGATTCTTGCTGGACGCATCAGTGCCCCACCCGGGGACGTTGGCCCCATTGGGAGAGAAGGGAAGGGTGGTGGTCCCGTTGGCGTAGAAGAAGCGTTGCGAAAGGGTATTTCGGGCCGTAAGAGTCTCGTCGAGATTCGCGCTGTATTGATCTTCGTTGTAGTAGGCAGGCGGATGAAACGTGGAGGTTCCGACAGGAAGTTGATCCGATGCGTTGGGCCCGGTTGCGACCAGCGGAATCTGAGGTGCCGGCACGGCGAACTGCCCGTTCGGCAACTTCGCGTTCAGGAGTGCTAGGGCGACAGGCGAAATATTCGAGCCGTCGCATGTGACTTGGGTGCCCCCGGCGTTTGTCTGGTATCCGAGTGCGGCCTGGCCCTGGCCGTCCAGATGCGTCGCAGGGCAGAACTGCGCACCGAGCGCGGTGGCAGAACGATCCGAAGTGAGCAGGGGAAGCGTGGCCGTGCGTGATGTCCCGAGCCCGTTCACCTGTCGCGTGCCTTGGTATGCGACAAAGAAAAAATCGCGGTCTCGCAGAAGCTTCCCACCCACGGCCGCCCCGAACTGATTCTGCTTCAGGTCTGCGCGAGGCTGGCCGTGAAGTTTGGAGAAGAAGTCGTTGGCGTTGAAGATGTTGTTGCGAACGAACTCCCACACGTCACCATGAAGCTGGTTGCCTCCGGTCCGGCTCACGATGTCGATATTGGCGCCTGAACCACGACCATAGCCTGCATCGTAGTTTGCCGTCTGCACGCGAAACTCCTCGATGGAATCGGGTGCGGGAATGGCTGTGCCAGTCTCGTAGTTCTGGGCCCCGGCGGCAGAGTTTTCTAGTATGTTGTTCGCGTCGATCCCGTTGAACTGGATGTTGTTGGAGAGGGGGGTCGCTCCCTGGGCGGCGACGTTCTGTGTGCCGTTGCCAAGGGTGGTGACGGTCGGCAGATCGGCGATGACGCCTGGAGACAGCCCAAGAATCTGTGTGTAATTCCGTGAGGCAAGAGGGAGGGACGTGATCGCCTCACCGTCGACCAGGCCACCTATGGTGGAGCTTTCGATGTTCGCGACCGGACGCGTCGCCCGAACATCGATGGTGGTCTGGGCGCTCTGGAGGGAGAGGCGAATCACAACGGCTTGTGTCTCACTTACCGATACCCGAATCTCACGCGTAACGCTAGGCGCAAAGCCCGCAGCGGAAACGGAAATGGTGTAGGTGCCCGGTGATATCAGGGGCAAACGAAAGATGCCGAGGCTATTCGTTTCGACAGTCCGGACGACATCGGTTGCACCGTTGGTAACAACAATGCCGGCGTGCGCAACTGCCCTGCCGGACGGGTCGGTAACCGCACCACTCATGCCGCCCGTTCCCGGTGTCTGTGCCGCCATCTCGAGGCTTGCGCTCAAAACGAGCGCAGCAAATCGCATTCCTTGTGTGCACAATCTCATTCGTCTTTCGCCCCGTGTAATTCCTAGTTGAGGCTGAGTATGCCGAATGGGTTGGTGAACAGTTGTTACTCCTTTGTCACCACATTGTTTTCTCTCTGCACAAGATTGCGAGAGCTTATAAATTCGTTTCACAATGCCGGTCTAGGTTCGCTCCCGCTCCAGCCCAGCGGGCTTTCCTTCTACAACTCCGATTACAACATGGTGGCAAAGCGCAGCTGTCCGGTGCATCGGTGGCCTTGCTGCTCCGGTACGCTGCCTCAGGTTGTGGCGGATCTTGGGATCAACACGTACCTGCGGGAGCCGGGCGCGCCATCTGGGTCAATCTCTACCAGCCGTCTGAACTATCTAGGGAGGACCGGCTGGCCTGCTTTTGCGTATCCTGTCATCTCCAGATATCCGACTCCGCTCAAGGGAGACTGACTGCGTTGGCCTCTTACGTCGATGGCTCCCTCCCAGTAGGAGGGTCCGAAGTTTCCCGTCAACTCCTGATCCTTGAGCGGCGTGGTCACATCAAGTTCCATATTCAAGCGCGGAATGGAGACGTGCCAATGAAGCGGGTAGCTTGCCTTGGTGGCCGGGCTTAGCCATTTGCTTTCTGAGTCTGAAACGGGGATCATTGCGAAGTCTTTGGCTGACAGGAAGAGTGACTTGCCGGTTGCGTCGATGTACGTGCCTGAGGAGTATGGATCGATAGTGCCGTCGGCGTGGCGCAGTCGGTAGAGCATGAGTTCCGTGCCTTCTTCGAGTTGAACGCTCAGCCAGTCCCAGCCGGTTTCGGCGGCTGCCATGGAGCCGGTGAAGAACTCGTGATCCATCCAGGAGGTTCCGCCTACCTGGTAAGCTTTGCCGTCTATATCGATGGAGCCCGAGGTCGTCAGGCGAGTCAGCGAAAAGTATTGGGATGCATGGCCCGCGCCTTCAGCCTTTTGGCTTACCCCGTTTGGGCCCTCGATCGTAGGCGGTTTTTTGGGTATGAGCTTGAGCGCGATGCTGAACTTGCCGGCGATGCCGCGCAGGTCTTCCTCGTGCTCGGCGATGTGCGCCTGCCAATTACCGTTCCAGACGATCCCGGTCTGGCTGTCGACACCGGCGACGCCAGGGCCGGTGCGGTTGAGGCGCTCCTCGTTGTAGAAGTGCTGGCCGTTGATATCGCTGAGAGCAAGATGGGCCATCCAAACGTCGTGGACAAACCAGGGGTGACTGTTATCCGCGCGCGAAACGCCCTGGCGAAAGAAGGTCAGTTCATATCCAAAGCGACGGCCGTTGGAGGACTTTAGATGGCCGGTGTAATACCACCACTCCGTCTGGAAGTCTTCATGGTTGAAATAGTCTCGCGGGAACTCGTAGGTGTAGCCTGCCTGCGCGATCTTGTAGCTCTTTGCGGACTGGTTTGGGGCGGCACGGTCTTGCGAGGTGGCGCACACTGCGCCGAGGAGGAGCAGGAGTGCGATGCACTTATTCCTCATGCACGACCTCCATGGGATCGAGGCGAATGGCGATCCGGGCGGGGAAGAGGCCGGCGAGTACGGTAGCAATGTAGACGACGGTGAGCGAGCTGAGGAGAACTTCGACTGGCCAATGAAATTGGATCGTCCAGCCGAAAGACTGCTTATTGATCACGTAGATCAGCACAAGCGAAAGGACGTAGCCGAGCACGAGGCCGAGCACGTTGGCCAGGAGCCCAGTCAGGCCGGCTTCGACGAGGATCAGCTTACGAATCTGTGCGGAGGTGCCCCCGAGATAGCGAAGGACGCCGAACTCCCTGCGGCGGTCCATGACAATCGAGAGGAGTGCGCCGGCAATGCCGCCGATAGCCACGAGGATGGAAATCGCCTCGACAGCATAGGTAATGGCGAATGTCTGATCGAAGACGCGGATGGCTTCATGGCGTATTTCGCCATTCGAGAGCATCATGAGGCTCTTATTGGCAATGGCATTTCGAATCGCCGCACGTGTGCGCTCGAGGTCGGCCCCTGGTTCGAGATATACAGCTAGATTGGTTGGCTTCGTGTCGGGAAGATAACGGATCAGCGTGCTCCAATCGACCACGATGAAGCCTGCTTCGTGTCCGTAGTCGTAGAAGGTATCGATCACGCGGAAGGTGACTTGATGCTCCCCGATGGGGAGGGTGATGGAGTCGTCTGCCTTGACGTGGTGCTTGTTGGCGAAGGGTTCGCTGACGACTGCGTTGTTGCCTGAGGCAAGCTCTCGAATGACGTCGATGCTCGATCGGCCTGAAAGGAAGGTAAGATTTTGGCGAGGGATGCTTCGACTCTGGCTGGCCCCGGCAAGCGACGCGGGCAGACCCTGATATTGAATCTCATAGGCACGCAGGCGGCTGACACTCTCCACGCCGGGAGTCGCTGCGATTCGGTCGGAGGTCTCGAGAGAGATGGTGGGATGCCGGTCGCCCCCCATGGCTCCGGCGGGAGCGAGATAGAGGTCGGCCGGAAGCTCGCTGTCCAGCCAGGTCAGTACGGTCTGGCGGAAGCTTCCAACCATGATGCCTACCGAGGTCATCATGGCGATGGCTGTGGCGAGAGCTGCTACAAGGACCGAGGTTCTGCGCAGCGAGCCGCCCAGGCTACGGGAGGCGATGAGGCCCTCAACTCCAAGCATGCGAAGGAGGCCGCCTGAGCCTAGGGATGTGGCGCTATGGACAAGCAGAGGAGAGATCAGGGCGGCTGCCGCGACAAAGAGCAACGCGGACAAGTAGCCGAACAAAGGCTTCCCGGCTATGGAGGGGAAGAGAGTTGCAAGTGCCCCCAGAATGGCGAGCGCCAGGGCGATTCCCGCATCATGCTTCCGTTCGACGCGCACTTCAAACTCGCGGCGGCCGCGGGCCATTGCTTCAATCGGCGGGACCATGCCGGCCTCTCGTGCGGGGGCGAAGGCGGATGCCAGAGCTACTCCGATACCGGCGACAAGGGCAAGCGCGACCGAGCCTGCGGAGATCTTCATCTGGCCTGGACTGCTGGAAACGTAGAGAGCGTTGACTGTGGTGGACAGCATGCCGACGGCTCCCGCGGCGAGTGCACGCCCGAGGGGCAGAGCTGCGAGGGAACCGGCTGTGCCGTAGAGCGCGGCTTCAAAGAGAAAGGCACCCATGACAGCTCCACGGCTTGCGCCCAGTGCGCGCATGGTGCCGATATCGGCGCGTCTGCGGACAACGGAGACGGAGACCGCGTTATAGATGAGAAAGGCTCCTACGAGGAGCGCGATGCCGCTGAGCATGGTGAGATTCCAGCGGAAGGCTGCGAGCATGTGCCGGTTGGCCGCGGTCTCTGTTCCCTGGGCATTGAGCAGGACGCCCGCTGGGAGAGCCTGCTGCAACTTGCTCTGCCATGCATCGAAATTAGCCGCGCTGGGAGTCTTGATCAGGATGCGATCGACTCGGCCTGACTTGCCGGTAGCAAGCTGCGCAGCTCCGATATCCATGAGAACTGCTTCTGTGCCCAGCTTGCTTCCGTCCGGCCCTGATTCTGGGATCAGGCCACGAACCGTGTACGCCTGAACGTGGTCGTTGATGAGCAACTGGACACGGTCACCTACGGCTTTGCCTAAGCCATGGGTTAGCCAGACTGCGTCAGGATCGTTGATGTATCGGAGTCCCTGGATCGCTGTGGCATCCTGAGCGATCGTGCCAACAAGGGTTCCGGCGTTGCTTGTCTCGGCGACAACGTCCACTCCGATCAAGGGAACAGTCTCGCCGGTCGAAACAAGCATCCCGTGATCCTCGATGCGTGGACTGATGGAGAGCGGGTAAGGCAGTCGTGCAACCTCTGCAACGACCGATTCGGGCAGGCCGCCCGCCGCGGTAATCTCAAAGTCATCCTTGCCTGCCAGAGTCTCCATCGACGAATGGAAGGACCCTGCTGCGGCGTCGCCTGCAAGGTTGATCGCAACTACGGCCGCGTCGCCAAGGGCTACAGCGAAAAAGATAATGAGGGCGCGACCAGGATGGCGGAAGACGGGCCGAACGATGAGGCGATAGAGGAGAGCGAAAAGACCCATCTCACGGTCTCTCTTCTACGTTTTCGCCTTCAGACACAACACGACCGTCACGCATGTGCACGATGGTGTCAGCCACCGATGAGGCCTCTGTGCTGTGCGTGGCCATGAGGACCGTGACCTGCTGTTGCGAGCAGATGCGCTGCAACAACTCGAGAATGACATTGCCGGTCGAGGTGTCGAGATTGCCTGTAGGTTCATCGGCAAGAACGATACGTGGATCGTGAACCAAAGCCCGGGCGATGGCGACGCGTTGCATCTGTCCGCCGGAAAGCTGATGAATCATGCGGTGGGCGTAGTCGGCAAGGCCAACGTCGGAGAGCCGCGCCATCGCTTTGTGGTGAGCTTTCCTCTCGCCAGCCAGGAGGAGAGGAACCTCAACGTTTTCAAGAACGCTCAGTGTGTTCAGCAGTTGAAACGACTGAAAAACGAAGCCGATTTTCTCACGACGCAGCCTGGTGAGACCCGCCTCATCCAAGGTATCGGTCGCAATCCCATCCAGCCATACACGGCCCGAGGTGGGGAAGTCCAGAGCGCCCGCCAAGTGAAGAAGGGTGGACTTGCCACAGCCGCTGCGACCCATTAGCGCGACGAAACGACCCGATCCAATCTCAAGAGAAACATCGTCGAGGGCGCGGACAAGTTCGTCTGCATTGGTGTATCGCTTACTCGCGTGCTCAAAAGCCAGGAGCGGTATAGGACTGGCTGGCGCTGCGACTGTATCGGATTTAGTTTTCAACAAAGCTCCGGGCTTGTCATCTCTTATGCCTTCATACTTATTGAACACCACAAGGGCGGCTAAAGCTGGCGGAGAATGGCTCCATTCTTCACCCAATCAAACCAACGGTCCATCCTGGTTCTTCAGGTGCTTCCTAACGAAGCTTACAGTCTCCTCGTACGTCTCCGGTGCACCAGCAAGCGGTCTGGTTGATCGCATACTCAAATTCGCCGACACGCTTGTAAGCGTCAAGAGATATGCCACCTGCGTTCGCCGTGTTCAAAGCCTCCATATTCTCTCAGCTGGAGTAGCCATCGCCGAACCATCTGATGGCTTCTGCTAACACTCCTCGAACATGCGCCATAGGAGATGTTGTAGAACAGGCAAGCCCTCTGACGAACTGATCCATCGCGAGTCGTAATCGTCACCGGCGTAGCTAATGAAGATATCGTAGTCAAAGCCCGGGACGTAGGGCATCTATCTACCCTTTCGATCCGGCGTCATCGAAGCGCCGGGAGTAAGAATCTCAGGTAGCGAGCCTTTGGCCCTATGCCTGGAATCGGGGCCTGCTGAGAAGCATGCCGTCGAGGACTAAGTAGACGATCAGATTGCATTGATCGAGCATTGCATATCCTGCAGGCGCTGCCGCATCGATAACATCTCGGTCGAGAAGCGGGTAAAGCGCTCCTGGTCGGCAAGGCGGGAGTTGGCACGGCGCTCGCGCGCGGAGTTGGCGAGGGCGAGCTGATGGTCGACTTCGGTAAGGGCAAGCAGGAACTGGTGGTCGAGGACTGCGTAGTAATGGGAGATCAGGATGTTGAGAGACGCGCGGTGAGCCGGGAGACATCTCTGCCAATAAACCGCGGTAGCCTCACTGAAGGCGGTCCGGACCAGTCCTCTGAGATTGTTCAGGCGGAGCTGGTCGGTGACGGAGCGGGTAAAGTTGGGCCCATAGGGAGCTTGGGGGGTGATGCTGACATCGTCGGCCCAATCTATGGAAAACATCAGCGATTGCGTGAAAGCAGAACAGCGTTCAGCCTCTTCTTCATCGGGAAACAGGTTGGCAAAGATGATTTCCGTTTCGGGAGCTTCGAGTCCTGCGTCGAGGCCGAGCCTGCTGGCCATCGTTGGCGCGGGTGAAGGCGGCGCAGGGGCCAAAGAGGCTTCGAAACCAAGGGAGAGGTGAAGCATGACACGGTCGAAGATGCTGATGAAAAGAGACAAATTGGAGATGACCGGGGACAGTCCTTTACCAAGCGTGGATAAGAGCGATGAAGCAGCCGACTCAATAGCTTCATCGAACTCTGTCTTGAGGTGATCAGCGAGTGCGCGAAGATAAGACGAGAGCGCGGGGATTTCCAAGTGCTGTACGCCGAGGTTCAGCGAGGGGTACGTTTCCTCGGCGACGCGCTCAAACTCTCTAGGAAAAGCTGTGATCAGAGTACGCAGCGTGATGGAGGCGTGGACGCGCTGCTCTTCAATGCGGGTGCGAGAATCGGCGATGAGCCACTGGAGGGATCGCAGGATGTGCGGCGCGTCGTCTTCGAAGGATTCGCCAATGGGCAATAAGGCGGCGTTGAGGCGGGAGTTGAGCTCCTGGGTGAGTTCCACGGCGAAGCCGTTTATACGCTCGGCAGCGAGACGGAGTGAGACAAGGCCGCTCTCTGAAGAGAGGAAGTCTTCAAGGGCGCTTTCAAAGACGGGCAGGCCGCTGCGTTGAAGAGCAGCTTCGTCTCCGTTCATTTTTGCCTGCAGGGCATCGTAGCCGGATACAGCGAAGACGCGCGTCTTGGCGGTGCGCAGGAAGTCTGCGCGGGCGTGCTCGTCGGGAAAGAGCGTCGCGACGAAACGTGCGACCGTGTCTTCGATGCGAGAGGTGACCACGGCCAGGATGCGTTCCCGCTCGCCGGGCGTGCGGATCTTGTCGATGCCGGTGACGACGAAGAGGAAGCTGCGCAGGCCGTACTGGGTCATGGCCAATTCGAGGAAGGAAGCTTCGGTCTGAGAGAAGGGCGCGGTCGCCATGAGAACGAAGACTGCGGCGTCAACACGGGGCAGGAGGCGAAAAGTAACCTCGCTCATAGCGATCTCGTCGGAGAGGCCGGGAGTGTCGATGATGTCGATGTTTTGCTTGCAGAATGGAATGGGGTAGTACACGTTGGCTTGCTCGACGGTGGCGGCCATGGCCTCCGCTTCGGGTGTGAGCTTGGTGACGTAATGTTCCAGGCGAGCGATGTCGATGGCCTGTTCCTCCGTGGCACCACGAAAGATGACGCTGGCGCTCGGTACGAGTCCATACGTGATGCGATTGATGGTGGCGGAGGCGGGCGCAATGTCAGCGGGGAGGATGTCCTTGCCAAGAAGGGCATTGATGAAGGTGCTCTTGCCGCGTTTGAACTCGCCGACCACGGCGATGATGAACTTATGCGTCGTGATGCGGTCGCGCATCTCTGCCGTGCGGGCAGCTAGGTCCGGCATGCCGATGGTGGCGGCAAGAGCCTGGAGGCGATCAAGGTCCGCGACGAGGGCGAACTCCGCTTGACGGTGGGTGAGAAGGGAAGGATGGCTCATTTAGCTTGGGAAAGCGCTTCGGCGCGCAGAGCTATGGCCTCGACCTCGAAGCGAATTGCGTCGTTCTGGAGGCCGCCGGATGCGATTATGCCGGAGGTCTCTGCGAGTAGGGTGTGCTGATCCGCAAACCAGGCGTCGATCTCGAGTTTGAAGACGGTATAGCGGCCGCTGATAAAGTTGAACACATGTTGGACGGTGACTGCTCGTTGGATCTCCCAAGCTTCGTCGATGAGGGCGAAGGTGGCGGCAAGGGAGGCCTGCCGGAAGGCGTTGGAGCGATCGGCGCCGGGAGCTGCGGGTTTGCCCGGGACGTCTACGCGGAACTTGCGTAGAGCGGGAGCGATCGGGGCCTGGAGAATGGTGGTGAGCTCCAGGAGTAAAGGAAATGGAGGTTCCGTTTCGGCGGCGGGCTCAGAGTAGACACCTACTTGCTCGAGTAACTGCTCCTCCAGGCGAGTGGCGCGGTCGAGGAGCATGCCAGTCATCTCTCCGGTACTGGGTTTCTGCTGAACGGCGCGGACCAGTTCATCGCAGGTCAAGAAGAGCGCGAGAGATTTGCCAAGCTCTTCGAGGAGGGCAGGCAGTAGGCTCGCGTAGAGCTCGCGAGCGAGGGAGGCGGATGCGTTGCGGAATGCCTCCATCAGCTGACGATGGAGGCGTGAGGAGGGGTCCGGCGCAGGTGAGCTGAGGTCGGCCGGCGAGAGGCGGAAGTCCGCAATCGACCTTATGGCAGCACGCTGCCAGAGCAGAGGCAGAGATTCGATCTTCTGCCGGGCGGCCTCACAGGCTGCGGCCGCTGCACGATCGAAGTCCGCCATCTCGCGGCGGTTCATGAGCTCAAGCTGACGGAGGATGGAGGCGAAGCGCTGCCAGGATTCGGCTGACCCGTGGATGGGGGAAGGGGGTCGAGTCAGATATTTGCTGATGGAGAGACAGGCAGAGCGGATCTGGGCGGCCTGGGCATTCGGCTCGGCGTCCGAGGCGGCGTCGATCGCGGCGGCTAGGCTTTCCATCTGGAGCGAGTCTGCGAGCTCATGGAGACGGTCAAGGTACAGGCTGGCTTCGTAGAGACTCATGCTGCGGGATCCTTTGCCTCCGGCCAGAGGCGGTCCTGAAGAGCGGCAAGCCTGCCGCCCGCCTCTGCGACGAGAGTTGGGATGGATTGAAGAGTTTCACGCTGCCATGATGTGTCGTCTCTGGCCGTGAGCAGACGACCCTGGCGGAGGGCGTCGAGCGAAGTGTCAACACGTTCCTGCTGGCGGGCTTCAAGCTCCTGCGCGACGCGGTCGGCGATGCCAGCGTAGATCTCGTCCATCCTGGCGCGGAGAGAGCGGCGAAGCTCCGGGACGGCGTTCAGGAAACGCTGCTGAAAGAGGAGGGACTTCTCGCGCTCGCGGCTCTTGCTCTCAAACTGTCGCAAGAGACTGCCGGTGATGCCGAAAACTTGTATCTGCGTGAGATCGAAGAGCAAGCTGGAGACGTCCACTCGCTCCCAGAGGGAGTCGTCAACGGCGACGCCGGGCTCTGCAGTGTGGCTGACGCTGCTGGTTTCGTCGAAGGGCCTGCGCAGGGCCGGTCCGGTCGCTGCGTGGTCTCCGTCGAGGGAAAGCGGGCAGTTGGCTGCGCCGGCGAGTTCACTGAGGATCAGTGGCCGGTGAGCGTCTAGGCAGCGGTTGAGGGCCGTGCGGAGGCCGTCGGCCAGGAAGAAGGGGAAGTGGCGCTGGAGGTCGGACGAGCTGACCGTGGCGAGGCTACGGGCGCTTTGTTCGAGGCGGTTGATGAAGCCGTCGATCCAGCCCTGAGCCTCTGCGGCGAGGTCGAGAATGAAGCTGTGAACCCGTTGGGAGTGTTCTTTGAGCTCCGCGTGCAGGGGCGAGGCCGGGTCTTCGCAGACTGTAATAGCGGATTCGAGATGAGTCCTCTCCATCTCCATGGAGCGGGTGAGCTGGTCGGCGTGGCGAGACACTGTCTGGATGAGCTTTGCGAGGCCGTCAGCGGCGCGGTCGAGCTGGACGAGCTCCCGGTCACGCAGGACGGACTCCTGCAGGTGGGCGCGGAGCTGGACGAAGCGGGCGGCGAGGGACTCCGCCCGCTCGGGCCGTGGACGTGGCTCGTTGTTCAGGCGAGCGAACTCATCAAAGGCGCTGACCCCGAGAACGGTGGCGTCGGGAAAGAGCTGGGCGACGCGGCGGTTGAGGTTGTTCATGATGCTGGAGACATCCTGCTCGTCGCGGAGCTTGTCCAGCATGTTGACCACGAAGGTCATCTTGCCGAAGTCCTGGGGGAGGACAGCGAGCTTGAGAAAGGCGCGCTCGGATTCCGGAAGGGGGTCGAGGGCGGAGAGGACGACGAGAACAGCGTCGGCGTGAAACAGGTACTCCTGAATCCGAGCTTCAAAGCGCTCGAGGGCATCGCCAGTGCCAGGAGTGTCGACGATACGGAAGCCGCGGAGCCAGTCGATGGGAACACGGAGGTCCAGGTGGGTGGGCTCGGCGGGGAGCCTTGCGAGGAGTGGGGCAAGATTTTCATGCTTGAGCTGGTCCGGGTTAAGGCCGAGGCGGCCGCCGCCTGGAAGGTGAGCTTCGATTCTGAGCTGAGGTCCGAAACGGATTTCGTTGATCGTGATGGTCTCCGGGGCGACATCCGAGGTGACAACCTCCTGCTGGAGGAGCCCGTTGATCAGCGTGGATTTGCCACGCTTAAATGGACCGATAACGGCGAGAGTGAACTCGCGGTTGAGGCGGTCGCAGATCTGCTCCTCATGGCGACGCCAGCGGTGGAGAGTATCGCGACCGAAGACGCGCTCCATCGACTGGCTCTGGATGGATTCGGAAAAGCGCTTGAGGAGTTCAAGGAACTCCTTCCGCTGTGCTTCAGGCTCGTAGTAAATGGTCCCCGAAGAAGGTGTTGGGGATGAGCTTTTTTCGCCGGGTGGCTGGCATGCGGCGAGTGCAGCAGCCCGAGAGGCAATTTCGGTGAGTTGCCCGAGGATCTGCGGCCCATCGCCGGCCCAGACAGGCTTCTTTTCGCCCACTGCCACTTGCAGCTTCCTGAGCCAGGGGACGCTCTGCCAGGCACAGCTTTTGGCGATGATGGGGAGGACCGTGAGTTGGTGGGCATCGCGGCGTTTGAAGATGGCCGGCAACTCGACGTCGAGGATGAACTTCGAGTTGAGGAAGTCTGCGGTGATGAGAAGAATGGCCATAGACGATCTGTCGATGTGGTCGAGGATCTCGGGTTGCCATTCTTCGCCGTGATGAAGGTGGTCGTCGACCCAGAGCTCAAAGGAGTCGCCGCAAACCTTGAGCTGCGTGGCGAGCTCGTTCTTTTCCGCGATGTCCTTTCGGCTGTAGCTAAGAAAGACAAGAGGTTTGGTCAAGAGCTCATCCTCTCTGATCGTCTAAGGTGCTCTCTCTCAATCGTTCTGGGCAAGGGCTTGAAGCGGAAGTCTGCGCGTGTTGTCTTCAGTTGCCGAGCAGGCCGGCGGCGATGCTGTCGGTTTCAGCTTTCGACTTCAATTCGGAGGGCCTGCCAAGGTCCGGCCTCCACTGATAGAGGAGATCGCATTGCGTGAAGACCTTGAGGGCCTCAATGCGCTTCGGGAGGACGGGGTGGGTCGCGAACCACTCCAGGAAGCGAACAGGGGACTCGCGGGTCTGGTTGAGCTGGTCGGTGTAGGCATCGACGTTGATGCCGCGAAGCGATGCAGCTCCGCCGGTAGCAAGGCTGGCAAGAGCGGTCTGGGCGATCGGGAAGTCGCCGCAGCAGATGAGCCCGGCGCGGTCGCAGGTGACCTCAGCAGCTCGGCTCCAGGATAGGAAGAACATGCGCAGCGCACCAGCGACAACGCCAGTGACTAGCCTGGCCTGACCGAGGGTGGAGATGACGTCGTAGGCCACGCCAAGCCCGACCATCTTCTGGCAGATGAGGCGGGCGAGCGGATTGGTGAGATTCTGGACGGCGGTATTGTAGGCTCCATGCAGGTTGTGGACGTGGCCGCACTCGTGGCCAACGACGAAGAGGAGCTCGGGCTCGGTGAGCTTTTCAACGAGTTCGGACGAGAGAACAAGCATCGGGGCGACGTCATCAGTGGCGATGGTGTAGGCGGAGAGCTCCGGTGAAGCCATGATGTAGATGCGGGGGATGCCGATGCCGAGGCGGCGGGCGCAGTTCTCGCCAATGGCATGGAGGTGGGGGAACTGGCGGGGGCCGACCGCCACCATTTCCATGGCGTGGATGTGTTTCTGGATGGGCTCCGTTGCGGCGGCAATCGAGCGCACGAACTGGCGAGCGGCGCCGATGGAGGCGATCTTCTGGCGGAGGGAGTAGTCAAGGCCATAGGCGTAGTCGGCGACACCTCCGGGACCAGTGTGGGCAGAAAGATTGCGGTCTCGTTCCCGGGCGAACGTGGCGAAATCCAGACTGACATCGAGAGTGGGATCGAGAGTCTGGAGCTTAGACATGGGTAATCTCGGCCAGTTGGTTGGAGAGCCGGAGAGCCTTGCTGCGGATAGCGATGACCTCATCACGAATCTCTTCGGATTCCTGGCGGCTGCGCTGGTCGAGAACCTCATTGCGGGCGCGGTTGTCGCGGAGGCCGTCGAGGGTAGCCTGGGTCTGGTCGATGGAGCGGCTGAGCTCGCCAATGAGGCGGTCCTTGAGGGTCGCGAAAAGGTTCTCGTTATTTTCGTCAACAGAGTGGGAGAGGTTGCGGCTCCTGACCTCCTCGTCGATGCGCTGGAGGATCTCCTTGCGGTAGCGGGTCATGAAGCGCTCGGCGCGGTCCTCGCTGAAGGCCCAGCGCGCCATCTTGCCTCCGGTGAAGATCGAGATGAGCCCGAGGCCGATCATGATGGGAAGCGAGAGAGGAAGACTGATCGCTCCGAGGAGGAGGCCGCCGACGAAAAAGGTTCCGACACTGGCGACTCCTCCGACAGCCGCGCCCTTAAAGCCGGCTTCGCGATAGCCTGACCATATCCCCCCGAAGCCGGTGAAGACGGAGATGGCGGCGACGATGGCCTCATTGCCGCGCGTGGCCTGTTCGGATGGATCAAGCTGCACGGTGCCGAACTGCTGCTCGATGCCGCCGAGGGTCTCTCCAACGTTAACAGCGAAATCCTTAAGACGCTCGATCTCAACCTGGAAATCCCGTTCGATTTCGAGCTGAAGTGCTTCCGAGGAGCGAAGGACGCGCAGCTTAACGGCGCTGCTGATGCGCTTGTTCAGGTCTTCGGTGAAGGCGGGTAGCTTGTCCTTGGTGAGATCGTCTGAGGTCGGATGGGTTGCGTCGATGACCTCTCCAGCGGCCGCAGCGAGATCGTCGCCAAGGCGGGCGACCATGGGTAGCAGGCGCTGCTGCGTGCGGAATTTGGCATTATCGATTTTACGGATCTCGGCATCACGGCGGCTACGAAGGCTTTCGAGTTCCGCGACGGCCTGTTCGTACTTGGCCTGAAACTCATGCTGAGCCATGCTGATGGCACCGAACTCGATATTCAATTTCTTGACGATCTCTTCACTCGTGGCGAGGATGCGATTCGCGATGACCTGGAGTTCTATGGTGCCGCGACCGTGAGTGAGGAACTTTTCAAGCGCGGACGTGAACTCGGAGAAGCGGCTCTCTTCCATCAGCTTCTTGTTATCGCTCTCTTGGGCCTCGAGTGCCAGGGCGGAGGAGAGCGGAAAGACAGTGGGGTTACCGATCTGCTGGCGATAGCGCTTGAAGTCTTCGCTCGCAGGGTCAAACTGCTCCCTGAGGCGCATGTCAACGGCATCGGTGATGCGCTTTTCAATCACCTTGACAATTTTTTCGCGATCGCGCGGGGAGCGCAGGCGATCCATGGCGTTGACCACAAAGAGGACGCGGCCGAGATCGTTGAGCAGCAAATGGCGGGTGAGGAACTCGCCTTCGTAGTGGTCGAAAGGAGCTTCTGGCATGATGACCAGTATGGCGGCGTCGACCTTGGGCAGGACGGACATAGTCACGGCGGTCATTGTGTCGTCATCGTTCAGCCCCGGGGTGTCGATAATGTCGACATTGTTGCGGCAGTACTCGGTGGGGTAATGGACGATGGCTTCTTCCACCTGGGCGGCATTCGATTCGGACTGCGGGGTCAGCTTGGTAACGTATTCGGAAAGCTGGGTGATGTCGATTTCTTCGGTGCGAGCCTGTTCTCCGGGCTCGGCCTTGTAGTGGATGGTGACTGAGGGTCGAAGCGCGTAGGTGACGCGATTCAAGGTGGCGGAGCAGGGCTCTACGTCCGACGGCAGGATATTCTTGCCGAGCAACGCGTTGATGAAAGTGCTCTTGCCACGCTTGAATTCACCGACGACAGCGATGAGGAAGCGTTTGTTCTCGATGCGGCTGAGCACCTCGCGAGTAAGGTCCACGATCGAGGGATTAATCTTAGTTTTTACGGAGAGATCGATGATGCGTTTGAGGTCTGTGACGCAGCCGAGTTCGATACGCTTGTAGGACAGGAAATCATTGGGCGAACCGCCAGCCGGTGCAGATGAGTCGGGGTTATCTTCCTGGGACTGCGTCTGTGCGTGGATGGTCGATGACTCTTCAGCGATTCTCGAATCGGACATTTTCCCCCCTTCGTAAACGGTGATATCTGCTTGGCCTCGGGTTGATAGATACTTCCTGCAAGAGCATGCAGTTTGAAATCGTGCTGAGTGAGGGCAAACCGAGCTACTTCAAGGAGTTTAGGAGCTAGATAGCCCGCCATGCTGCGTGAACTCGCCGTTCTGTCTGGCTGCAGTCTAAGAGGCGCGAGGGTGGCATCAGCATAGTGAATACTCTGTCGCCACGCCCAGCTATATAAGTCAGCGAGTTATCGATGCAAAACATAAGTTACCCGTAGAGCAATTAGTTTTGTAGCTGCGGATCGAAGCGTTGCAGCGTACAAGCCGACCTCACGACGGATCTCCATAGCCCGAAGTGAACGGAAAATGGCGCGAATGGCGCATGCAATTGGACAGCAGATATGATCGTGGACACAGAACCGTCATCTTGGGGCTGCGGGAACGAGCAAAAAGATACCGGAACACAGTCAGCAGGTCAATTCTTATTTACAGGCAGCCGATCTGATCGGGCTATGAGCCTGGCGTGCTTTTCCGAGCGCTTGTCGAGCATGTAAATGGCTGGATAGGAGTTATGGAGAACTCGAGCGCGACAACCGCTTGTCAATACTAAAGGCCGGGACTTCTTGCATCTGATAATGCTGTCTCATGTCTGGTGGAACTGAGGCGCAAAAGCAATAACAATGTCGTAGCTCTGCAAGGCCAAGATGTCGCTGCCCCATCCAACAATAGCAACATGGATCTGTATGCCGAGACATCGGCTTGGGGACTCATCGCTCGGACTTGCAGCCGGAAATTCGATTGACAGCGTGGTCGAGTTCTATGAGAACGATGGCACGAAATTCTTTTCGCCGAGCCACCGATGGAAGCAATGCCCGACGGATGAAGTACCATGTGGTCGATGATTCGAATGTCAGCACTTTTGGGACTAAAGTGCACCACACACGAGGCCGACAAGAAGCGACGATGCGTCATCCTGCCTCTACTCGTCCTCGCGTTCGCGATCCCCATGAGGAGCGCTCTCCTCGTTGGGCAGGCGCCCACAGCGATTCTGCTGACGGGTAAGGTGGTGGGCCTGGATGGCAAGCCGGCAGCAGGTGCCGAGGTGAAACTGCGTGAACAGGCAACGGACGACGTGACCGTTACTACGGACGCCTCCGGCTCGTTCGAACTGAAGTCGCCGCCGCAAACCCGCTATGTCCTGAGCGCGGATACCGTCGATCACCGGCATGGAGAGTTGGCAGTCGCAGAGTTGGCAGTCGCAGAGCCGAGAGAGGGTCTGCGAATCGTGGTGAAGACAGGTGCCGGGGCACAGGCCGCGATGGATTTTGCGGATAAGCCAAACTTCACCGTGGCGGGAATCACTGACTGGACGGCGGTCGGAGGGCACGGCTCTGACGCGACGTTGCGTACGAGTGAAGAGATCGCCCGGCAGACGGCGGCGTTGAAGAACTCAGCGCCAGAGAGGGGTCCGGGCTCGAAGAGGGAAGAGGGCGCGAAGGAAGTTGCCCTGCGCGAGGCAGTCACCGCTCAGCCGGAGAGCTATGCTGCTAACCGGGCGTTGGGGGACTTTTATCTGCAGGCCACGCGGTATGCAGAAGCCTCCGGCTTTCTCGAAACAGCGTCCCGGCTTCACGGTGGATCGGCTCCGGATGAATATAACGCGGCCCTGGCGTGCCGGGGTGAGGGAGACTTTGCGAGGGCGCGGCAGCATGTGATGCGGGCGCTGGAGAAAGAGGATCGAGCGGCCTACCACGCACTGGCTGGGGATCTGGATGAGCGGTTGGGCGATCCGCTCGCTGCAGCGCGAGAGGACGAACGGGCAACCGCGCTTGAGCCAAGTGAGGCGAATTACTTTGCGTGGGGGTCGGAGCTTCTGGTGCATCGAGCGATCTGGCAGGCCGTGGAGGTATTTTCCAGGGGAGCTCAACTGCACCCGGAGTCGCAACGGCTGAAGATGGGACAAGGGGCAGCTTTATTCGGCGGCGCCAGATACGATGAGGCGGCCGAGCGGCTGTGCGAGGCTTCCGACCTCGATCCTGCGAACCGCGAGACGTACGTTTTTCTTGGGAAGGTGGGGCTTGCATCGCCTTCGCCCGCGGCTTGCGTGGGTAAAAAGCTGAAGCGATTTGTCAGCATGCGTCCCGAGGATGCGGATGCGAATTACTACGAGGCGATGATCCTTATAAAGGGCAGGGAACCCGGGGAGCAGGGGCGTGCGGCGGATCTGCTGCGAAAGGCGGTTGCGTTGAACCCGCAGTTCGCCGAGGGGTATCTGCAACTTGGAATCCTGGCCCTCGCACGGCGAGACAATGCGGGTGCGCAGGCGGAGTTTGAGCGGGCGATCAAGGCCGATGCTTCATTGGCGGAGGCGCATTATCGGCTGGGAGTGTTATATGACCGCGCGGGTAATTCAGAGAGAGCAAGAGTTGAGTTTGCGCGGCATGAGGAACTGGTCAAGGACAAAGCAGAGGCGGTCGAGCGGGAACGGCGCGAGGTAAAGCAGTTCCTTGTAACGTCCGGGGATACACATACGAAGTGACGTTAGGCGGGCTTTCGCGGGCTGCCGGGAACCGTCGCGATGATGCCCTGGCCTTCGCGGATGGTGAGAATCTGATTGGCCTTGATGTGGGTGAACTTTTCTGATTTGCCGGTGGTGGGCCAGATGATTTCGATCGTATCGGCGAAGCCCGCCTGGCCGAGTCCAAAGTGAAGGCGGAGGTCGGACTGCGACATGACGCTGGTGCCGCTGTGGACCTCATCCATCTGCGTGTGTTTGCCGGTCGTCACGCGGGCGCGGGCGCCAATCGCTGTGCGGTTGCAATGGGTGCCGATCAGTTTGAGCTTGATCCAGTTGCCGGACGCGACGCCGGTGTTTCGTAAGAGAGATGGCACGTCGTTCATGTTAAGGATGAGAGCGTCCATGCCGCCGTCGTTGTCGTAGTCGCCGAACGCCGCGCCGCGGCTCGAGAAACGCTGGGCGATGCCCGGACCCATCTGGGCGGACACATCCTTGAAGCGTCCGTTTCCCAGGTTGCGGTAAACAAGGCGGGGGTTCTTGAAGGTTTGATTGAAGTGGTAGCTGTCTATCTCCGGATAGACATGCCCGTTGACCTGCATGATGTCCTGCCAGCCGTCATTGTCGATATCGAGAAAGCCGCAGCCCCACGCGACGAACTGGTCGTTGACGCTGGTCCCGGCGTCTGTAGTGAGGTCCGTGAATGAGGCTTTCCCGTCGTTGTGGTAAAGGTTGCTGGTGTCGTCGGCGAAGTTGGTCTTGAAGATGTCGAAGTTGCCGTCGCAGTCGTAGTCGCCGACGGCAACTCCCATGCCTGCCTGTTCGCGACCGCCCTCAGAGTAGGCGCAGCCCGCTGCGACGGCGATGTCGGTGAAGGTGCCATCGTGGTTGTTCCTGAAAAGGATACTTGGCTGTGAGTCGACAGCGATGTAGATATCGGGCCAGCCGTCGTTGTCGAAGTCATAGCTGACGGCGGTGATGGAGTAGCGCGGACCCGGCTTGAGAATCCCGGACTTCTCCGAGACATCGGTAAAGGTTCCGTCCCCGTTGTTGCGATAGAGGAGGTTCGTGTCGGCGGGCAGGCCGCGCGGGCCGCACAGGATGGGAACACCCTTCCACTGGCAGAAGTGGGTGTCGGCGGCGGGGGGGATCTCGCTGGGGTCGAGTTTGAGGTAGTTGCAGACGAAGAGGTCGAGGTGGCCGTCGCGGTTGTAGTCGAGGAACGTGCAGCCAGCTCCCCAGCGGACGCGGTCCTGAAGAAGACCGGCTTGTTTGGTCACGTCGGTGAACGTGCCGTCTCCGTGATTGCGCATGAGGCGGTTCTGACCCCAGAAGCAGCAGAACAGGTCGTCGAGGCCATCGTTGTTGTAGTCGCCGACACAGACGCCGGTCTGCCAGCCGGTGATTCCGAGGCCGGATCCTTCCGTGATGTCGGTGAAGGTGCCATCGCGGTTGTTCTTGTAAAGGTGGGCGGTGGGGGCTTTGCCGGTTGGCCACTCGGTGCCGAGGCGGTTGCCGTTTGTGAGATAGATATCGAGCCAGCCGTCATGGTCGAAATCGTAGAAAGCAAGGCCGCTGCCCTTGGCTTCGATGATGGATCGCTTGTGATCAATGCCCCCCCAGACGTTAGGGATGGTGAGGCCTGCCTGCCTGGCTACGTCGACAAACTGGACTGGGGGTGTGGGGGCTTTGATGGTCTGGAGGAGGGCTGGGTCGGTCCAGCGGTGGAGCGGAGTGGCCAGGGCTTCGGTAAGCGTGTTCCCGAGGAGGAGGAGGGATGAACCAAGGAAGTGGCGGCGGGGGAGCAGCATACGGGGCGATTATACGGCGGCGGCTGGCGGCTCCCGGACTGGTGCCTGTCGGTGACTACCGGTATCGAAGCCAAAACAGACCACTTCCGGATACCACACCGCTGTCCAGCTCTTCCATACTTCGCCCCACGTTCTGCACCACAAAAACCTTCTGGTGAAACATTGGGAAATTTCCATCGTCAACCCGTAACCCCTTTAGAACACGACGATTGCAGCAAGAAACATAATAGGTTACATTTCACACCAATTTTAAGGAAGATATTCCACCACAGGTCAGACCAATGAATCACTCGTCAAGGGTTTGCAGCGCCTTTTTGGCAGCTGAGCTCTGGGGGTTCAGTCGGAGCAGATCCTGAATGACTTTGCGGGCTCTCGGCTTGTCGCCCTGGGTCAGGTAAAGGCTGCCCAGATTGAGGTAGGTCCCTTCGTATGCGGGGCTCAGCCTCATGCACGTGAGGAACTGCTGCTCGCCCCTTGCGTTGTCGCCCTGGCGGACGTAGAGGACGCCGAGGTTGTTGAGGGCTTCGGGGTAGTCGGGCCGTAGAGCGATCGCTTTCTGGAGGTACTCCTCGGCTGCGGGGAACAGGGACTGTTGGGCGAAGAGCATGCCAAGGCTGTAGTCGGTCTCCGGATCGTCGGGTTGGAGGGCAAGGGCGCGGGTGAGGTAGGTCTGAGCTTCCGGGAAGTTGCGCTCGTGGCGGTAGAGGTTTCCAAGGTTAAGCAGGGCGGTGGGGTAGTTCGGGCGGAGCGCAAGGGACTTATTGAAGTTTTCGTGGGCTTCCTGGGTCTGGCCCTCCTGGGCGGCCATCATACCGAGGTTGTTCCAGGCCTCGGGGTAGTCGGGCTTCAGTACAAGGGTTTGCTTCAGGTGTTGCCGGGCGCTTGGGAAGTCGTTGCGGCGGAGGCTGAGGGTGCCAAGGTTGTAATGGGCTTCGGCGTCGTTGGGGCGGTCGGCGATGACCTGCTGGAAGGAGGCGGCAGCCTGGTCCAGGTACCCGTGCTGAAACATGGCTACGCCGAAGGTGAAGTCGTTGCGGTGGAATGAGCCCTGATAGAGGGTGCCGGGAAAGGGAAGCGCAAGGGCTGTGCGTGCGGCGGTTGTTGTGGGAATCAGGCGGAGATCGGCGAGAAGGTCCTGCGGGTTGATTGGACCCTGGTAGATCCGGACGATCATGCTGTGGACATCCAGTAGAAAGGAGGTGGGAAGGGGCAGGTTGGTGCGGCGGTCGAAGAGGTAACGGAAGACGATGTTGTAGATGCCGCCGACCTCAGCCGTTGCCTTGAGCATGTGAAAGCGCATGTGCTGCTCTGGGGCAGGGTCGCCGAGGTTGAGGGCGAGGACGGTGAGCGTAGCTGGCGGGATGGTGTCGAGGGTGCGAAGCTCGGTTTGCCAGGTTGGATTGGCGGTGGACCAGAGGTGGAGCAGAACGGGACGACCGGCGAAGGTATCGAGGGAGGTCTGAATGCCTTGCTGGTTGGGCAGCGTGAATGCAGGTGCTTTGAGGGGATCGAGAAGCCAGGTTGCGATCGTGGTTGGGATCGTCTGACCCTCGACTGGCTGGCTCGGATGGGTGTAGGTCTCCGCGGTCGGGGCGAATGGAGTGACCCTGGGTGAGGGATCGGCTTCGACGATCTGGATGCGGGTGTTACGAGGAAGATCGTGGAATTGCTGGCTCTCGCCGCTGGGCCAGCGGATGTTCGCATGGATGGGTTCGGTGCCGTTGCCCAGACCGAAGAACAGTTCCTTCGTGTGCTGGGAGAGGAAGCCGGAGCCAGCCTGGAGGGAGCGGGTCTGCACGAGGTCTCCGCAGTGGAGGGTGATCACGGTACCGATGGCGTCGCGGTTGGAGTGGGTGCCACGAAGGCGGAAGGCGATGGCGTCGCCGAGGTGCTCCATATTGTTGTGAAGGATGCGGATCTGGGGTCCGTTGCGGTTCTTGAGGATGATTTCGAGGCGGCCATCGCCGTCGAGGTCGGAGAGGGCGAAGGAGCGGCCGTCTTCGAGGAAGTCCAGGCCGAGGGGGCCTGAGACTTCGGTGAAGGTGCCGTCGCCGTTGTTGGCGAGTGCTACGTTGCGTTCGTGACCGCTCCAGGAGCTGTCGGTGCGGATGAGTTCGTTCAGGGCATTCCAGCCGCGCTCGTAGGCGAGGGAAGGGCTGGCATCATCGGGAGATCTCCCTACCACCTGCCGCCAGAAGAAACTGTCGAGATCGCTGGTCGGAGCGGATGGTGTTTGGGGAGCGGTGATGTAGCCGTTGGTCACGTAGAGGTCGGCGTGACCGTCGCGGTCGAAGTCGAAAAAGTCCGATCCCCAGGCCCAGCGGCCCATCTCGACGCCAGCCTCTTCGCTGACGTTCGTGAAAGCGCCGTCAGGTTCGCTGCGATAGAGAGCATTCCCGCGCGCGTGTCGCTGGTAGAGTTCGCGGACGGCAGGCGTTGAGGAGGAGTGAAAGGGTTGCAGTTGGGAGACGCGCTGCCCTGCGGCGGACCACATGTTCGCCGCGTAGATCCCGGGACGGCCCGTGTTGGCGTAGTCGGCCCACGCGGCACTCATGCCCGCACCAACATCCTGCACATGGGCGGCGGCCGATACCGCCTCGAAGGTGCCGTTCCCCTTGTTGCGGTAGAGGTTGTTGCGACCGAAATCGTTCACGACATACAGGTCGGGAGAGTTGCCCGCATTTTCCTGCCAGGCACAGGCAAAGCTGTACCGATCGTTCTCCCGGTTCAGGCCCGCGGCTTCGGTGCGGTCCGTGAAGGTCCCGTCGCCCTCGTTATGCATGAGGAAATTAGGTGGACCATTGCGAGCGTCGAAGTAAGGAGTTGGATAGTGGTACTGGTCAAGCCCCAGGTAGTAGCTGTAAAGGCAGAAATAGATATCGAGGCGGCCGTCGCGGTCGTAGTCAGAGACGGCAGCATGGGTAAAGGTACCCTGGGGAGGGTGCAGGAAGCGGAAGGCGTCCGGCTTGAGCCTGAAGGTTTCGTCACCCTGGTTGAGGAAGAGCAGAGGACCGCTGCCGCAGACTACGAGCAGATCCTGAAGGCCGATATTGCGGAAGTCGGCGAAGAGGGCACAGGCCGTATTGTCGAGCACGCCGACCCCGGCCTTTTCCGTCACGTCCTCAAACGTGCCGTCGCCACGGTTCCGGTACAGACGATTCGGCAGTCCGGCTGGCTGTGAGACGTACAGGTCATCGAAGCCATCGTTGTTGTAGTCGCCCACTGCGACCCCGTTGTTTCCATACACGTCGATCCCGCTGGCTCCGTCCAGGACGGTGCGCCAGTAGTCCGAGCCGTTACGAAGCTGCTGCCCATAGGAAGCGTTTGCTCCAAGCGCATTGTGCGAGACGTCCACGAACCCCCCGCCGCGAACGAGGGCTGCCGACTCTGTGGAAGCTTCGAGGCGCGTGGTGATCCATTTCGTTTCAGAGGCCGCAGTCTTTTGGTCAGACCAGATCACACGCCAGGATCCAACGCGTTGTTCACGGCTACGGTCCTCTTTCTCTATGGTCAGGTTGTAGCGGATGGATGTTAGGAGCATGCGGGGATCACCGACGTGCTCTTCCAGTGAGGTGAGCTGAAACTCAACCTGCTGCAAATGGGTGCCCACCCCAATCCACTCACGGAGCGACGTTGCCAGTACATGCGCGCCCATTGTCTGCACGGGACCGAAAGAGCGCTTGAAGCAGGCTACGCCGTGTTTGTCACGAAGCTTTGTCTGGTTGACGAACGTAAGAGGCGATGCTTCAAGGCGGGGTGCAAAGTCCTTAACGATTGCCTGGAGGTCACCCGCTTGCATGCTTCGTCCCCAGACCGCGAGGATGGCTTCGATTTGAGCGGCGTATTCCTCGGTTGGGTATGCATCAGAACCGGGCCTGACAAGGCGCAGGACATCTTCGAGTGGAGACCGAACAGGATACTGGGGAAGATAACGCACATCGCTGAACGGCTGCGGGCCACCCTGATAAGAATCCATGTGCGGGGCACGTCCAGCCAAAGCCGAGAAGGCGGCAGGGCGTAACAGCAAAGGAGCCAAACCAAGCTGCTTGATGAGCGATCTGCGGTTCAGCCTGTAGATAGCGTCGTTTGTTCCTGCCATGCTCTAACCTGACCCGACGATCTAGCCCTTTCGGTCCAGCCACCCACTATAAACAAAGGGCATTAGCCCTGCGACGATGCCACCGAAGCGCCAAGTTGGGTGTGCGGGATATTTTCCGAGCTAAATACTTCATTTGACAATACTTCATTTGACAGAAAGCGGTCCTCGGTCCTACGCTAGGTTGCGCAAAAAGAGAAGAAGTTATCGGTAACCGAATGGATCGGTTTCTAGCCCCCGTTTCAAGACCGGATCGGGGCACCAGGATACCGGCGGCAGCACGGATGATTCACTTCGTGGAGGCAGGGATGGCTATGATGCGAGCGAAGTTCAGGTGTTCAGGATGGGCAGCGTTGCTGCTTGTCACGGCAGTGTTTTTCAGCTTTTTCACGCCATCGGCCATTCACGCGCAGGTTGACCAGGGTTCCATTACGGGCGTCGTCCAGGATTCCACGGGTGCGGTTGTGCCTGGAGCGGCCGTGACGCTGAGAAACACCGATCAGGGGATTACGGTAGAGACCAAATCAACGTCGACCGGAGACTATACGTTTTCTCCAGTACGTATCGGTAACTACACTGTGACCGTAGCGGCTCCTGGGTTTTCAACGACAACGCAGCAGGCCTTGACGGTTGCCGTGGGTCAACAGTTACAAGTAAATGTCACACTACAGGTAGGCGCGACCGGAACGGAAGTGACGGTCTCGACTGCTCCGCCGCAATTACAGACCGATGAGTCTTCGGTTGGGCAGGTGATCGACGAGCATACTACCGAGTCGCTTCCCCTGAATGGTCGCAACTTTACCTTTCTGGCGCAGTTGAGCGCCGGCGTCAACGTTTCGCAGAATGACACGCGTGGAAACGCTGCTTCCGGTGCGTTTACCGCGAACGGGCTGCAGTCAGCGCAAAACAACTATCTGCTGGACGGCATCGACAATAACTCCAATGCGGCGGACTTTCTCAATGGAACCAACTACGTGATTCTGCCGCCAGTCGATGCGATCTCGGAGTTCAAGGTGCAGACCGCGGACTTCAGTGCGGAACTTGGCCGATCAGCCGGCGCGGTGCTGAACGCCACCATCAAGAGCGGGACGAACCAGTTCCACGGCGCGGTGTGGGAGTTCTTTCGCAACGACAAGCTGGATGCTGCGGACTGGTTCGAGAATAACAACGGGACAAAGAAGGGAAAGCTGCGGCAAAACCAATTTGGCGCATCGATAGGCGGCCCGATTCTCAAGAACAAGCTATTTTTCTTCGGAGACTATGAGGGGTTGCGGCGTGTTCAGGGAACTGTGTTGACCGGCACGGTGCCTACGCTTTCCGAGCGTAACAGTGGATTTACCAACCTTGGGGACCTCATCACAGGGCAGTCGGGTGCTCCGCGGACCGATACTCTCGGTCGGACCGTTCCGTTTGGGACCATCCTTGATCCGGCGACGACGCGAGCCACCACGGCCGGTGCGCTTGATCAGGCCTCCGGGAGAGCGGCGACTCAGACAGGGTTTGTTCGCGATCCGATCAACACGAATTGCGCTGCGAGCAGCAACAGTTTCGTGGGCTGCACGCTCAACCAGCTTCCCACCAGCCGCATCGACCCGAATGCAGTCAAACTGCTGAGCCTATACCCCACACCCACGACAGGTAACTTTACCTCCAACTACACCAACAGCCCAGCGCTGTACGAGCATCGCAATGCGTTCGATACGCGCATTGACTACAACGTCAATTCGGCGAACCAGATCTTCGGGCGTGTCAGCTTCGTGGACGATCCGAACTTTATCCCCAGTATCTTTGGTGGTGTCGCGGACGGTGGCGGGTTCCAGCAGGGAATCCAGACGGCTCGCTCCGAACAGGGAGTTGTTGCCTATACCCACGTCTTTAGTGGCAGTATGGTCAACGTGGCTCGCGTCGGGGCGAACCACCTGCACACGACACGTACAGGCACCCTCGGCAGCACTTCGGGCATCCCGGCGCAGTATGGCATTCAGGGTGTACCGCAAGGCAATTCGAACGGCGGTCTGCCCGCCATCATTATCTCGGGCCTCAACAATATCGGAAGCAGCGACTATCTGCCCTCCGATGAGATCAGCCAGACGTATCAGTTTGTCAACGATTTCAGCAAGGTGATCGGCCGCAACAGCATCAAGGCTGGATTTGAGTATCAAGACGTGCACTTCAATACACTGCAGCCACCTTTCGGACGTGGAGAGATATCGTTCTCCGGTAACTACGCCGGGCTCCCGGGCACGACAGGCGATCAGACTGGTCGCGCACAGTTACTGCTGACCCCAACGGCTGCAACGGTGCCCGGAGGGATCGGCTTCGTCGGCGGCTCGAACCAGGTGCAAGCATCCAGCATTGCCAAGACGTACGACAAGCGTTCCTATTACGCCGGGTACCTCCAGGATGACATCAAGTTCACTCCAAAGCTGACGGTGAACATAGGCATGCGTTATGACTTCTTCGGGCCGATCAGCGAGACCAATGGCGCACAGGCAAACTTTATCCAGTACGGTGGCCCGCTGAATGCGCCAACGTTCCTTATCCCTGCTTCGGGCAAGACGCCTCGTGCTCTTAGCTCCACTGCGAACAACCCAAGCCTGAACGGGAATGGCTTCCTGGATCTCCTTGCGAAGGATGGGATCACCCTGCTCTCGACAGATGCGTACGGTCAGGGCGTCGGCAAGGTGTCGAAGAACAACTTCGCTCCTCGCTTTGGCTTTTCGTACGCTCCGAACAGCCGCCTGGCACTCCGGGCCGGCATCGGGTACTTCTTCAACTCGTTCGAGAATGCGGGATACGGACCAAATATCGGGCGCAACTATCCGTTCTCCTACAGCTACACCTTTACGGGCACTACGGACAGCGCACCCTTCGCGACGGGCGTCAATCCCTACGGCACATGCGCCTCAGCCGGTCCGGGAGGGAGCGCGACGCTCGAAGTGGGTCTGACCTGCGCCGCCTTTACGCCGCTTGCCGTTCAGGGTACCGGAATCGGCCTGCAGGGTCTGCAGTTCAACTTCAAAACGCCGAATACGATCAGCTCGAACCTGAGTGTGCAGTACGGAATTACAAGAAATATGTCGGCCACGGTGGCGTATGTGTACACGCATGCGGCCAATCTGCAAGTGGGACCTGGGGATAATCGCCCCTCGCAAATTCTTCCTGCGAACCTTAGTCTCACGGGTAACAGGAACTTGCCGATAAGCGCGACCAATCCGAGCTATGTGCCGTTCCGCGACTTTGCCGTCGGAGGCAGTTACCAGGTGAATCAGGGTTCGAGCATCTACAACGGCCTGCAGACCAAGCTGGAGCAGCGGATGAGTAACGGAGCTTACTTCCTGCTGACCTACACCTGGTCGAAGACGCTGACGGATGCCAACGATCTGTTGAACGGTGGCAGCCTCGGAGGATACCGCGCACCGTATATCCCAGGTGGCGGTACCGCATTTGACTGGGGTCCCGCCGCGTTTGACATTCGCAACGTCCTCCACTTTAGCGGCGGGTATGAACTTCCGCTCGGCAAGGGGAAGAAGTTTCTGGCGAACTCCAGGCTGAAGAATGCCGTCTTTGGCGGATACAGCCTGAACTACCTCGTGACATTGCAGGGTGGCCAGCCAATTACCATCTCATGTCCAAGCGGTACCACCACGGGCACCGGCTGCATCTCGCTGCTTACTCCTGGACAGGATCAAAAGCGCGGCATCCAGTTGAGGACAGTTACCAGCGGGGCAACTTCCTCCATAAAGCCTTTCTTCTTCAACAACCCGGCAGCATTTCAACAGCCATGCCTGATAGGTGGCACCGCCGCAAACCCTGTGCCGATCGTCAATTCGCCGGCTGGCTGCGTTCCGCTCACCGGACTCGCCGCACTCGGCGGAAAGCCCGGAACTGCTCCCGGGCCCGGCTTCCACCGTCTGGACTTCTCACTCTTCAAAGACTTTGCCTTTACGGAGCGCTACCGTCTGCAGTTCCGCACGGAGTTCTTCAACATCCTCAACCACCCCAACTTCAGTGCTCCGGGCTTCGGCGGCAACGGGGTCACGGCCATCGGGAACTCGCTCAACTTCAACAGCTCTACCTTTGGGCAGATCGGATCAACCCGCGATGCACCGTACGATCCGCGGCAGATCCAGTTCGCTCTGAAGTTGTACTACTAGAATCAACGAAGTGGAGGAACGTGGAAGCTCCCTTGCGGGGACGTCCGCTTTCTCGTTTTATAGAAGAGGCGGGCCATGTATTACCCCTTTCAATCAAGCCACGCGGCATCTCCTGCCGAGATTGCCGCCACGCTCTCGCGCAGCAGGCGGGAGTTTCTGCGCGATGCCTCGGGGTTGCTGCTGGGGTCTGCATTGGCGGGTGGAAGCCCTTTTCTGCGTGGGCAGTCGGTAGCGAAGAAACGTAAGGTCATCGTGATCACCTTTGGCGGTGGCGCTCGCGACCAGGAGACGTTTGCACCTGAGGGTCAGCGGAACATTCCCCATATGCTCCGGGAACTGGCACCACAGTCCACCTTTTTTACCCATGTGATGAATAAGGGAATTCTTGGGCATTACGTAGCGACAGCGAGCCTGGCTACAGGTGTGTACGAGACGCTGAACAACTTTTCTTCGGTACCACCCGAACATCCAACGGTCTTCGAGTACTTTCGCAAGGATCTGAAGAGGCCCATGTCGAATGCGTGGGTGGTGGCCCCAAGCAATGGTTTTAGCCGCATCGGCGAGAGTGAAGCGCGGGGATACGGCCCCGGGATGGGGGCTCAGGTTATTCTCCCGAAGCACCTGCTCCAGGCCGCTTCGTCAGGCAGTGGCCTGGGAGATCTAGGCCATCTTCTACGGGACAACTACGAGTCTCCGCTTTATACGCCGCACCTCGCGGGCAGCGATGCCGACGGCGACGTAGAGCGTCACCAGCTGGATTCGATCCTGAAGCTTTCGCTTGATGACTTTTTGACGCATGCGCGGACGGCCGCCAGTCCTGATGAGCTTTCGGTTTACATTGTGCGGCAGCTAATGCGGAAACAGTCGCCGAGCATGCTGTGGCTCACGCTTCATGATGTGGATATCGCGCACTCCGGAGCCTACTCGCTCTATGTGGATGCCATTCGCCGGACGGATCGGCTGTGCGGCGAGGTGTGGCAGGCGGTACAGGCAGATCCGGAGTACGCAGGAAATACCACGATGTTTATCCTTCCCGATTTCGGCCGCGATGCAGATATGGAGGCGGGGGGAAATGGCTTTCAGCATCACCGTACCGGTGATACCGCATCGCGCACCACATGGATGATGGTGCTGGGCGCGGGCGTGCGTCAGGGAGTGGTTTACGATCGTCCGATTGAGTCCATCGATCTGGTTCCGACGCTTGGATCCATCATGGGGTTCTCCCCCACGCTGTCGCATGGTAAGCCGATCACGGAGCTGTTATAAGCCATGCTGCCCGCAACCCTTACCACATCGCAATTCGCGAATTACCCGTCCCTGGCCCGTGCGCTTGCGTCGGCACACCTTGTTCTGCTGCGGCAACTGCCACTCGCGTTTCTACCAAGCCTGCTCCGGGAACTCATTGAATATGACTACAAATTCCCGGTAGAACGCACAAGGATCGATCGGGAGTTGAACTATCTCGAGTCGCTCTCTGCCGTAGATCTGGCGAGGTGTTTTGCTGCTTTCTCACAGATCAAACTTAGTGAAGATCAGACTTCCTTCGCCTGGTGCGAACGTCCTCTGGACTTTACCGAGTTGCTCTCTGCTTATTTGTGGCGAACGCATCAGATGAGTGCGTTCCATGATGCGGCAATCGCATATGGGAATCGTTTGCAAACAGCGGTCGTATCACCAGCTCTTCCAACCTCTCGCCTGGGCATTGCCGTCATCGGGCAGGGAGCCTCGCCGCACCAGCCAGACTTGTTTCAGAACCTTCGTCAGCATGGGACTTTATTCACCAATATCGACCCTTCAGTCGGTCTGTCGGGCCTGGTGGCTGCCGTCGAGGCGCGTGCGCAGCAGCATCCTGTTCCTTACGCGCACTGGTACGTCGACGGAGGACTTCCGCTCGAGCATAGTGGAGCGGTAACCGGAGTGGCCTATGGAAAGCTGGCAGATACGCGGACGCTGTTGTTCAAGTACATCCAAAAGCAGGTGAACAGGCCCGGCATGGGTCCGGAAGAGCTTCGGGATAGCCTGGCGCGTCTGTCCCCAGCTGCATTAGGGCTGAAAGACGATTCGATAGTGGATCGATTCCAGATCAAGGTGCTGACTGAAGGTTCCGGTACGCAGATTTTCAGCACGACCTTTGCACAGTGGACCGCACGCGAAGTACTCCGGCGAGCTGAGCCGCTGACCCTTCTGGTGCGGTTTGCGCCACGGCAGCGCCAGCGGCCTATGAACGAGCTGCTGGCGGGCGATGAGAGTACACCGCAGCTTGATCCGGAGGGTTCACTGATCGATGGCGACATGGCCGCTTACTATCAGTGGATCAACCAGCAGCGCCTTCCCGAAGCAGATCGCTCCTCGTTTCTCGTGTGGTTCGAAGGGCAGCGACAGGCGCTTGCTGTTAGCCCAACCTTACCGAAAGGAAAGCAGTCCCGCACACCGCTTGGCGTTGCGGCGCTGCTTTCCCTCGTCACATGATCTAGTGAGTCGCTTCGATGCGAAGGAGGCGAACCCCGTGAGCGGGAACGGGCTCGGTGTCTTTCTCACTGTTCACGGCAATGGGCTTATGGTTCTAGAAATCGCTCACGGTGATCTTCGGGCCGGAAAAGCCCGCGGGTAGGCTGCTCCAGGAGAGATGACCGATGTCTGGACCTGGGGAACTCGCGTGGGCGGCAACGTCTGGCGCACCACCGGTGACATCCGCGACACCTGGGATTGCATGGATAAGATTGGCTTCAGCCAAGTCGCCATCTCTTCCTACACTCGACCCGGCCACTGGAACTACCCCGACATGCTCGAGATCGGAAACGGCGGCATGAACGCCGACGAGCGCTTGCCTCCCCAGCAAGAACATCATCCACAGTGCCAAGGTAGCCTCATATTTTGCACGCGCTGAGGAATTTGAGATTATCACACCCGGCTACACCGTCGATATGAGCAAGTAGTATCTGGAACTCAAGCCGTGGCCCGAAGTCGCCGCTATGGTCCGGACGCTTCGTGAGCGAGGTACTCGACTGGCCATTCTTTCCAACACGACCGCCGCAATGATGCACGCCTGCGTGAAAGCCTCCGGTCTGGAATCGGCGTTTGACTTTCAGCTCAGCACCGATCACGTGAAGGCGTTCAAGCCCGATCCTTCCGCTTACCAAATGAGCCTCGATGCATTTCATCTTCGGAAGAAAGAGATCGCGTTCGCGGCATTCGGCGGGTGGGATGCGGTGGGTGCGAAGGCTTTTGGCCACCCAACCTATTGGGTAAACAGGTTCAACATGCCATCCGAAGAACTCGGTCTATTTGCCGATTTCACTTCTCAGAATCTGTCCTCTTTGCCATCCTTCCTGAAATCTACATAAGTGATCCGCAAGTTCGACCAAACCCGCGCGGTATGCCATGGGGCAAAGACCGACAAAGCCTCCAAAAACCTGGAGCAACGCACTTCCGATATTGGGTTATGTCCGGAGCGAGTGGTGCCATCGGCCGTCAGCCTGAGTATTTCATTTGCTGGAACGGAGAGAGTAGTCGAGCCTTGCAGCAAGGGCAGGGAACTCGGCCGTCGGTCCCCTCCACCTGAGCTCCTCAATAGAGTCGAAGAGTGGAATATCTGTTCTAAGTGTGGCCAGGTCACGGAACAGGAAAGCCAAATCTCGTTGCTCCTCGAAGGTTCGAATCAGGGTTCCGGAATTCGCTACGTGAACTGTCCAGGTTCGCAGGTCATTTGGGATTGCCTCAAGCTTTCCGTAATGTGACAGTACGGACGCAGTCGACTTCGCCCCCCAGCCCTTGAGGCCTGGATAGCCGTCTGCCGGGTCTCCGACCAAAGCCAGAAAATCAGGGATGGATTCCGGAAGAACTCCAAATTTTGCGACAACGCCTGCCTCGTCGCGTATCAATCCCTTCCGCCGGTCCAGTTGAACGACTCGCGTTCCCCGCACGCATTGACCAAGATCCTTGTCAGGGGTGCAGATGACGACTCGGGTCACTACAGGGTCTTCGGCTGCTTTGAGAGCACCGGCAGCAAGGGCATCATCGGCTTCGAACTCCACCATCGGCCAGACCACCACTCCGAGTGATCGCAGCGCTTCTTCCAAAAGAGGAAACTGCGAAAGCAGATCAGGTTCGATACCTGCTCCGGTCTTGTATCCAGGCCACATATCATTGCGAAAGGACTCGATGACGTGGTCTGTTGCCACAGCGATGTGCGTCGCTCCATTCTCGATCATCTTTAGAATTGAGGCGAGCACACCTCGTACGGCTGCGACTTCCCGGCCTTCTCTATCGAATGCGGAAGGAAGTGCATAGTAGTGCCGGAACAGCTCGTACGTACCGTCAACAAGGTAGACTTCCAGAGATTTGCTCCTGGATCGACTATAGAACTTGTCTCGCTGTTCTGGCTGATTCTTCCTGGCGTTGACTTTCCCGCTGCGGCGCTTTCACGGTCGCATGAGACCGACCGGGGACTGGGAATTGTCCGTGCTGTTGACGTAGGCTCAATCCATGCCAAGAAAGACAGATTCCGCTGCAAAGAGTTCTCTAGCCGGAGAACGTTGAAAGGCTCGGGAGACAGATCAAGCAGTTTTTTATGGCTTGCCATCATGCTCGTTGTCCTGATTATCCTCGTCTCCGTGGCGTGGCTGTACTGGTTGCAGTCGGGATCCGGAGCGAAGCGAGGCACATTCAGCGAAGCTGCCCAAAGCACTCTGCACCTGAAGCCGGGACAGCAGAAGCCCAGCGCAGGAAAGCCTGAGATTGCACCCGAGAGGTCCATTCCACGGGTTGTGCCTTCCGTCGCCGTTCCATGAATCTGGCCTCGGCCAGACAACGAGCTAGATCCCGGTCTTCCGTTGAAACACGACGCGGCACGGCCCGAATGAGTTATTTCCTATCTGCCATGTCTCTTTGCTCCAATGGAGGTCGAGACATCATTCTGTGACATCGCGGGCGGCTCTGCTGTGTGCAAAAGCTACACTTTCCCCCGAGAGAACGAGGCCTGCGAAGTTGCATAGCGGTACAACTATAGTGGGCTATTTTCTTGCCGCCATCGTCTGCCCGAAGTTATCGTGCCCGGTGACCAGCTCGAGCGCATACACGCGGGTTCTTTCGCCCCAGCTTCGATTCGAGGTCTGGCCTCGCGCCCTTTGGAGCAGCCTGACCCATAGATTGGCCTGCGCCTTTCGGCCCCTGTAGAGTTAGCGCAAGAAAGCCGTTAGAAGCCCTTTGCCTTGGGATCGGGCGCGGGCGTCGGGATGCGTGGCAGCATCTCGGGGCGGGTGGCTGCGTTGTAGGCAAACCAGGCTTCGATCATGCTGCCCTGCATCACGTCACCCTTCTGCACACGGTCGTAGAGGTCCATGTTGCTGTGGTGGGTTCGGGTACCGTACTCCAGCGGGTCTTGCATGAAACCAACGCCATTCAAGCCGATCCACGAGAACGACGTGGAGTCAGTACCGCCGGGCGTAAGCGTTGGGCCTGCGGTGACGCCGGTGACCGTTGTGATCTGCAGGTCCTTGATCGGTGCGATCCATGAGCGGAAGATAGCCGCCAACTGATCGTTACCCAGCGCTGACACTCCGCGGAAGCGGCCGCTCCCGCTGTCGTCGTTGAAGTAGACGTCCAGCTTGTCGTACTCCGGCGTCTTGACCATGGTGGTGCGCGGCGCGAAGTGCTTTTGCACATAGGCCAGCGAGCCGTACAGTCCTTCTTCCTCACCGCCCCACAGCGCCACGCGGACGGTGCGTGCCATGGGCTTCTTCGTGGTAGCGAGAATGCGCATGGCCTCCATCGCGACCGAGGATCCGGTGCCGTTGTCCGTAGCACCGGTGCCGCCCTGCCAGCTATCGAAGTGCCCGCCCACCATCACGACTTCCTCCGGCTTCGTGGTGCCGGGGATCTCGCCGATGACGTTGAAGCCGTTCTGGTCGTCCATCTGGTACTCCACCTGGATGTCGAAGGTTAACTTCGGCGTTTCGCCGTGGTCGAGCAGGCGCACCACGCGGTTGTATTGCTCCGGCGTGATCGCGACCATGGGCGGCCCGACCGGGTCGTTTGGATTCTGCGATCCACCGTAAGAGCCGAAGACCGTACCGCCGTCACCGTTGTAGCCCGGCGTTACGGCCACCAGCACACCCTCCTCCTTGAAGAAGGCGTTGATCTTGTTGCGCAGCACCATGCCACTGCCCGCGGCGGTGGAGAAGGTGGAAGGGGTGATGTCGCCGGGACGCGGGGCCACTACTCCAGCACGCCCGCCAAAGCCGGTGTGCGAAGGATCCTGCGTCTGCGCGCGTGCGTCGATCTCCGCGTCGGTCAGCCGGTGCGCTTCCGCATCCGTATGCATCTCGAGCGTTCGCGGATCGAAGAAGAGCACCACCTTGCCCTTCAGCTTGCCCTTGTACTTCGCGAAGTCTGCCTCCGTGTGCAGCGGGGCGAAGACAGCGTCCGCGGTGACGGGGCCGTTGGTGCCGGGCGTCCACGCTAGCGGGAAGCCTATCAGTGCAGCGTATGCCGGATTCTCCAGGGCGCCGTAGAACTTCTTGATCTGCCACCCATAGCCGAAGGGCCCCCAGCTCTCGAGGTGTACGTTCTGTAGACCCCATGCCTTCATTTGCTTCATCGCCCAGTCGGCCGCGGCGCGGTGGTTGCGGCTGTTGTTCACGCGAGGGCCATAGACCTCACTCAGGTAGTAGAGGTTCTCCATCACCTGCGAGTTCTGGAACGCCTGGGTCTTAATGGCATTCAGGGTAGCCAGATCGACCTTGTCGCCGTCGTCCTGCGCATGTGCGGCTGTTCCGAATGCCAATACAGCCGCGCATGCGACCGACAAAAGCTTGATGGGCGAACGAGTCACTGAATTACTCCCAGTCAAAGGTGGCTTTGGGCGAAAGAGAAGGCCCGATGCACCCTGCAATGAAAGCAGAATACACCGGGCTCGCTTCGTGTGGGCAGTTTGCAGCGTTAGAAGCTGACCTTGAAAGCGAACTGAATGTTGCGCGGCTCGCCCGCTCCCAGACCGGGGGCAGAGGAGGAGTTACGTGTTGCGGACAAGACACCGAAGGCCGAAGACGTCAGCGTGCCGCTGGGGTTGGCAAAGTTCGCCTGGTTTGCGATGTTGAAGATCTCAGCACGAAGTTCTGTGTTGATATGCTCCGTAATCGGTGTGCGT
Organism: Granulicella sibirica; assembly: GCF_004115155.1. NCBI lineage: Bacteria > Pseudomonadati > Acidobacteriota > Terriglobia > Terriglobales > Acidobacteriaceae > Granulicella > Granulicella sibirica. Next base: position 183,742 of record NZ_RDSM01000005.1, read on the forward strand.
TTGAAGAACGACAGGTCGACGTCACCGAAGCCTGGTCCCTGGACGCTATCGCGTCGCTCGTTCCCGAAGGTGCCGCTGGACGGCGCGGACCATGCCGCCTTGTTCAGGTACGAGTACGAACGCGAGGTGGCGGTCGACGTGGTGACGCGAGATACATATGGAATCACGCCGCCGTTGCGGTTCGGACGATCACGGCTTGCCTCACCCGATCCACTGGTGTTGGTTCCGACGAGGATGTTGATTGGCGTCCCACCTGCGAACGAGTAGAGAGCGTTCACCTGGTAGCCCTGCGTGAGACGAGGAGCGCGGCTGGTAAAGTGCGGAAGAGCGTAGCTGGCGAAGCCAGACACATTGTTGCGAACGTCAAAGGTCGACAGACCCCAGTCCTGGCGAAGGTTCAGGGTGTTCATGGGAGTGGTGGCACTCGAGGAATCATCCAGAGACTTCGACCATGTGTAGTACAGCGTAGCCGAGACACCATGCCACTGAGCCTGCTTCAGCGAGAACTGCAGGGAGTTGTAATTTGATGTTGCGCCACTGTTCACCTGGTTGATGGCGGTCAGGTAAGGATACTGTGATGCATAAGGACGAACCCGGGCTGCTGCGGTTGTTGTCACGGGGATCTGGTTGAGATCCGCAACATACGCCAGACGGCGTCCGACACTGCCGACGTAGGCAACGGTCACGAGCATGTTCTTCGCGAACTGCTGCTCGATGTTCAGGTTGTAGTTCTGCATGTAGGCAGCGCGGTAGTTGGGATTGATGGCAAGGATCCCGAGGGATGTAGTGGGTTGACCGTTCGCACCGAAGCTCACGCCGGCCGGGAAGGACGAGGTGCCAAGGGTGTACGTGCTGCTGGATACGTTGATGGCTGCATTGGCGTCTCCAGGAGAGCCGAAAATACCGGCACTTGCGCCATTTCCGACACTGTTATAAACGAACTGGCCCACCGTCGGCTGATCGAAGAACCACCCGAAGTTACCGCGGACGACCGTTGCAGGGGAATCCCGGAACGGCGTGAAGGCGAAGCCCACACGCGGTGCGACGTTGCCCGTGTTCCTCGCGTACAGCGGAGCCTTGAAATAGCCGCGCTGTGGGGTGAAGTTGTAGATCGAGTTACGATCGTCATTCACCACACCGGGGTAACTCCAACGCGCGCCATAGTTCAATGTCAGGCGCTTGTTGACCTCGAAGTTGTCTGCGGCATAGGCATCGAACGTGTTGACGATATACACGCGCTGCGGATTATTACGCAGAATCTGTGCGCCGGCCGTTACGCTCGTCTGCCCAATCAGGAAGTCAGCAACCTGCTTGCCAGTGGAGCAGTTCGCTCCTGTAGCAGAGGCGTTGCCGGTGTCGAGACCCGCCGCCGCGCAGTCCGCGTTGGTCCAGCCCCCGCGGGTACCATCAAACGTGAACGTCCCACGGCCATTGACGAAGTAAGCCACGTTGAGGTTCGCACGACGATACTCGCCACCAAACTTGAGGTCATGGTGGCCCAGCGTGTAGTGCATCTGGTCGGTCACGTGACCGGTAACATCCTGACGACCCAGTGGGGCGGTTGCGCCTGTGTAATCAAACGAACCGATCGCGAACTTCGGTGCGCCGTGCGCCAACTGGCCCGTCAGGCCAAGCGGCAGGCCGTTGCCCTGCACGTCGAAGCTCTGGTTCCGGTCGTTGAAGACCTGCAGGAAGGACGAGGCGGCAAAGGTGACCTGATTCAAGAATTTGTTGCTGAAGGTGCTGGTCTGGACGATTGAGACATTGTGAATGTGCATCGGCGCGGTTTCAAAGTAGTCCGCGAAGTGCGAACCCACATCTGCCGATTGAGCCCCTGTTGTACCGAGATAGCGCACCGAGATCGTGTACTTATCGCTGAAATTGTGATCCAGCTTAATGATGCCGTTATAACTGTTGTAGGTATTGACGCCGTTGGACTGGTACTGGTTCAGGTAACCGGTCGTTGCGCGGCTGACTGCCGGGAACAGCAGGGCGTACATGTTCGTGGAAACGGTATTGACTGCCGAGCCATGATTAGCCAGCATTAGTTTTCCGGCGTTGATCCACGTGTCGTTCAGAACCGTGTCGGCAAGGCTGTTGTTTGCCTGGGCGATCTGCACTTCGCCAGCGAGAAAGAAGAACGTCTTGTCCTTGAAGATGGGCCCGCCCAAGGTAAATCCACCCTGGTGGTTACGAATTTCTGGAATTCGGCTGCCCTTGGCTACCGACGGGCTGAGCCATGCGAAGAGTTCGTTACGGTCATAGTAGAAGACGTCACCGTGGAAGTGGTTGGTTCCGCCCTTGATGACCATGTTGCTGTTCGCACCGCCATTTCGGCCCGTATCCGCCTCGCCTGCCGCTTGCAGGGAGAACTGATCGATTGCCTCGATCGGGATAAGGCCTCCGGCTATCCCTGCGATACCGCCCTGGTTCGAAGCAACTGCATTCGACCACGGGTCATTGTTGTCCGCTCCGTCGATTTGGAAGTTCACGCCGGCAGTACGCGAGCCGTTCACTGTGTTGCTGTAGGGGCTAACGCCAGGGGCTAGCTTGATCATCTGGGTGAAGTTACGGCCGTTCAGAGGGATTTCCTGCACAGACTTGGAGTCGACAACGGCGACCAGCGAGCTAGTAGTGGTATCGACTGTGACCCCAGCAGCCTCGACGTTCACAACGGTCGACTCGGAACCAACCGAGAGCGAAATCTGCTGATGGTTCACCTTGGAAACTTCGATAGCAATGTTGTCGAGGCTCTTCGCGGAGAAACCGGGCGCAACGACCAAAAGCTTGTACGTGCCCACGGATAGCTCGGGAAAGCTAAAGTCACCCGAGCCATTTGTTTTGCCGGCTAATACCTCGTTCGTGGATGGGTTGGTCAACTGGACTGTTGCATTCGGGATCGCGCTGGCCGAAGCGTCCAAAATTGTTCCGGTAAGCGATCCGCGGAAGGTTTGAGCCCCAGCGATCGTAGATCCGATCAGAACCGCCGTTGCGGCAAGTGAAAAACGTGTTGGTCTCGAAAGAAAGCTCATGCTGCTCCTCGCTGCCTTTCCGGATGCAAAGATGCCACCGCAATTGCGGTACACCACGACCCTGACGCGTTTAGTAGCGCGTAAGGTCCTGCCTCAAGACGGCAAAACTTCAAAGTTGTTGTAATGCTTGAACTGTACCGCATTGCGCTAATCGGAACAATGGCATTTGATGGGTTCGGGGAACGTCTGATAATGAGGATTACGTATAGCCGAGGTGTAGGAGCAAAGCAATAATGTCGTAAGTGGGGGTGCGGACGAAAAGTTGGACTTGTTTATGCTGCAAGTCCTAGTTTCTCCCGATATTCGAGAGGGCTGAGTGAGCCAAGTGAGATCTTGATCCGCTTTTCGTTATACCAGCGGATATAAGCGTCAACTTCCTTGATGAATTGCTCGATGCTCGTAGTCTTCCAGTTCCGAGAGTAGAAGAACTCCGTTTTTAGTCGCCCGAAGAAGCCTTCGCAGGCTGCGTTATCGGGGGTACAGCCTTTACGCGACATCGAGCGGACGAGGCCTGCATCGCTTATGCGTGTCAGCCACCCAGGCCAGCGATAATGAGCACCGCGATCGGAGTGGATCACAGGTCGGCTGTCACGATTGGCCATCGTCTCGATGGCAGCATCCAGCATGGTGTTCACGAACTCGGCGTCTGGACGCATGCCGATCGACCAGCTGATCACCAACCCATCAAAGCAGTCGATGATCGGCGATAGATATACCCTGCCGGCTGAGATCTGGAACTCGGTGATGTCGGTGAGCCACTTCTCATTCGGGGCTGCGGCCCGAAAGTCGCGGTTGATGAGGTTCTCTGGAGCAGGGCTGATTTCTCCCAGGTAAGATCCGTAGCGACGGCGTCTCGCAGTGGAAACTGCCAGACCTTCCTGTTTCATCAGACGCCGCAAGACTTTCTCTGAGAGAGAAATATTCCGTCTAACCAGGGCCGCTCGCATCCGGCGATAGCCGTAACAGGAGTGATTCCCTTTGAATATCTCGGTAATGACATCACGCAGGCCGGCATACTTCTCCGCGACTTGTAGTCGTGCCCGGTGATAAAAGTAGGAACTGCGGGCGAGTCCCAGGGCACCGAAGAGTTGCGACAGCGGGTAAGTTTGTCTCAGGGCATCAACCAACAACGTCTTTTCCCGGTTGGTCAGCAGATGCAGGTCGATGCCCAGATCTTTTTTTAGTAATTCATTGGCTTTCTTCAAGAGGTCGTATTCCAGCTGCAACTGCTGGATATCGCGCTGGAGAGATTCGATTTGCCCTTCCAGGGCTGTCCGCTCAGAAGCAAGCGGTGGGTCGTTGTGGCGTTTCATCGTTGTGGGAACCTCACGACCGAGCAGCTCATTCTTCCAGTTGTACAACGTGGGCCTGCTCACGCCTACCCTTTGAGCAATGACGCGTGCACTCTCCTGTCGCATGCACAGCTCGATGACTGCAGCCTCTTTCGTCTCTCGAGGCTGAGGGAGAGCTCCGACTTTTCCAACAATGCGTTTTCTGGCTTCGGGCCGCTGCTCATCGACCCACCCTGCCAGCGTCCCGCGCCCGGGATATGCGAGAGATTTCGAGGTCCAGGCCAGACACTGACCATGATTCAGATAGTGATCCACGGCCGCTTGCTTCTCCTCAGCCGAATACTTCGGCCTCAAACGCACATAGCCCGCGGGTAAATCATGACCTCGTTGGTATTGCTTATGCCATCTGTTTAGAGCCCTGGTTGTCGGGTAACCCAGCTGACGGACGGTAGCTGCGCCGCGTTTGCCGAGCTCTACATAGAGACGAACCGCCCGAATGCGATCTTCGTAGGAATACATGGACTACCTCCAAAGAGTCCAACTTTTCGTCCGCACCCCCGTCGGGCTCATTAGAACTGTCAGGTTCTAAGGATGGCATGGATTTCTATGAGCGAGCGCGATCTAAGACGGATCGAAGTGCTGAGTGACGTGCGGGCTGGGCGTCGGACGGTGGCTGCGGCAGCAGCCGTGCTCGCGATCAGCGCGCGCCAGGCGTTTCGGCTGCTGGCCCGGTACGAGGCCGACGGCGGCAGCGGGCTGATCCACAAGGCGCGTGGAAGGATATCGAACCGGAGTCACAACGAAGGCATCCGGAACTACGCGGTCGAGCTAGTCAAGACCAGGTATGCGGACTTTGGGCCGACGCTGGCGACCGAGGTACTGCTGGATAAGCATCAGCTCCGGATCGGTAAGGAGACGCTGCGGCGATGGATGATGGCCGAAGGTCTCTGGCTGTCGCGAACGCAACGAAGAACCTTCCACCAGCCGCGGCTCAGGCGTGAGAGCTATGGTGAACTGGTCCAGATCGATGGCAGTGATCACCGCTGGTTCGAGCAGCGTGGCGAGCCCTGCACGCTGCTGGTCTTCATCGACGACGCCACGAGCAAGCTGACGCAGCTTCGGTTCGTGCCAAGCGAGAGCACGGACTCCTACTTCGAGGCGCTACAAGGCTATCTGCAGGTGCACGGCTGCCCTGTTGCGTTCTACTCGGACAAGCACACGGTCTTCCGCGTAAACAAGCCAGATGCGAAGGGCGGCCAGGGCATGACGCAGTTCGGCCGCGCACTGGCAGAGCTCAACATCGAGATCCTGTGCGCGAACTCCAGCCAGGCCAAGGGCCGTGTGGAGCGAGCCAACCGCACCCTGCAGGATCGGCTGGTGAAGGAGCTTCGGCTGGCGAACAGTAGCGACATGGCTGCGGGCAACGAGTTCCTGCCAGGGTTCCTAGAGCGGTTCAACGAGAAGTTCGCGCTTGCCCCAGCAAGGACCGAGAACCTGCACCGAAGGCTCAACGTGCAGGCTTCCCAGCTGACCGACATCCTGTGCCATCGCGAGCTGCGTCATGTGAGCCAGCAGCTCAGCCTGGCTTACGATCGCAGGCAGATCCTGCTGGAGCGCAGTGAGCTTGCCGACAAGCTGCCTGGCCAGTATGTCGAGGTCTACGACTTCGCCGATCGACCGCCCGAGGTGCGCTGGAAAGGCCACTTGCTTCCCTACGGGGTCTTCAGCAGAGACCAGCGGGTGAGCCATACGGCAACGATCGAGAATAAGCGTCTGAGTCATGCGTTGACGATCGTCAGGGCGCAGCAGGAACTCAAGCGTCCGACTACGGTGCTGACCAGCAGCGCCAAGGGTGGGTACATGAAGCGCGGGCGGAAGCTCTATGGGCCAGACTATGTCGAAAAACCGCCAGCGCCCAAAGCTGTGGAAATATGCAAAATCGCCAAGTGCGGCGATTTCACACATTCCCACAGCACGACGGCTACGGCTCTATACTGACATTTCTAACGCGCTAGCCACCCTGTCATTTCTAATGAGCTACAACATTGGGTATTACCGCCCAAGTAGAAGTGTCACCTCTCCGCCAAGTTGAAATGTCTGAAAGGCATGGGCTTGGTAAGGATGAGTGCTCGGGAGCCGCAGGAACTAACTGGAAGTTGTTTACCGGAAATTCAACGTTCGGCCCGTAGAGCGGATAGAGGCGTCTGAGTTTGCGTTCCCATCAAGGGAGTCGCGACAACCACTTTATCCCGGAACGCATGAGGGCCGATTGAGCCTGATGCTGTCAACTCGAAGGCGGCCCAATAGTACGGGGCTGCTGTCTCGGGTCTGCGCGATACGGCTAATTGTGTCTCACGCAGAGCTGCCGCAGCATTACCGCCGTTCTTGATCAGACTTTCATAAAAACCGATCATCAACGCACTGGACCGTTTGTCATCAATGCTCCAAAGCGTAGAAATCACCTCTTTTGCTCCAGCCTGCATGAATGCGTAGCTTAGGCCCATCGCCCCTTCCCCACCTAGGAACTCTCCAGCGGCGGAGTCGCACGCACTCAGCACGATCAATTCCGCAGATATATCTAGCTCCGCGATATCGGGGGCTTTCAGGAAGCCGAAGCGCGGGCTTCCGTCTGGTCGAAGAAGCGAGAAGACCAGCCCCGAAAACTCGGGCATCGTATCGTCGTAGACACCGTGCGTCGCAAGGTGCCATATACGGTAGTCCCGCATGGCGGGACTGAGCACGGTGTCTAAACTCGCATCGAAACCCTGCGCCAGGAATACACGGTTAGCTCCGGCTGTCCTTTCAACCGTCTTCTGGATGGCACTAGCTTCGTACCCGGCGTTCATGATCCTAGACAGTGCCGCCGCCGTTGGCCCTTGCCCCGTAGGCAGCCCCTGCCCCGCAAGGCCTGACGCCCGTGGATCGGCAAAGTCGAAGACCGGGTCGGCGACGATCGCAACCTCACCTTGATAAACTCTGCCTGCCGGGGCCGCATTTTCAGACAGAAAGACCGAGAGCGAAGGGGTCAGCACTATTTCGTGATCAGCGACAAGAGGTCTGGACTCCGCAGCTTTCGAGCAGCCTTCGCCGGGAAGAGCTGCGAACGGCAGTGTCGCCAGAGCACCGTCGGGAACAATCACCATCCGTGCCGCGTGGACTGAGCTTGGCAGCAAAGCGCATGACAAACGAGCTGAAAGAAGTTGGAATCTTCGGTCGGCGCTGCTCCCTGCTTTTACCCCGGGCACCCTCAGCGCGGCCCGCCACATGCTCGCCATTCGCTCAAGATCTGCCCGCGGCGCCAAGCCATAACTCTTCATTTCTCCCGCCTCGATCACCCACAGGTAGCTCCGCTCGGAGCCGAGCGAATACTCCAAGAACGCCGTGCCGGTGGTGGCGCTTGCACTGCCGATCGCGGCGGCGGAGAGCGTCGGCGCGGGAGAGGGCGTATCCCGCGCCAGCGAGAGCATCCCATCCTCGCTCCGCTCAAGATCTGCCAATGCCTGCGCCATCTCCACGGAGTTCAATTCTAGCTTTCGCTTCGCGTTATCCTCTCCCATAAGCCTCAACCGGTGATCGAAGGCGGTCTCCACCGCGGCCTTTGCCTGCACATGCCGAGTTTCGGCCGCGACCCGCTGGCGGCCCTGTAGGCTGTCTCTCGCGCTCAGCACATCCAAGAGGCTCCGCGCCCTGCTCCGCTCACTTGCCTCCAGCCCACGAGCACCGCCCTCGTCAGCTGAGCGCACTATGGACGCTCGCATCGCTAGATCGATCGCCAGCTCGTAACATTTACGCTCCGCCGCAAAGTAAGAGGCCTGCAGCGTGCTACTGCCCACCTGGCGGCGCGTACCCTCGATTGCTTCCAGGGCAGGTAGCAACGCATCCTCGGCCTCGCTGAACTGTCCGGCACTCGCATACCAACGCGCGACCGCGTACCGCGCCTCAAGCAGATTGCCCGGCGATGCGACCCCCTTGCTCACCGATTCAGCTCGTCGAAACTCTGCCAGAGCCCCCGCCCGGTCTCCCTGCCGCTCTTTGATCTCGCCAATCTGAATATGCTCCACCGACTCGTATCTTGGATCCTGGACGCTCCGCGCATAGCGTGCCGCGAGCTGCAACTCTTCGAGTGCAAGCTTATTGTTGCCCACTGTACGCTCCGCCATCCCAAGGTCGCAGAGAACGTCTCCGGTGAAAGCCGCGTCATGGAACTCACGCGCAAAGACGAGTGAGAGCCGGCACTCCGCAACCGCCTGCGCCGCCTCATGCAAGGTAAGGTCGATCTCGCAAAGGTTGTTGTGGCTCAGCATCAAGCCGTACCGGATGCCCGCTCTGCCGTACACCCTCTCCGCCTTTTGAAAGTAGATCTGAGCCAGCTTCGGCTTGTTCAGCTCCTGGTATCGCGTCCCGATATTGATCAGATTCGACGCCCACCCCATCGAGTTCCCGGAGCTCTGAATCAAAGGGTCGAGCTTCGAAAACGTCGTCAAGGCAGAGTAAGAATCTCCATCCAGGCTGATCGCTTCCGCAACCTCAACCACCGCATCAAGCGCACCTCTCGGATCGCCCGCATCACGAAAAAAGGCTTCAGATTCGTTCAGTTCGCTCCTTCCGCGCCCGATTCTCTCGTAATACTCTTCAACCCAAGCTCTCCATCGCATCTCGAGAGCGAGGGTCTCCGGGTCCCCGGCCCTTACCGCCGCGGCATGCGCCCTCTCTTCGACCTCCTCCATCTTCGGATTGCGTAACCAGAAAGCGAGCCCTGCCTGATCGGTCCGCGCCATCGCAATCAACGACAAATCGTCCGTCTTCTCTGCGAGCTGCACCTCCTCAGCGACATAAGCCCCCGCCGGCTTGCCGTCGTACTGATCGAACAGCACACGCGCCGCAAGATGCAGCAGCCACGCACGAAGTGGAGCATCGTTTCCAGCCAGACGCAGCGCCCTCAACAACGTTCGCTTTGCGTCTCCGTAACGGCTGAGTTCGATCTGCGACTCCCCCTCGCCTCCTAGCGCCAGCGCCTCCCCGTAGCCGTCCCCCGCCAGCGACCACCTCTGCGCCGCCTGCTGGAACAGATCGATGGCCTGTACGAGATCGCTCGCCCGCACTGAACGGTGCATCGTCTGCGCCGCGTTGAAGTCGGGAGCGGCAGACGCGCGATCCGGCGTCGAGGGTCCTGAAGACGAGACGCGGGCGACACGCACCCGCACCTCGACGAGCGACTCGTTCGCGTCTTCTAACTCCACGTCGAGCGGGCCGGAGAGAGCAGGGGGGAGCGGGAGCACAACCCATCCGAAGGTGGAGGTGCGTCCGGAGACGAACTCCCTGTCATCGGTGCCGGTGACGCGGTAGCGGAGATCGGGTGCAGACGCGTCGAGGAGGAGATCCTCCGCGCTGGAGTTGAAGGAGCTGAGGCAAAGGGTGACGCGATGCCCTGGCTGGGTGACGACCGGGCGGCCCTCGCCAGGGCCAAGGTTCGACAGGACAGCGGGGCACTCTCCGGTGCAAGCCGCTGGACAGAACAGGGAGAGAAGGCACGAGATGAAGAATAAGCGCATGGTACGACAATCCGTTGTTCGCCCCCGGCGGGTTAGGTGCTCGCAGTTTTTTTCGCTGCGGTCGTTTTTTTCGCTGACTTTTTCGCTGCGGCTGCCTCGAAGGCCGCCGTCCTTTGAGCGAAATCCTGCCTCTCTTGAAGAAAGGTTTCCTTGTCTTTGGCGAACGCCTCCTTCTCTTTGGCCAAAGCTTGCTCCGCTAGTTCGAAAGGACTAGGATCCGCCGATCGTTCGCCAAAGATGACGTCGAAGTCAGGCGCTTGCGACTGCGGTCCATTTCCAGGAGTTATCTGCGGGTTTGGAGGTATGTCGGGAGGATAGGGCGCTGGCTTAACACAGAAAGCCGTCGCCGGCCACTTCACGTTCACGGTCAACTCCGTCTCGCCTACCACTCCAACGTGCTCCACGTAGGCGCGGATGACGACTCCTGCTCTGCCCGGGCTCACGCAGACGGATGGGTCATCGTTCTGCGGGGCATTCGCGCTGCCGGTTGCGCCGCGTCCCTGAGGGCCGCCGACGCCCTTGCCTTTCGCCTGGCTCTCCGTCTCCGATACACCAAACATTGATCCCCCTAACTTTGTGTTACTCGCAAGAGCTCGTGCAGAAAGCGATCCCACGCCGTGGCGATGGCAAACCTTGTTTGGGAATAGCCACGAGCCAGGTATCGTTTCGACCGGTCCTGCTGCTCATACTGCACGCCCGGAAACTGGATCCACGGCGGAAACCAGATAGAAATACCACGCGACTGCGCTATCCTTCGTCCGGAGAGGCTGGGTGCAAAGGCCGCCAAGTCGACCACGCCGCCCATGCTGGTCCCGTCTCCCTGAAGTTTGCCTTCCACGGCTTCCGAGACATCACTGGCGGCGCTCTTCAGACGGGCATCTCCCGGAGGGAGCGCTTTCTCCAGATTTCTACAGAACGACGAGAGGTCGATCATGCCATCCGGGAGAAAGGTCACGTCGTTATACCAGGCCTGCGCCACGGCTCTGCGGATGTCATGCCTCTTGATCTCCGCCGTGAGAACCTCGGCGAACGCGCTCATCGCGGCTTCCAGTTTTCCGAAGTTCGTTAAGTCGCAGACCGAGAGCTCTACGTAACTGTCATAGCTGTTGGGAGAGCCGACCGTCAGCCCGATGAAGCTCTTCACCGCGCTGACCGCGAGGTCGCGAGGTCCAGTTACGGCGGTTGTCACAAATTTCTGAAGGGCCGGACGGGTCAGCCACGATTGAAAGGGCAGTTCGGTCTCCGCAGCAACGACATACTGGGTCACGTCCTGTAACTCGCTCAGAACTTCCGCCATGGCCATGTTGCAGCAGTCCAGCCCGACGATCTGCACGGGCTTGCCCCCGTTGAACTGCCGCGTATAGTCCCGGATCGCCTTGGCAAAGTCGCGGTTATTGAGCACCGACTTATGCGTGTCGTCATACAGCAGCTTGAGTTCGTTTCCCGTGTCGCCCGGGAAGGCGGTCGCCGCCCGCTTTGTCTTCGCTCGCGGATCATAGTCATCGAGCGCGTAACCGTGCCCCCAGAAGATAAGGGCGATGTTGTCCGCCGGGCAGTTTCTCGTCGACCATGCGAAGAAGTCCCGAACGGTGTCAATGGCCGCTGAATTGACGTTCGAACGGAAACGGTCCGGAAGCACCGGCCACCGCGCAGCTTTCTCCGGCGGCTCGGGAACGATGTAGTACTCGGTTCTTCGCTCCGGCAGGTCGATCATCGCGGTGAACTTGATGGTCTTCGTGGAACCAACCGAAATCAAGGTTTGCAGCGTCTCCCGTGCCGCGGCAGTCATCGCAGGAATCGGTACATCCGCCGCGAAGTACACATACACGCCCCACGTGCCGTTTCCAACAAGCTCGGGGCTATTTCCGTGAGCCATAGGCTTTCGATCTCTGCTCGGAAGTTAGATTGTGAAATGTGAAAATCCCAGGGGGCCGAATAGCTGAAAATCTAAATTCGACAATTCAATCAACGAAGATCAGATGCACCAGAAGGCAAGCCGCCAAGTATCGCTCTTAGACGAACTTCGCATCTGCCGCATTCTATTCAGAAGATACAATAACTCAGGAAAGGTCTTTCACGAACAAATTTCGTTCCTCCACTGTACTCACTCCGTTCGCCTATCTCTCGGCACCTAATTTTTATGGACACCCACCGCGCACAATGCCAGAATACCTCTGTCCGCCCTTCCCCTGCCTTACGACTAACTAATTTGCTATCTCATCGATCGAAACGGGCTCCTCATATATAGATTGCGCAGATAGGATTGGAGGATTGGCATCGTAACTTCAGACGGGATGAAAACCCTTCTGCGCTGGCTCGCGCGCGGCGAAGGCGACGGGGCTGCGCAATACGAGCAGCTACGTAGAAAACTCATCCTCGTCTTTCGCTACCGCGGTTGCTCCGTGCCGGAAGACCTCGCGGACATCACCATGGACCGGACCTCTCTGGCAATCGGCAAAGCAGGTTTTTCTTTTCAGGGCGAGCCTGTCGTCTATCTTCGCGGAGTCGCTCGCAATGTCTATCGCGAGTGGCGTCGAAGCGAAAGTCGCATGCCCGTTGGACCCATCCCCGAAGGGCATCTGGAAATTCCTGCGCCATCCCTCGCCGCGGGCGCCGTACAAGAACTCCTCTCGTCTTGTCTCGAGCGCTGTCTTGACAACCTGATCCCCGCCGAGCGATCCATTCTCCTTCGCTACTACTCTAGTGACAAACGCGCTAAGATCGACGGCCGCAAAGCCCTCTCGCAGGAGCTCGGTGTCGCCCTCAACGCTCTTCGGATCAAAGTCTTCCGCCTTCGGAACGCAACCCACCGATGCGTCGAAATATGCACCGCCAAAAGCGAAATATAATGGGCTGGAAAGACACAGTGTTTAAGAGGCCCGATTGAACCTCTTACCGGAAAACACGTACCGGCGTTTTCTGCTCGGCATGGCGAACGAGCAGGAGGAAGCCGACGTCGAAGAGTCGATCATAACCGGCAGCGCCGACGCCTCCCGCCTCCAGCGCCTTGGAGAGGACCTGCATCGCCTTGAGGATGAGTTGATCGACGATCATCTTCTCGGCGCGCTCTCCCAGGAGCAAGAGGACGGCTTCATCAACCACTTCCTCGTAACCGAAGACCGCAGAAAGAGAACCGAGTTTGCCGAAAGCCTGATTCTCTATGCCAGAAGCCAGGCCGAATATCCGCCCACGACCGCCCACGCTCCATACCCTATCGATACCAGGCGAGGCAACGATAGCTGGAGGCGGGGCGCGAACATCTGGAAAGGCGCGGCTCTGGCCGCCACCGCAGCCTCGGTTCTGCTCGCCGCGGCCCTCGTTCATGTGCGGACAAGGCTCAGCCAACAGATTCAGATCGCCGCGTCAAACCAGTCGGAGCTGGCCCGTCTTCAGGCCGTCCTCACCTCCGCCTCGCCGGCGGAGAACACGCTGCGCAGCCCCGAAGCGGCGCGCGGCGTGGAAGAAGTCAACAAACCGTCAGCGGTCACCACGCCCGACCCGCATCCCGAGGCGGTACAGACGGCCTTCCTTACCCTGCCCGCCATCACCCGCGATGCTCGCAACGTACCCCGGCTTCGCCTTCGCAGCAATGTCCGCGTCGTGCGCATCGAGTTCATCATCGAGCCGCTCTTCGCCACCACCCAGTACTCCCTTGCGATCGTCAGCTCCGAGGGACGCCATCTCTGGACAAGCAGCCTTTCAAGACCGAAACTCGCGTCGTCGGCCCCGGCGAGGATCGCCGTTCCAGCTTCCATCTTCTCCCAAGGCCCGTACCACCTCCAGGTGCAAGATGAGAATGATCCCCAGAGCTTCAAAGACTACAGCTTCTACGTAAGCCGCTCGTAGCTTCCACGCCCGCGCGGTCCTGCCCTCCGGTCTTTCCGGTAAGCCCCAAAAAAACTGCGTTCGCCGAGTAATGGATCGGCCCCTTCGGACATAACAGCGCAGACGTGTCTGTATCTCTGATCTGTTGGAGAGCACGCCTCCCCGGGGCCCCGATCTCATTATCCAGATGGAGGTATACGCAGATGCACAGCCGCTCCCGCTCTCTTCTCGTCGTATTGGTTTTTCTCTTGAGCTTTGCGCCTGCGTTCGCAGCCGCCGCCAAGGCCGCCCCGGCGGAAAACTCAAGCAACAGCATCAAATTGACCGCTACCACGACTAAAAACGTGAGCGACTGTATCCACGTCGAAGCCGTCCTGCTCGCCGAAAAGCTCGCTGCCATGCAGTTCGGCGGCTTCGTCGGAAAGCACTATGCCGTCGTCAAGACCACCGTCTCGAACAAATGTGACAACCAGCAATTCATTCTGCACGACATCTATTTCGACTACAGAGACTGGGCGCTTAGCGGCGTCTTGAATAAGCAGGATACTCAGACCACCGCCAAAGCATCCGGAACCCAGAAGGACCCGGCAGCAGCTACAAAGGACACCGCAGCCTCTGCGAGGGATGCTAACACTGTCGCAAAGAAAACAAATCGGCAGGCAGCCGGCAAACAGCAGGACGATAACGGAACCGCCAGCACCGAATCCGGCAAGGTAGCCACCGTCGGAGCGCTGGACGTGGAAGTACAGGACGAGGCCGATGCCGTCTGGTCCGTCCGCAACAGCATGATCAAGGGTCTTACGCTCGCAGGCCAGGTGGCGACAGGGTATGCCTTCCTGGTAAGCGGCGAGGCCTCCAAGGGCATCAACGCCTACAACAGCGCCTTCGTCCAGAACCTGACCAATGCCTGGCCTGACCGCCGCATCGACCAGGAGAAAAATATTCTCTCCTTCGGTTATCGCACAGACCGCACCACCGCCGTCGCAAAAGATGACCACGGGTCCTACTACGCCTTCTTTCCCCTCGAGACCTTCCTCTATCCCACGCTCAACAAGCTTTTTCTGAGGGACCCAGCGATCTTCCTAAGCTCCCCCGAGGCGCTTCTCAATGCGTGGTTGCAACCCGTCAGTAAATCGCGTACAAATAAGGACCTTCAACCGGTCATCGACATGCTGCTCGATCTCGCCGACGCAGTCGATAGGCGGGCAGCAAACATCACTGGTTACCAACCACCACCGGTCGACATCGAAACCGATCCAAAGAGGAAGATCGCCAACCTTCTGACGGACATCGGCTCGCCTCTGGAGGAGGTTTGTGACGCTGCCGAGACCGAGCCATCTCCTCATAACAAATACCTGTGCCTCAAATACCGCGGCGAGAAAAACCTCTTCCAGCATGCAAGCCTGAACTCTGTCAAAATCGCCGTTCGCGGCATCATGACAGTTGCCACCAACGCTGTTCCCCCAATCATCGACAAGGTCGTCTTCGACAACGAGAAGACGGGTGCGGCTCTTTGGACGTTGTCCACCCCGTCCGATGGCACTCCTGTCGCCTCGCCCCCCGGCTGCACCTTGACCGACGCTCCTAAGACCCTCACCGCCACCGTAACCGGAAAGTTCCTCACCGCCGGAACTCCCGCCATCACCTCCATCACTCTGGCCGACGGCACGACCGCAGATACGGACTGCTACATCGGCAAGATCATTGCCGATCCGCTCAAGTCTGGAGATGGCAGCATCCCCTTCAGCGTCCAGTTACTCCAGACGCTCGAGAGCGGAGCCAAACTCTCGTTCCAGGTCACCCGCACCGTCGATCCCTCGGACGAACCAGGTGGCGGCGACAGCGGCAGCGCAAATAAACAGCTCACGAGTTCGACTTACGACTACACGCTCCAGTTTGAACCCGGAGCACCGCAGCTCACCGCCGTCGCCATCGACAAGGATACCGACCCCGCTAGCTGGAAACCCGGAGCCACACTCACCGGCGAGGTCACCGGAACCAACCTCACCGGTGCCACACTCACCGCAACCGCCCTTCCGCCCGATGGCAAATCCGTCACCCTCTCGCCAACCACAACCACCTCATCCCCCGCCAAGCTTACCTTCTCCCTCACCCTCCCAGCGCAGGCGATCCCAGCCGGCTCGCAGCTCACCTTCATCGCGAACCACGCCTCCGCCACCGGTGCGAAACTCACCAGCAACTCCAGCCGGTACTCCGTTCCCAAAACCGCCACAACCCCCACCACGTCTTCAAACTCCACCTCAAAGATCACAACCAGGAAACCCGCCGCCCCCAAACCAAAGCACCAGTAGCCCCCCCACCGGCCCGTTCCTCACCCCCACTCCCACGGCGGAGGGTGAGGGACGGCCCTTCCTGCAACCGGCCTGCCTCCGCTAGCATGGGTCACCTCTTTTCTGAAGCGGTCGAACCTGGAGTCGTCGTTGAGTACACACATGCCAAAGAACAATCTGCTGCACCAACTCGGAATGAACGACCACTTCGAAATCCTCGATACCCTCGCTCGGACCCCGATCGGCGAGCTCCGCCGCATCCTGCACCCTCACGACGAGGTCGGGTTCCGCTCTGGCGACGATCGCTCGTATCTCGACCTGCGCCGCAGGCTCGACGAGGCCCTTGATGCTCTCACCCTCCTCGAGATCGGCCTCCAGCTCGGTCTTTACGATACCGCCGTCCTCGACACACTCATTCCCCCAGGCTTCCGTCTTCTGGTCGAGGGCGAAGCTCGCGAGGCCCTTCTCCGCTATGCCGGAGCCTATCTCTACTTCGGCGTCCGCATGCTCGCCGGCAGGCTCGTTGAGAAGGAGGGCGGCATCGACTGGCCCGCTGTGCGCCTCGCCCGCCGCGGTCCCCAGCCGTGCACCCGCTCCGCGCCCAACCAGCCGCCGCCTCCTGCCAGCGAGACAAACCCACGCTTCTTCCACATCGCAACCCCGCCCACCCCCGCCCACGAAAGCGTTTCAGATGCCGATGCCCTAGCCCTCCGCTCCGCACAGTTCCTTCGATTCTTAGAACTGCAGCGCGGAGTCTGGAAAGAGGCCCTCCAGTTCCTCGACGACTTCCACGAAGACCCGGCCGCTGCCGAGGGCCACGCCTCGGGGGAGTCCGCGCAGTACGAGCTCTGGCTTCGCGGCCTCATCACTGAGGAGTGGCAGAAGTACGATCCCTCCATTCCAACCACCGCCGAGCAGGACCATGCAAGGGCTAGGGCGCGGACCGAAGCTGAGAATCAGCATCGGCGCTTCGACCGCATCACCAAAGGCTTGACCGAATGGCTCGACGCGCGCGTCAGTTTTTATCTGCCCTCATGGCATAGCCTCTCTCCCCTTCAGAGGAAGCAGGCCCGCGGCACCGACGCCCTCCGTGTCCAGGATCCCGTCGCAGCGCGCTTCGCCCTTGCCGATATCTACTGGATCGCCCGCCTCCTCCGCGCCGAAGTCTCCGGCAAGGCGTCCGTAACATACGCGCGAGCGCCATGGACTCAGCTCCTTCGCTTCCATGCCACCCTGCACGCCGACGATGATCTCGCCGAACGGCTTCGCGATCAGCAGGAGATCATTCGCTCCATCTTTGACTTTGTCTGCGATCTCGCCCAGAACGCCGTCGCCATCAGTGAAGAGGTCGAGCTCGCCGCGCTCATTCCGGAGATGTACAACGGCACCGCCAACCAGGCGCCCCGAACCTGGCCCTGGAGGCCCGTCTTTAATGAGGAACTCACCCTCCTCGAGCAGCAGAGGAAGCGCCGCGCCTACATGGACTTAGTCCCACCACCGCCCGACACGCCTCCATGCCGGTGCAAGCAGTCCCCCTGGGCCCAGCGCCTCATCACCGGGGTCGAGCCCCACAACCGCGTGGGACTCGCCTTCTCGGGAGGAGGCGTCCGCAGCGCAAGCTTCAATCTCGGCGTGCTTCAGGGCCTCCAAGGCTTCGATCTCCTCCGCCAGGTCGACTATATCTCCACCGTCTCCGGCGGAGGCTTCATCGGAGCATGGCTGGTCGGAAACGTACAGCGCACCCGCCATTGGCTCGGCAAAACAACCTGCTGGGACGAGTCCGTCACCCACCTCCGCGCTTACTCCAGCTATCTCGCCCCCATCACCGGCATCCTCAGCGCGGATACCTGGGTCCTCGCCGCTAGTTGGATCCGCAATACCTTCCTCGTACAGCTCTCTGGCCTCGTTACCCTCTTCACCTTGCTGCTCTTAGTCCTCGCCGCCCGCATGGGCTTCGTGTCTCTCGCTACCTTGCGGGGAGGCATGCTGGACCGTGCCGGCTCCGTCGTAGGTCTTCTTGGCCTGCTTGTCATGTTTGGGATCATTCGTAACTTCATCTGGAACAGAACGGAGAACGGTAAGGATCCACGCGCCAGCCATCGCCTTCTTTTGTACCTCGTCCTCCCCGCCTGGCTCGGATCCTTTCTCCTCTCGGCCATCCTCTGGGCGGAGGCTCACGACATCGATTGGCTGGCGAGCTTCGGGACTCTTCAGTACTCCCACATCCTAGTTGGGTCGCCCAAGCTCCTACGGTGGATCACCGTCGGCGACCTCGTCTTCATGTCCATTATCGCCTGGTTCGCCCTCAAGCCGACCGTCCCCACCGCATTCGTCGATGCGCCCGGCAGCGAGTCCATGAGTCCCGCCGACGCCAACAAGATTCCCCAGGACGCCGCCGCGCACAAGCAGGCCGCCGTCGAGGTCAGAAAGGCTGAGATACACAACGCCCAGGCCGGGCACGAGAGCGGCGACGCCTGCCCCGCCACGCCCACTCAGACCCGCCTTGAGCTCGTATGGGCAAGAATCAAGCTTCACATCGTGGACGCGCGCCCCATCCGCCGCCGCCTCTGGCGCTCCGCCTGGATCAGCATCCTGTGCGCCATCGTCCTCTATCTCGTGCTCTGTGCCATCCTCTTCCTCTTCCTCAACTTAATATCGAAGCCGGACCTTCTCGCCATGGACTCCTTCGCCTTCGTCTTCGGTCCTGCGCTTGTGCTCACCGCATTCACTCTCAGCGTCGTCCTCTACATCGGCCTCTCCGGCCGCGTCTCGAACGAGCCGCAGCGCGAGTGGTGGACCCGTTATGGAGCATGGCTCACCATCTTCGCCACCGTCGGACTCGGTCTCTCCGCCGCGGCCGTCCTCGGGCCGGAGCTCATCCTATGGCTTGCGAAAAAATCCGGCGGGCAAACCTATGACTGGAAGAGCATCCTAACAGGACTCGGCAGCGTCATCACAACCATCGGAGGCGGTCTTTTCGCCGGAAAGAGCAGCAAGACAACCGGTGGAGAGGGAACCGGCAAAAAGTTCTGGCTCGAGCTCTGCGCCAAAATCGGAGCCCTCGTCTTCATCCTCAGCTTTAGTATCGGAGCCGCATTCGTCCTCTATCTCCTCCTCGTCAAACTGGCCACCAACGACGTAGCGGGCAACTACTGGAAGACCCTCGACGATCTCTCGACCGGACCGTTCTTTCCCCTCAAATGTACGTTTCACCTTACGCAGTGGACGTTTCCCGCGGGACGGATCTTCGCGCTCATTCTTCTCGTCGCTGCCTTCCTCACCTGGCTCTTCTCGAAGTACTTCGACATTAACCTGTTCGGCCTCAGCCAGTTCTATCGCAACCGGCTCGTCCGTTGCTATCTCGGAGCCACACGCTGGGCGCCCGGGGTGCGCCGGCCCCATCCCTTCACCAAGTTCGACTTCGACGATGACATCTTCCTCAGCGATCTCAAGAACGACTTCCGCGGACCCTTCCCCATCTTCAACTGCACCCTTAACCTAACCGGAAGCACCGACCTCTCCATCCGCAGCCGCCACAGCGCCTCCTTCTCTCTCACACCCCTGCGCTGCGGAGCCGACCGCCCCAGGGTCGGTTACGCTCCCACCGGCCTCAGCCGTCCTGACCAGCAGGCACCATCCTTCGCCGGAGGCGTCCTCCTCGGCCAGGCCGTCGCCATCTCCGGAGCCGCCGTAAGCTCCAACATGGGCTACAACACCTCGCCCCTCGTCGCCCTCCTCCTCACCATGTTCAACGTCCGCCTCGGATGGTGGTTCCCGAACCCCGGCCAATCCCGTTGGATGGAAAAGCTCCTGCCAACTAGCTTCTTCTATCTGGTCAAGGAGCTGTTCGGCATCGCAAGCGATGATCGAAAGTTCCTCGACATCTCAGACGGCGGGCACTTTGAAAATCTAGGTGTCTACGAGCTCATCCGCAGGCGCTGCAAGGTCATCATTGCAAGCGACGCCGAATGCGATGAAGACCTCGAGTTCGGGGGGCTCGGAAACCTCGTCCGCATCTGTGCTACGGATTTCGGAGCCATCATCGACATCGATGTCAAAGCGATTCGGGAGCGGAAGGAGGGCCGCAGCCTAGAGCACTGCACCGTCGGCAAGATCAAGTACAGCAACGGAAGCATCGGCTATCTTCTCTATCTCAAGGCCTCCGTCACCGGAGACGAAGACATCGGGATCGCCCAGTATCGCTCCGCGCATCCATCTTT
This sequence comes from Granulicella sibirica, assembly GCF_004115155.1. Taxonomy (NCBI): domain Bacteria; kingdom Pseudomonadati; phylum Acidobacteriota; class Terriglobia; order Terriglobales; family Acidobacteriaceae; genus Granulicella; species Granulicella sibirica. The sequence goes on from NZ_RDSM01000005.1 coordinate 203,954, forward strand.
TCCTCACGAGGCCACCTCCGATCAGTTCTTCACCGAGGGCCAGTTCGAGAGCTATCGCAAGCTCGGCCTCCACATCGTGCGCTACGCTCTCCGTGGAACGGCTCCCGGAGCAAACCCGCTCGAGATCGCGGAAAGGCTCAGTGATGTCTTCGCTCCCAAGACAGTCTCGAACGACGCATTCCTCCGCCACACCCAGACCATGCAGAACCTATGGTCCGAGTGCGCGAACACAGTCGCCCTGCAAGCCTTCGCCACCGAACTGATGACAACTCACCAGGCCCAGGTTCCGCGGGCCGGATCTTTCGTCATCCTCCATGACGACGAACTCTGCATGGCCCTCAAGTTCATCCAGCTGATGGAAGATGTCTTTCTCGACCTGCGGCTGGACGACTACTGGGATCATCCCGACAACCGCGGCTGGGCCATCATGTTCATGCGCTGGGCGCGCAGCCCCCGCTTTCAGCGTGCTTGGATCCAGACCCGCCGAACCTTCGGCATCCGCTTCGAATATTTTTGCGAAGCCCGCCTCGGCTTGACGCGGGATATTCCCATAGTCCGCATTTAGTAGCGGAAGACAACTTCACATGGAAGAGAGTGTTACGTTCCATCAAGTCTACGCATGACCGAAGACGAACCATGGCGAGGATGAGCAGAACCTCTACATAGTGAAGGAATTTACCGCGAAGCGCAGTGGTGATAGAGAGCGGAAGGAAGATGGGGCCGAACGAAACGGCTCTGTTGCGAATTTTCGCGCCCTGACTTGGGCTCGAGTTCTCTCTGATCTCGCAATTTAAGCTGTCTTTGTTTCAAGACCTTCGCTGATGAGCTTGACAGCCTCTGCGAGCGCAGAAGCTCCGATGCCGAACGCACGTTCGATCATTTGTGCCTCGCCGCAGATGTCGCGGGTGAAGTTGAAGGCGATCGCTTGCCCCTTGCGCAAGGCTCGCATCACTTCAAAGGGCTCTGTTGCATTAAGTGGCTGAGTCGCAGT
>NZ_RDSM01000006.1 GCF_004115155.1 Granulicella sibirica
AGCCTGAAAGGAAAGACACCCAATCAGGTCCACCTCAACCGCCTGCCAGAAACCATGGCAGCCTAACCAAGACAGACCCTCCACCTAAGAATCACCGGAATCTGTTCAAACAAACCGAGCCACCTCTTTGGCTGTTGACGATCGAATTACCGGCCATTTCAAAAGGGTCCGTGGTAGCAAGTGGAGCGCTGTTAATCACTTTAGGCTTTGTACAAGCGTGCAAAAGCTGCTACGAAAGCGTTCGCCGCACCGAGGGCAAGGTGACGCAGGAGGTCGCTGGCTAGGGTGGAGGAGCGATCGAGTTCAGTTAAATGCGAGTAGACCAACAGCCGAAATGCGAATATCGGGCGGGACAAGGCGTCCGGATATGTAAGGTTGCGGACAGATAAACCTACCTAAGGTGTAGAAATAAATATGTTTAAATTTGAACGAATGATGACTGCCTGCCGATAGTTATTGCAGCTAACTATATCGGCGATTGAACGTTCCTAGCATAAGCAAGGGTGTTCTGTCTTAACTCTCTCGCTTTTTGCTTATCTCCTCTGACCTCTTGTTGCGCTGGGCAGTCTTTTTCGCGCTCATCTCTTCACTACGAACGGCGTGACCGGCCTAAACGGGTATCGTTTAGCGCTCGTAGAGAAATTCATCTTGACCGTCACAATGCGTCCCAGTGCTCGCAAGTAGAGGAAATCATGACCATTAGCAGGAAGTTGTACTTATCCTTTGGCGCCGCGCTCTCTTTCACCCTCATTCTCGGGATTACAGCATGGGCCTCACTCAGTCATATCGGGAGTCAGATAAAGGTCAGTTCCTCGAGCACGCACAAGCTTGGGCTCGCCGGTGAGATTGCAACCCTGACCAGCAACATGCTCTCTGCGGAACGCGGAATGGTCTCACGCACTCTATTGAAGGATCAGGACAAGGTCGAGGAATACAACTCCCAATTTCATGACGATGTAGCAAAGCGGCAGGAGATCCTCAAAGAGTATATTTCCGTGTCGACGAGCGAAAAGGCCAAAGGGCTGCTCCAGGAGCTGATCGATAGCTACGATGCGAGGGTTCAAGCCCACGAAGCTCTCTATAGGCTTGCCAAGGCAGGAGATGGTGTTGGAGCTGGCGCGCTGCAGGCCAGCACATTGACTGAGATGGCAAAGGCTACCGGTATCAAAGTTCAGGAGCTCAAGCAGATCGCAACCGGGCAGGTCGCCGAGATCGCCGCCAGCAATCAATCAACAGTAGCGTCCAGTGTGTGGTTGGTCCTGGTGCTGATCATTCTCTCGGCCTGTATTGGTGGGCTTGTTATTCATATCGTGAGAGGCATCAACGAAGCCCTTACGCAAACTGTCGTCGAACTTTCAGAGGGGGCGGAGCAGATAGCAGCCGCCTCCTCCCAGGTCTCCGCCTCGAGTCAGTCCTTGGCACAGGGGGCATCGGAACAAGCAGCATCTCTCGAAGAGACGTCCGCCTCCGCCGAAGAGATCAACTCGATGGCTCACAAGAACACAGAGAACTCGACGCACATGACTAAGCTGGTGGGAGATTCGGCCTCCGAGTTTGTGAAAGCGAACCGTCAACTCGCTGAGATGATGACAGCGATGAATGGAATCAACGAATCGGGCGGAAAGATCGCGAAGATTATCAAAATCATCGATGAGATCGCCTTCCAGACGAACATTCTGGCGTTGAATGCCGCAGTTGAAGCGGCCCGGGCGGGAGAAGCAGGCATGGGATTCGCTGTCGTGGCCGACGAAGTTCGCAGCCTGGCACAGAGAAGCGCGCAAGCTGCCAAGGATACTGCAACACTGATCGAGGACTCCGTGACGAAGGCGGAGGCAGGTAAGACAAAGCTCGGTGGGGTGGTCGCGTCCATCCAACGTATTTCGGGTGAGTTCGCAAGTCTTGGCACGCTGGTGGATGAAGTGAGCCACGGGAGTAAGGAGCAGTCCACCGGCATTGACCAGATCGGCAAGGCTCTCTCGCAGATGGAGAAGGTGACGCAAACTACGGCTGCAAACTCGGAAGAAAGCGCCGCGGCAGCTGAGGAGTTGAATGCACAATCGGAATCGATGAAAGAACTTACGGGACGCCTTAACGGAATGGTTGGCGCCAGGATGAGCTCCAGTATTAATCCCGTCATCTATCGTACAGAGTCACGCTCGAGGGCAAACTCCCCTGCCAAGCGCGCCCCTGCATTGTCTGGACATCTCGCAGCTAAGCTCTCTCCTGCCAAGACAAAGCTAAAGCCATCATCGTCTAAAGAGTTCCCGCTTGAGAGCAACTTTAGCAGCTTCTAGGACCAGAGCTGAGGGTTTAGTAGAACCCCATGAACAGCGAGCCGATGAAACCGCCTGAGATGACTATGAACAATGATCCCATCAACTCGTTCGATAAGCTTGGCGATTTCCTCGCCGAGTCGAGGGATCTGTCAAAACAGGCTCTCGGATTTAGGAAGACGACTGAGTACAAACAGGTCCTGTTCAATGTGAGCCCGCGATTCGTTATCGCAGACCTCTCGCCGCTCGCTTATCTGGATCTTGTTCAGGAAGTTTCTAACGGTCAAGTTCAAGCCGCTGTTGTCATCCTGTATGAGCGTTTACGTCCCTTGCTTGAATGCAAACACAAATGGCTTCCCCTTGGTCCGGACGCGGATAGCCGGATCCTCAGCCTGAACCTTGGTCTATCGCTCGGCACCACAATACACACGTGTAGGTCATGTACGGCATACGGACTTGAAACTGTGGAGGCGTCGCTCCCATTTATTGGAAGAGATGTGGATATGACTATGGGTTCGAGTGGACGGTTGGATCGTAAAGACCCGTAGGGCGCCAGCGCATGGGTCGGCAATAACATTTTTGACGCTCGCAACCAAGTTTTTTTGTCTGTCAGGCCGCGCCACGGAAGTAAAATAAACTTCCTGTTCGCCATCTTCTACCGTAGGCAGACCTATTACGGCTTAGCCGTTCGCGCAAAGAAAGAGGTCTCGATTTGCCGCCCCACAAGACGATTAGGTTGCGGTCAAAGATCTGGCGCGAGTTCGTTCCAGAGCCCAAGTTATGGCAGTGCTGCGCGATGTTTGTGTTCATCACCATCGTGGTTTTTGCATCAGAGATGCTCTTCGTCCGCATCGCGTTTTTCGAAGATCGATGGGCTGTGTGGTGGCCAGGCAACGGCATCGCCATGGGAACGCTATTGTTGATTCGGCGTCGCCACCGGCCTTGGGTTTTGACAGAAGCTCACGAATCGCTCGGCCTTTGGCTCAGTCGTGAAATTATGAAGAGGTGTGGCTCGTCAATGCAGGTGCGGAGCGCCGTGCAACGCGGCACCGTCTTTCATCTTTCTCTCGAGCGTGTAGACCCTGAAAGCAGTGACGGGGAAAAGGGAAAGGGTATCAATGCAGCAAAATCTCATTTGGCCAAAAGTTACCACTTGACCGAGAACTCATCCTTTACCTTGGTCCGCTGATCGCAGGGGCACTGCAGCCAGTCAATCTTATCGAGTATTCGCGAGGCAGAATCAGGATTCTTACCGCGAAAGACTCAAAACCGCCGCGTCCGATTGCCACCGCAGCAAGGACCTCGCCACGAAGTTATACGGCTATCCTATCTAGGGCCGGTGATGACAGCACCATGGTGCAGGGTTAGGCTCACGCTTGCGGTCTGTCCGGCGACCACATGGACCTGCGGCGGCGAAGCGATGAGGCTCTCAAGCCGCTCTTCGGAGAGAGAGAAGTCCATGGCTGCCGCTGCGCCGGGAGTGATGTAGCCAGGTTTGAGCGCTGCCACGAGGTAGTCTCCTTCCGGAGCCTCCATGTGGAAGCTGCCATCCATCCCGGAGGTTCCGTAGACGCGCTGGACGCGCCGATCCCGTTGCGGTGAAAAGCCAAGCGGAATTGGCTGGTTCTGGGCTGGTTTTACATCCGCCTTCGACGGAATTGCAACAATATTTATCTTTGCAAAGCGTACGGGCAACCGTGTCTCGCCGTCGTAGACGAGCCCTGTGACGGAGCCGGTGAGTGCGACAGAGCTTTCGGGAGCTGCCGCTGGCGATTGGGGATGCGCCGAGTCCACGGAGAGGGTTGCAAGAAAAGCGAGCACGAGAATTGGCTTCGAACGGCTCATCGAAGGAGAGTGTACATCCGGCTTGGATTCCGGGTTTCTACTTGCCTGCCCGCTGGACGTACATTCCTGGAAACGACGTGAATCGAGGAAGGGAACTGCGGACCTGCCGAGTCGGTTACTACAACATAAAGGACGTTATGTTGTAGTACGTCCACATGCCGGCTTGGTACCCTGAAGCCATGGAATACCATCTTCTGATCACAAGCGTGATCGAGACCACCAAAGAGGGCCGCGAGCTCAGAAGCAACATCACTTCCGTCTTAGCCGAAGCAGAACTGGGCCAGCAACTCTACACCGGGCAGGCCGATCTGTTTTTCGGCCAGCTTCTCGATGCGTCAGCCGAGCAGATTCTCTATTTCAAGTTCGCCCCCGGAGTGGAAGTTGTTTTCAGGGGCTTACGCTATCAGTTTGAAGAGCTCGCAGAGAGTGGAGCGTTTAAGCTCGTGCGGAGGGTCTGACATGGATTTGGTTCCGGGATCGGCGAGAGTCGACGGGCTTGTCACTCCCGCGCTGATTGCCGGGGCAGAGAAGTGCGCCGCCTGGCGATTTTTCGAGTTTTTCACCTTGAACATCCGCAACCCGAATACGCTGGCAGCGTACGGTCGCGCCATCAGATCGTTTCTGCGCTGGCGTGAGGACCGAGGCATCTCCAAGTTGCACCAGATCCAGCCGGTTCACATTGCCGGCTATGGAGTTCCTGCTGTTCGTTTTCTTCGAATAAACGAGCAAGGCGGATGTATAGGACTGCAGTTCCCGTACCCGGTGGCGAGAAACTTTCTCCACTGCATCTGCCGCTCTCATGCGGGTTCCTTCGTCTGTTTCGAACAAGCAGTGCACCAAAGCAGGGACAAGCCTAGGTATGCGAAGCACCGTCTCAACTACCTGGGCGACGTTTCCCACAGTACGGTGATCTCCTTCTCGCAGGCGAACAAATATGCGTTGAAGTCCGCATGGTAAACATGCTTAGCCCCAACCGCAGCGTAAGTCCTCAGAAATGTGTTCCTTACCATTCAATCCAAGGGCTTCCACTCGCTAGCCTTTCCCTAATTTTCCTAAAGGCAGACCTGCACGGCTCCGGATGCAAAGGTTCTGAAGGTGCAGCCTCGGGAACAACGAGAGCGCCTCGTTGGGGTCACCACACCAAAGTTCAAAATCGCACGGCAAGGCCCGTCGCCCAAACCTATCGCCATCGAAAAGCAATCGCAATAGGCTTTTGCAAGCCCTTTAATGCTGCGTTGTCATCGGCAAGCCTTCCACAAACGTTCGATGCTGTTGAAGACTCTTCGTTTGAAGTGGCTTTGCGGGGGCGAGTCCACCCGCTGAACATCAGCCATCTTCTGGCCTTTACGCCGACAAGCTCTTGGTACCAGTTAATGCGACAGTTCCAGATTTATCTCTTCTGCCAAAATTGATTCGACCGTCGCTGCCACTACGCGATTCCTTCCGCTTCGTTTGGCCGCATACAAAGCTTTGTCCGCCGCGGCCACCAGTGCGTCGGGGGTCATCCAGCCTCCTATTGTTGCCGTTGCGATGCCGATGCTGACGGTGAGAAAAGGGGCGACTGGAGATGCTCGATGTGGCAACTGAAGCGTTTCAATGGCTAGTCGTACTGACTCTGCAAGCTGCTCGGCACTCTCGGCTGAGGTATCCGCGAGGATGACGGCAAACTCCTCACCACCGTAACGCGCGGCCAAGTCCGTCTGCCGTTTGGCCAGGCGTGTTAGTTCTACCGCAACAATGGTCAGATATTTATCGCCTTGCTGGTGTCCCTGCGAATCGTTGAGTGCTTTGAAGTGATCCACATCCAGCATCAGAAGACTCACAGGGAGATAGTTCTTGTCATCCGCGCGCATTCCTCCTCCAGTTTGTGGTTGAACACACGCCGGTTGGCCAACCCGGTGAGCGTATCGGTGAAGGAAAGCCGCTGCAATTCCTGATTTGCCTTGAGTAACTCCTGCGTCTTTTCGTCGACTATTCGTACTAGTTCACGCTCACGCTTCTTCGCGCGCGCCATGCGCCAGCGGATCATCGTCGCTACCACGGAGCAGGGCATGAGCGCGCAAATACTAAGGAACCACCATGACAAGTACCACGGAGGGAGAATGACAAACGGGAACTCGGCCCGATTTCCCTTCCAATCGCGATCGCCGTCCTTGGCTTCCACTTGCAGCCGGTACGCGCCTGCGGCCAATCGGGCAAACTGCAGCTTTCTTTCGGTCGTCTCCGTCCATGCCTGACCGCCACTAAGTCGGTAGCGGAAGAGAACTGCCGTCTGTTTTTGAGCGCCTGGTGTTGCATATTGGGCAGTCAGTGAGTTGGACGCAGCGCCAAAATGTGGGTCGCTCAGACCAGAGACATCCGTCTTCCCCATGATGAGATGGGTAAAAACGACTTCAGGCGGCATCTCGAGTGAATTGCGTGGATGCGACTTGAAGCTGGAGAGTCCTCCGGAGGTTCCGATCCAGACAGTACCGTTGGCTCCTGCGGCAAATCCATGCAGATCGCAGTCGTCCCAGCTCAGCCCATCACGAATGTCATAGTGGCCCCAGCGGGTTCCGTCCCAGGTGTCTACTCCCCGCTCCGTGCCGGCCCACAGCCGCCCCTGTGCGTCAAAATCGAGGAAATAGATTAGGCCGGTCGTACCGGGTCTTTGTATACCCTTGTCGATCTTCATGCCACCAGCGGAGGGTTGCAGACGGTCAATGCCGCCACCAAGGCGATACCCTACCCAGATGACACCATTCCCACCGGCTCCGAGTGCCGATACCTCCTTGTTGCTCAATCCATCGGCGGCAAGGCTCTTCCAAACACCGTTCACGCAATCAAACAGCCCGCCGTCCCCGCCGGCCCAGATGGTACCGTCGCTTGCCTCGGCAATTGCCCAGAAACGGTTCGCGGGCAGTCCAGTGATGCGCGCAAACCGCTCGTAGGGAGCCGTTGACACAAATAACCCAGCTTCTGTAGCCACCCAGAGCCGATGCAGCCGATCAAAGCGCAAGGAGTAAGCGTCTTTGGCGCTAAATCCTTGCTTTTCATCGAACCAAGTCACTCTGCCGTCTGCAGATCGCATACGAGCTGCGCCATGGCCTTCCGTACCAACCCACGCGTCGCCATTCGGAGCGGCCTGAACGCTATGGACGGCGGGACTGCCGAGACTCGCGACTCTTGTCCACGCCATGGCGAAACCCCGCGTCCGACCTAGAAACATCCCCCCTTCCGTGCCGACTAACAGCGATCCGTCGGCGCGCGGCAGTATCTCGTAGACTAGATCGCTACCCAAACCACTGGCGCTGGTATAAGATGTCCAGTCCCCATATCCGCGCCACTGGGCGAGCCCGCGACCCGCCAAACCAACCCAGAGGGAGTGTTGACGGTCCTCGAGGACTGAATAAACGGTTCCTCTGAGGCCATTGGAGCGATCGATCTTCTGCCAGCCGTCATTGTCTCGGAGCAGAAGTCCTTCTGCGGAAGGAAGTAAGATTCGCCCTTCCTCGTCGGTACCGGCGATACCACCAAGGGCATCGACAGGAATAGGCAGATCCGGCCTGCGAAACTTGGTTTTCCCTACTTGCAACTCAAACGCGCCAAGCTTTCGTTCCCACACCCAGACATTTCCGCCGTGATCTTTTCGAATCGTGAGAGTAGAGCGTTCCGGAAGTCCAGAGTCTTTCCCAAAGATCGTTGTACTCTTCGAATCCATGCGACAGAGCTCCAGTCCGCAGCCGTACCAGACTGTGTCGCCATCCACGAGTACTCCAAAAGCGCCCGTCCCTCTAACCTGGGCTGGCTGCGGGATCACTCTGGCCTCAAATCCATCATTGTGGACGGCGATCGAGAGCACCACAAGACCAGAGTCCGTTCCGATATAGGTGTGGCCTTTACCATCCGCTTGGATACCTTGCGCCCAACTCACGGACTTGAAGGCGACGTTGAGCTTTTCGAAGTGGTTGCCGTGCAGATTGTAGAGCCCAAACTTGCCGCCAACGAGCAAGGTGCCGTCGGGAGCCTCGCCCAGTCCTGCGGCTGAGGAGGACGGTATCCCCTGATTGGGTCCGAACTCTTCAAACCGCTCTCCGTCGTAACGAAATATCCCATTTTCAGTGCTGACCCATATAAAACCAATGCGGTCTTGATAGATTTCTCTGATCGTAAGGTTCGTAAGACCTTCGCTGGCTCCGAGATAACGAAAGCCGTATTCCTGAGCCTGCATTATTCCGGTAGCGAATATAAGCAGTGCCAGGACGATCGCGTTTTGGATGAAATTCATTGTGAAATCACTATCGGCTTGTGGGGTTTGGGGGGCTATACGGTCCAGTAACTTTCGTAAGCGCGAACCGCGGGACTGGAACTGAATACTTCTAGTTGCCGGTCCCAAGAAAATTGGGATAACAGCGGCCGCGGAAGATGTCTTCTCCGGCACCCGCTGGCTGAGCGCATCGATCCCCTCCTCTTGAGTCCCCAATGCGATAACATTTAACGCGAGTTGTTAGGGAAGAAGGAGCAGCTCGACGCCTGCGCTCAGGAAGAAGCGCAACGCGATCCGAGACCGAATAAGACAGTGGACTCCCTTCAAAACACAATGCGTGTTCTCCTCGCAGAGGAGAACCTTACATAAGGCGTCTCTGTTATCAGGCGGCTACGGATCACGGGCAGCTTGGCTTTTAAGAAGTATTCGGGACCGCACTGTAAAGGTAACCGCTTCACATGAGTTGGTCTGTCCCTAACATGACTTAGGCATGTACAACTTTATGGGCGAGTGCAGTTCAGATCGGAAGATATCTTTGAGATCACTCTTTGCGCTCCGTCACCCTGTTCCAAGCAAGACCTTTAGTGGAAGAAGCGGTACGTTGATGTCCAAATGGCTTCTCGTTGTTGGCGGAGGCCGATCCGATCGACGCAAGGGTTCTCAAGTATTTTGCGGAACCAGCTAATCCGCCCTGTCGGTCCGGTAAAGGCCCCAAACTGGCGAGCTATCATGCTTGGAACCGAGTCGAGTGGATATACTCGGAGGCCTGCGACTGAAGTCGAATCCGATAACGATATCGGCAATTTCAGGAAGCCTTCCGTGCTCAATCACAAACACTGCGCTCCTGCGGGCGGCGGCGCTTATCGCTCCGTCGCAAATAGATATTATTCTGCACGAAGAGATGGAACAAGTCCCAGCTTTCAATCCTGATCTCGACTTCCCCCCGGTCCCTAATCCCGGTTGAGCGCTTCCGCACCGCATTGCAAGAGGCTTCGGCGGTACTTTTTCCAACTCATGAATATGCCCATGGTCTTCCCGGATCTCTCAAAAACACTTCGGACTGGGTTGTTGGAAGTGGAGAACTGTCCGGTAAGCCAGTCGCACTGATCAACGCTTCAACTCGTGCGGAACTTGCGCAAGCATCCTTAGGAGAAGTCTTGAAGACGATCAATGCTTGTCTTCCTTCGGATACGGAGACAACGCGTACCCTCTTGGGTAGGACCTTCGATGCCTCTGAGATCGCCGAAAATCCCGAGGTTGCAGCTCTCATCGAGTTGTCAATTCAGAAAATTGCAAGCAGCTTGTAGAGCACCCGGATTCCACGACATCGCTCCTTTTGTTGTGAGGCCATATCTGCCTCTTGGGTTCATAAACCAAAGAGCACCCCGGATCGCATTAGAAGATGTATGGAATCAATCTCCAGGGTGCGTCGCATGTAGTCCCGGTAGGGCATCCCCAAATCTTGAGCGTCTGCCTGTTCTTCAATGTGAATGAGGTTGGTTAGCTGCTCAATCGCCCGTCGACACTTCGGTGGGCTCGTCGCTTAGTCATCTCCAGAGGTTATGTTCGCGCGGCCGACCTCCCATCATGTACATACCCGCCGCCAAGCCGAGCGCCTGGAAGATGGAGCGGACGGCGTCGAAGGACGCTACGATCTGGGGAAGCGCTGGAGAATGAGCCCAGAAGACGAACTCGCAAAATCCCTGTGCGATCATAACCAGGATTGTAGGCAGGAAGAAGGCCAGGACAAGCCAAATGAAGCCAGGGTCGTGTGTCTGGCGGTGTTTGCGCGCAGCTACGAGACCGACCAATACGTAAGCGAATACTGTCAACCAAGAGAAAAGATCGTGCAGCATAATCCACCCCGCGTGTAGAGGTTACTCCAAACCGATCTCCCTACGGCAGTGGGCGAGCGGTGCTCCCATCATACTGACTAATTCGATCGTTTCCTTTGCACCGTTAGAGCCTGGAAAGTCCATATAGGCGACGTCGAGGTTTCCGAATCAACGGAACGCTGTCGTATTCGGCTGAAACGGAGGTTTCAGAGAAACAGCCCATAGATCCGGCCAAGAGAACTTGGTTGCCATGAGGACAAACATGCAACCATTTACAAGCGGTACCGTACTGGTGTACTAATACGGTTATGTTGTCGTTGCACATCTCGGCAAGCTCCGGTGTACCCGTCTATTTGCAGCTGGAGCAGCAAATTAAACATAGCATTTCTTCAGGACTTCTCCAGCCGGGCGATCAGCTCCCATCCACGCGCCGCACTGCTGCCGAACTTCGCATCAACCCGAATACCGTAGCGCGCGCTTTTCAGAACCTGGAACGGGACGGCGTGATTCGAACGGTTCCCGGAGGCGGTACTTTCGTGGGGGAAGCAGCCGCAGCAGGCCAAGGTCTTCTCAAGTCTGAGAAACTGCGCCGCTTACGTCCTCTCGCGAACCAGCTTGCTGTCGAGGCAGCGCAGCTCCGTGTTGTTCGCGAGGATGTTGCGAGATTACTGAACGAAGCTTTTGATGCCCTGCACTCTTCAACTGATAGAAGCCGAAAGCCAAAATCAAGCGCTACTGCGGAGACGGATTCATGACCAGCTTTGCTATTCAGACTCGATCCCTAACAAAGACCTACGGACATGGCACCCGCAAAGTTTGTGCCGTCGATGACTTGTCTCTTAATGTGCCAAGCGGTTCTATTTACGGGCTATTAGGCCGCAATAGTGCGGGCAAAACTACTACCATCCGCATGGCTCTCGGACTCGCCCGCCCTACCTCCGGGTCGCTTGAGGTCTTCGGCCTGCACCCTTTTGACGACCCCGATCGAGTGACAGTGCTCCAACAGGTCGGCTATGTGCCTGAAGATAAGGGACTGTCTGTGGGAACCCCACGTCGACTGTTTGAGACCAATCGCGCCTACTATCCTAATACCTGGTCCGACGCGCTGGCTCGCACCCTTATTGAGCGGCTGGAGCTTCCACTTGATACGCCGGGGTTAAAACTCTCTCTGGGAAACAAGACCAAGGCCGCACTGATATGCGCTATTGCTCAGCGCTCTCCGCTCCTGATCCTTGACGAACCCACGATCGGCCTTGATCCCGTCGTCCTTGACACTTTGCTCAGTATCCTTGTGGAAGAATGTACGAGTGAAGGTCGTACGGTCTTCCTTTCCAGTCACCAACTGCACGAAATAGAACGGATCGCGGACTGGATTGGCATCATGGATTGCGGCCATCTTATGCTGGAAGGCCGGCTTGACGATATTCGCGCTCGCTTCCGGCGCCTTACAGTATCCGGCACTTCTTTGCCACAGAGCGGCCCATCCATTGTCTCCACTCGTCCGTCCGGACGTGGCACCGAATACATCCTTCAACAAGATCCTGAAGCATTTGCTGCCGATCTCGCGAGCAATGGTGCCACCATCCTCGACAGCGCCCCACTCTCCTTGAATGACATCTTTCTCGAGCTCTGCCGTACACGAGACGGTAAGGAGGTTGAGGCATGAGCCTTTCGCCACATTTGTTCACCGCAATCGCGCTCTTCAGTCCCATGTACCTATTCATTTTCATCCGCCGCGTGCAGCTGCGGCGGGCCATCCGCATGCAGGAGCTACAGGGCGATAAAGAAACACGTCCATTCACGCCAGGGCGCACCACATCTTCTAGTCGTCTGCTTCACCGATTTACTTTGCCGGAACGCGCTTATCTAAGCGCACAGCGCAATCTGCTGCTTTGGGTCTATGGAGTCATGGCCTACGCATCCTTTGTAGTCCTAGCTAGCAGTCTGTTGCCTGGGAATGTCGATCGTTATGGCCTGCAGCAAAGTCTTCCCGAGCGCGTCTGGTACAGCTATCTCACCGCCTATGGGAGCGCAAGCACTTACCTGAGGATTTTTTCGTTTATCGCGGCAATCGTGGCAATCTTTGGTTTCGTCACGAGCGGACCAGCCTTTCTGCGCACGCGCCCTGTATCGCTACGCTTCTTGTTTTGGGGTCGAGTGGGCGGCATCTATGTAGCTTTACTCTTCGGCATCGCAACTGGAGCTTTGGGCTCTTTCCTAACTCTGCTTGTGGTTCACGGGCCCGTTTGGAAGCATCTGTTCGACGCTGCCCGCGATGTGGCTCCGAACAGTCAGCATCTACCCGCTGCCGTCCACCTCAATGGGCTTCCCGGCACGATGTATATGACGGTCGAGGAAAGCCATCACCTGATGCTTTCGCTTCAGACCTCGGCTCTGCGCCTCGGTCTCGCTCTTATTACGGGAAGTGCGGTGGTGTTCAGTTTTATCGTTGCGGCCTTCGCGCTGCCGCCTCGCTTGTTTGGCACAGCGGCTTTGCGCTCTTTCATCCTTATCATTGCAGTGATCGGTGTACAAGTTGCCGCGATTCTCTCGCCACGTTTGGCTCGTGTGACTTGCACTTTGTTCCTTTCCACACAGCTCGGCCATCCTCCACCATACTTAGGTTTCGTCTTCACCATCGCGCTCTCGTTTATGTTTCTCGTTCTTGCGCAGCAAGCAGCCAAACGTCGTGAATTGTGACTGATCGATGCCTATAGCGGCGTGAAGCTCGCACGCATCGTGCTTCACCAAACATCCTATCGAGGCCTTCCATGCGGATTTCTCCATTTCTGCTTCCCGCTTACAAACCGTTTCTGGTGGCAGCCGTCGTCTGCCTTGCATGCGCACTCTTTGGCATACTCAGCACATCTGCAGGAAGCTTCTGGGATCTTAGCGTCCTCTGGCATACCGCATCTCACCGCAGGGTCACCCCGGCCGACACCCATCTTCTGCTTGGCTCATTGTTTGTAATGGAAGTTCTCGCTGCCCTTATCCTCGGAGGCAGTTCTAGCATCGGTGTCACTAATCTTCCACCGGATACCGCCCGAGCACGCTTTTTGCTCACGCGTCCGAAAAGCCGTTCGAGTGTGTTCCTCGCTCCATGGCTCCTAGCAACGGCAGGCCTCTGCTGCATTCCGGCATTAATCGTGCTCATCACCATTGGTTGGCTCGCGCTCGTGCATGCTCCCGTGCTGGATCATCTTGTCGCTATTGCCCAGATCATCCCGCCCTATGTAGCTCTGAGTGGAGCGCATCCAGGCCTTATCCCCCTGCTTGCCTCATTACACATGGGGGCACGTTACCTCGCTGGCTTTTCACTCGGCATATGCATTGTTTCGCTCTTTCATGCTAAACGCTGGCTCATCTTTAGTAATAACGCGGCGATCAGATCGTGTGCTTCCTTCAGCACCTCACTTATCTACTTCATTCCGGCGTTGATTATGTTTTCTAAACCTGTAGCTTCCGTGCTTCTACTCTTGCCGGGCAGCTTCACTTTACCCTCAGTCCTGAACATTACCCTGCATCTCGGCTTTGCCGTCGTCTTGTGTGTCTTCACGCTACGCTTCATCCACAAGGTTGAGATTTAAGCGCTGCTAAACTTCAATGCCTCTTACGTCCCTTGATCAAGGCGAGCGCGCGGCGCAGCTGATTATGGCTCGGTGCATTCCGGAAAAGTAAGTGGCAACGCCATTCCCATGGGGCTCTTTTCCATATCCTCGATACAGCTGACCGGCCCGGTGGATACTTGATCTGAAGTACGACATCCCCACTAAACGTTTACTGCTGTCGACAATCAGCAGTGCGGAGCTTCAACGTCAGTTTCAATGGAGTTTGGGGGCGCCTCGCCCCGAGAAGATGACGGTCGTGATGCGCAATACTTCCTGCGTGTCGGCAATTGGGAGCCAACGATGAACTGCGGGAAGAAACGAAGAAACAGTCCATTGGGTCATAATCCACAGGGGCAGGGAACAGCGTACTGAGTGAAACGGTCGTTAATGAGATGGTCCGCCGCTAGATTCTCTCTGGGGGGAAGAACGATCTTTGGCAGATTTAACTGAGGAGGATCATCGACATGCAGATTCACTCGATAGGGATTGATCTTGGCAAGACGAACTTTCACCTTGTGGCACTCGGTATTGATGGCAAGGTGCTGATCCGGAAAAAGTTCAACCAGAAGCAACTCATCACGTTCACGGCGAACCTACAGACCACTTTGATCGGGATGGAAGCTTGCTCCGGAGCGCACTTCCTGGGACGAGTGTTGCGGTCGCAAGGTCATGATGTGAAGCTGATCCCGGCCCAGTTCGTGAAGCCATTTGTGAAGGCCAACAAGAACGACTTCCTGGATGCGGAAGCCATTGCAGAGGCGGTCGATCGGAAGAACATGCGCTTTGTTCCGATCAAGACGGACGATCAGCTCGATCTGCAGGCGCTGCATCGGGTGAGAGATCGGTTGATTGCGAGGCGCACGGCAGTGATCAATCAGCTGCGAGCCTTCCTACTCGAGCGCGGGATGACGTTTGCCAAGATGCCGGCCAAGCTCAAGATTGCGATGCCCGAGATCCTCGAAAACGCAGAAGCTAACCTAACCCCTCGCATGCGGAGCCTCGTCAGTCTTCTTTGGAGTGAGTGGAAGGAGCTTGATCAACAGATTACCGTGATGAACACGGAAGTCGAGCAGATCGCCGCCTCAGACCCGGCCTGCGAGAGGTTGCGCAAGATTCCGGGGATCGGGCCGCTGATCGCCACCGCAGTTGTCGCTTCGATCGGCAACGGTGCTGCTTTCCGGAAGGGGCGAGACTTTGCATCTTGGCTCGGCCTGGTGCCCCGGCAGTACTCTACGGGAGGCAAGGCCCGGCTGCTTGGGATCAGTAAACGCGGCAACCCATACCTGCGCAAGATCCTCATCCACGGTGCGAGAGCTGCTGTCGTACGCATGAAGCGAGAACGGTCGTCTTTTGGCCCATGGATGGATGCCCTTCAGACAAGAGCACCCTTCAACGTTGTCGTTACCGCCACGGCCAACAAGCTGGCACGCATTGTCTGGGCGGTACTGTCAACCGGCGAGGAGTTCAGGCCTGGTGGTCGCCTGCTCGTTTCCTAACAGTTTGCAGTTGAACGCTCATCGCGTCCAACTCTAACCCACTCTTCCTCGAAGTCTGCAGCGAACAGCAAAGACGAAAGAACAGTCACAACGGCG
The DNA here is from genome assembly GCF_004115155.1 of Granulicella sibirica. Lineage (NCBI taxonomy): Bacteria > Pseudomonadati > Acidobacteriota > Terriglobia > Terriglobales > Acidobacteriaceae > Granulicella > Granulicella sibirica. The sequence continues at coordinate 15,400 of NZ_RDSM01000006.1, forward strand.
TGCTTCAAACCTGATCACTGAAATGGCCATCAAGGCCGTGACGTTTATAAGGTAAGCACGCAGCGGAATTCTGGACGGTGATCTCCTGGTTGTGGATCGAGCAGCAGCACCCGATAACGGCTGCATCGTTGTGGTCGCCGTAAATGGCGAGTACACCGTAAAACGCTTAAGGCGTGGACCTGACTGCATATGGCTCGATCCGGCCAATCACCTCTACCAGCCGATCCGCGTCTCGATTGGCGAGGACCTACACGTCTTCGGCGTTGTGAAACACGCCATCCACACCCTGCGATGAGTCATGACAGAGGTCTTCGGGATAATCGACTGCAACAACTTTTATGTCTCCTGCGAGCGTGTGTTTCGGCCCGACCTCGAAGGCGTGCCCGTCATCGTGCTTTCAAACAACGATGGCTGCGCAGTAGCAAGGTCGGCGGAAGCAAAGGCCCTCGGGATAAAGATGGGAGATCCCGAGTTCAAGATTCGCGACCTCATCAAGCGCGAGAATGTGAAAGTCTTCAGCAGCAACTATGCCTTGTACGGAAGCCTGTCCGGAAGAGTTACGGATACGCTGCTCTCGATGGTTCCGACTATAGAGACCTACTCGATTGATGAAAGCTTCCTGAACCTGGGCGAGTTCCGCGAAAGGGAAGTGGAGCCTCTTGCGCGAGAGCTGCGCGAGCGCGTTCGTCGCTGGGTAGGTATCCCAACGTGCGTCGGCATCGGCACGACCAAGACGCTCGCCAAGGTCGCCAATTTCATTGCAAAAAAACGTCCGCAGTATCTCGGCGTCTGCGATCTTCGTTCCAGCCAAGTGCGGGAAGAGCTGCTTTCGACGGTGCCGGTCGATGAAGTGTGGGGGATCGGTGCAGCGTCGGCGGCGAAGCTCGCCAAGATAGGAGTCCAGACGGCTGCCGATCTCGCTGCTCTCGACCCGGACAATGCGCGGGCGCTGATGACTGTGATGGGGGGCCGTACCGTCTACGAGCTGCGCGGGATCTCCTGCCTGCCACTGGAGCTAATGGAGCCGACCAGAAAGGGAATTGCCGTTACCCGCAGTTTCGGGGCTCCGGTCACAACCAGGCGCGAGATGCGCGAGGCCATAGCAAGCTACGCCACACGAGCAGCAGAGAAAATGCGGCGCTACAAGGTCGCCGCCGACAACATCTTCGTCTTCATGCACACGAACAACTTCAATAATGACCCGTTCTACTCGAATGGAGCCTCGGCACGGTTCGCAGAGACGACCAACGACACCGGGGAAGTGGTCGCCCTGGCCGTGCGCCTGGGCGAGAGACTCTGGCGAGACGGCTTCCGCTATTCAAAGACAGGCATCATGATTACCGAGTTGCTGCCCGAAACCATCCGGCAACCGGCTCTCTGGGGCGATCTCGACCGAGAGAGAAGGGAACGGGCCTGGAAAGCGATGGACAAGCTCAACGCGACCCTCGGGCGCGATACCGTCCGTATCCTCGGTGCCGGTCCCAAGAGTGCCGCCTGGAAGCTCAGGGCAGAGCATCGCTCGCCTCGGTGGACAACGCGGTGGGATGAACTGCCAAGAGTCCGGTCACACTGATAAATGGCTAAATGGATATCCGTTTATGCGGATGATTGGTCAGGGTTTAGGGGGAGGAAGGAATCACCAATAGTTTTTCTTCTTCCGACTATGTGTCTTAAAAATACCTGAGCACATGGGAAGTGCTCTGTTCAATGGAGAGAGAGGTTGTATCCAGGATCTCGTGCCCAAACTCCTTGGCCTCGAGATGCAGGTAGCGGCTCCAACCCCGCATCTGCTCATTTACCAGCTCGGGATGTCCTCGCTCAACGAGCCTGTCATCGCGGCGTGCATCTAAACACTCAACTAAGATTATGCGAGCGTTCTCGATGCCGTGTAAGGTAAGCGCCTCGTGAATGAATTTGATCCTCAATTGAGCCTCAAGAAGTACAGCTTTTCCGGCCTTCAGCTCTTGAGCAATCACTCCGAGCCAATGGAGCGCGAAACCTCTCTGTAAGGGTCCACCAGGTTCGTCCATCGGACCGTAACCTGCAAGGATTTCGTCGGAGGGCAGGCCTATGCGGTCCCCTTGATAAACAGCAATTTCCGGGTGCGATTCTCCGATGGTCTGCGCGATGGTAGTTTTACCCGCCCCAGAAGCGCCAGTCAGAATTACGAACGCCGTCGGCATTGCTCTTCTCCTTGCGCTTGGATGCGTAGCAAAAACAAAGGGAAGGGAAGTGAGATTCGCATTGCGTCCACAAGGATCTACCTCCGCATCCTCGGTGCCGGTCCCAAGAATGCTGCCTGGAAGCTCAGGGCAGAGCATCGGTCGCCACGATGGGCAACGCGATGGGATGAACTGCCGAGGGTTCGTTCAAACTGATAAAACGATATCCTAATATCCGTTTATGCGGATGGGCTTGTCCGTCCCAACAGGCGGCGGTGTAGCGGTCGTTCATCGAGACTAGAATCTGAGCGACCTCGAACTCGATGAACTTCAGGCAAAATACGAAAAGATCAAGGCCGGGTGCATGACTAGAGGCTCGAAAACTGGCCCCAAACAGCCGTAGAATCCACCAATATACTTACGATTGATCCGAGGAGAACGATGAACGACCGGAAAGAGGTGAGGGTTTTCGTGGTCGACGATGAGACGGTGATTGCAACGACACTCACCGCGATTCTTAAACAGACCGGATTTGACGCGGTTGGTTTTACGAACCCCCTCAAAGCGCTGGCCGCCGCCGATGACAAGAGTCCAGATCTCCTCATCTCGGATGTCGTTATGCCCCAACTTTCCGGCATCGATCTTGCGATTCAGCTCAAAGAGAAAGCTCCCGCCTGTAAGGTTCTTCTCTTTTCGGGGCAAGCATCAACTGCCGACCTGCTTACCTCGGCCCGCTAAGGAGGACATGATTTCGCACTCCTATCCAAGCCCGTCCACCCTACTGATCTCCTAAATGCCATTCGAACGCTGAAAAGCTAGGCTCGGTCCGATTGACCGCTTCCTCGGGCGGTTGTTGCGAGAGACAACCCGTCCTTTGTGGTCAGCATATGATGAGAAGGCTTCTAACATCATGGAGATAGACCAATGGCATTGAAGACAGTTTTGATCGACGAATTGCGCGATATGTACAGCGCTGAAAACCAACTGGTGAAGGCACTCCCAAAGCTCGCGAAGGGCTCGAAGAACCCGAAGCTGAAGGCCATCTTCACCGCACATCTGGCCGAGACCAAGGGCCAGGTCGAGCGTTTGAAAAAGGTGTTCGCTGAGCTGGGCGAGAAGCCGACCGGCCAACACTGCAACGGGATGGAAGGCGTGATCGAAGAGGGCAAGGACGCCCTGGAGAAGGACGAAGAGGGCTCCTCTTTTGAAGCTGGGCTCATCGGAGCCGCGCTCCGCACCGAGCACTACGAGATCGCAGGTTATGAGGCCTGCATCTCGATGGCGACGGCTCTGGGATTGCCGAAGATCGTCAAACTCTTGAACTCAAATCTGAAAGAGGAACTCGCCGCAGCCAAGAAGATCACCGCTGCTGGCGCCCCGATTATGAAACTGAGCGCCAAAGAGCCTGAGACTCCGAAGGAACCGAAGTCGGGCAAGGAGAAGTATTCCGCCAAGAAGAGCAAGGAAGACGAGGCGAAAGCGGCACCCGATCTCGTCGGTGAACCTGAACCCTCGGCGGTATAAGCCCTCTGCAGGTCTCTAGCGAACGAATCCAGCAGGACTGAAGTCGTTCATAAACATACAAGCCTCCCGCCCCGGACAGGGCGGGAGGCTTTTGGTTTGAGAAGCAGGCTGTCTTCCTTCGTCGCGGCTGGTCGCCTAAACGGTAGCTGCGACTGCGCTCGCCCGTTGGGAAATCTCTGAAAGGAGATGGTCGGCGTGCTTCTCCTCTGCCAGGGTCTTCTCCAAGGTGGCCGCGTGGTTGGAAAGACCAAGCTGGATGGCCCAGTCGCGGGCGCTGCCGTACGAAGCTATCTCGTAGTGCTCAATTTTCTGAGCCGTGGCGATCAAACCGGCGTCGCGAACAGCACCGGGATCAGTTTCCTTGGTGATGTTTTCACCGGAACCGACGATCGCGGTGAGAATGGGGTCCTTCTTGTCATCCACATCGCCCTCGTTCACATCCCCGATGAGGTCTTCGAGCCGTGAGACGTGAACCTCTGATTCCTGAAGATGAGATTGAAATGCTTGCTTGAGCTGGAAATCATCAGCGTGTTCGATCATGTCAGGCAGACCTTTAACGATCTGCTTTTCGGTTGATAGAAGATAACGGAGTTGGGCCGTATAAAGCTCGCGAAGGCTTTGAAAATCGTTCGGGGTAATGAGTCCCATTTTGTTTCACCTCATTCAGTTTTCGGCATGCTCGTGCCTGCTCTTGAGAAGTGACAAAACGGGGTCAGGTTGTATCGAAAACGCCCAAATGCTTCGTGACACCGTGGGCCCGGCAGCGGCGAGGACACCTTCGTAAAGACCGTTGCATCGAACTGCGAGGAATGTACAACCTGGAGGATTTCTTATGGCCAATGTGTTCGTGGAAGCGCGTCCCAAAGGACGTCCAGAAGGTTCGGCGATCGAAGGTTACGTCGTCGAGGATCACACCGAAAACGTGCTGGGCTCGTTCAATACGCAAGAGGAAGCTATCGCCTGGGCTAAAGCGCATCATCATTCTCCCGTAGTGGCTCGCGTGCGTTATCTGAACGACAAAAAGAAGCCGGATCACTGGCGACCGGCCTAAAACGGCCTACGCACTCAAACAACCGGCGCCTTGCCTGAGAAGATCGGACGCAGGGCTGGCCCGAGAAGGGCGCGCCTGACTTCACTAGCAAGGGGCTCGAAGAGGTTCGCGGTCTCGGGGGAGATGTGAACACAGGAGAACATGAGGATACAGAAAAGGTCCCCCGAGGGAAGGAGACCTCCGAAACCGAGCACGGAATGAATGCCGAAGGGAACGACGAAGCTGGACTGTGCGGGAATGAAATCGCTGTCGAGAGCCTCCTCTACGTGGAACACGCGGAGGGTTTGAGGGGTGGAGGAGCGGCTAGGATTGGGCTCGGGGTTAAGAAAGCTGTGAGGGTCTAAGCCGAACTGAACAACGAGGCGGGCAATCATGGGAGCGCGGGCCAGGATAGCCGTGGAGGCTAGGGGGATAGCCTTATGACCTCGAGAGCCGAAGCGAGTATTCCATTCGGGTTGGTCGCCACGGGTTGCGAGCAGAGTGAGGCACAACACGTCCTCGTCCGATGGGGATCCCCCCAGAGGCCGGAGGGCCACCTCACGCAGGTCGGCCGGAAGATCGCCAAGACGGTGGGTCTTAAAGCAACGGATGAGTGCACAGGCGGGTTTTCCGAAGGGCGTCTGGAAGCTGCGGTAGAGGTATTCGACCACCTCGTTGGCGGCTTCTTCCATGGAGGTGCTTGCCTGCCCGAGGAGGCGGAGCGCGGTGGTGGCGCGAGTTCGCTCGCAAACATCGAATGTGTCGAACTGGAATGTATCTGATAGGCTATGCACGACGAAAAGCTCCAGGTGATAACTGAAAGTCTTCGAGGAGCGAGATTTTATGGTGCCACATCGAACGGCGTTTGGCGAGACTGCGGCGGTTGGATCGTACGATACGAGCCAGGATCGCATCTGACCCGCCCCGTGCCCCTGAACGATCTGAGAGGGAAGTGATTAGCTAGGGATGGTGCGGATTTGCTCAGAATGACGACCGTGATGGCGGCTAGGTTTGATAATTCATTCGGATGATGGTCCTCATAGGCGCACGGCCTGGGCGAAATCAACTTCCGCTCCTTTGCCTCGATGCTATTCTTTCCTCACCTAAGCAGAGAACTGTTGGCCCTGTACAAAACGTTCGGGCCTCAACTCGATCTCGCCAGTAATTTGAACGACCAAAGGACAAGACATGGAGCAGGGAACAGTGAAATGGTTCAATGATGCCAAGGGGTTTGGCTTCATCAGCCGTCAGAATGGCGAGGACGTATTCGCTCATTACTCAGCGATCGTCTCCAGCGGCTTCAAGAGCCTTCAAGAGGGGCAGGCCGTCCAGTTCAACGTGGTCAAGGGACCCAAGGGCTGGCAAGCCGCAGACATCCAGCCGCTCTAGCGTTGATCCGCCTGTCAGCATGAACTGATAAGCCGATATCCATTTATGCTGATAACACTTTGAAGAGAAGGTCCGCGAGTGATTTCTTATTGACGGAACCGTCAAATAAGGCCGATACTTGAAGAGTCAGCGTATGAGCGGAGCGGCGTAAGCCGTGGCGCTGATCCCGCCAGTAATGGTCCCTTCCACAGTGGAGGGATAATCAAGAGGCCCGAGCAGATTCACCCAAAAGCCCCGTTTGGGGTTTTTGGCGTTTTAGACGTGGATTGCTCGATTATTCAGCGTGTTGTGCAGAATGACGTAGAAGTCGATAACCATCCCTTTTGGTCTGCTGCTTCCGTAATTTGCCTCGCGCACATAAGCGCTTTCTACGTGGAGGAAGATCCGCCCCCTGCCTGGTTTCCAGACGCGAAAAAACACTTCATACTCGATTTTGCTCCCATCGCCAGCGATCATTTCGATAGTGAAGAAGTTGCCGTATCCGGTCTGTTGGCACCGGCTCGTTGGCAGTTTCGCAATGATGTCAGGAAGGAGTTTGGAAAGCTCCCAGCGCCCAGCGTCAAATATGCGGCGGTCGCCCTCATGGTCGAAGCCTAGTCATGGATAGCCGTCTAGGTGAGCACTCCATGACGCTAAGTCACTGCACCGGTGAGCTGGAGTTCTAGGGGCCGGTGGCAATCACCGTAAGCCTTATTCAAGCCACACCAACACCTCTGGGTCGGGCTGATCTGCCACAGGTGTTCTACCGAAGTCATCGCTTTCGCAGGTTTTCCAGGCCAATAGCCGGACCAGAAATCCTGCGCTTGGACCGGCCCTTGTGGAAGCTGCACCCAATGAGTGTACGGGGCCTGCTCAATGATTTGCTCGCCAGGCCTGGGCTGGTAGAGAACGATCGTTTGGCCCGCGAACTTTCGGCAAAGCCGTCGCGTTCGCAGCCAGATGAGGTGTTTGGCTACATATTGTGTTAGCTGGTCGAGAAATTGAGTGTAGAAATCATACTCATCACTGAAGACCATCTCAGCGCTTGAAAAGACACATAGGCCCGGTAGAGGTCTACCATTGTGCAATATCGCTTGGTCTCCGCGTGGGTGCGGATGAATTGTTGTATCTGAGTAGTAGGGCTGGAAGCGGGGTTTCAGCAGGTAGGCTCGGGGCATCGCATTGTCCTGGATGCAGAGCATGACCTCACATCGGACATTCATGTTTACGAGAAGCGGATCTGCCCAATGCGTGCCTCGTTCCTGGGATGGTCGAATCACGCCTTCAGATATCCACAGAGGGCGCTCTGCTTCCATGTCACGCAGAATAGAGCGAGCTGGCGAATCGCTCTCAAAAGGTCTTAGAAGGCCACCCCAAGCGACCGCGGTCAGCCCATCTGCTGGCGCATCCACTGGAGAGAACTGTGGATAGTCGGTTGTAAGTGTCACCGATTACCCTTCCACACTTTGCTGACGGCATGTCCTCGGTGGACAGAGACCGGTCGGTATGGCTGTGGAGGTGGTGTTGGCAGGTGATGACACACCGGCAGGCGACCGAGGTTATCGGACTTCACGCCATCACGATGTGTTTCGAGGAACTTGTGATTACCGTGATGCGCAACTCGAACATCCGCCTCATGTCCGCTCGCATCTCGGACCTTGAAATGGAGAGCGCCAGCGATGATGGCTGCAATTGCTTGCTCCTCGGTGTAGTGTTTTTGCGTTCCGGAGACACCATCGGTGCCACCAACCTCGGCGATACTTCCATTTGAAGCATGTTTAATGCAGTTTAGATAGATCATCTGTTTCCGTCCTTTTCGCTGTAGATTTGCATATAGTTCATCGCTGTATGGCAGTTCATCCGGCTTGCCGGTTTGCCCTCACACATAAAGCGGGCGAGCCTCTCCCTTTTCGCCGATGCTCGGCGAAAAACTTCACTTTCGTTCGCTTTATACGTAGGTCGCCTCGCGTGAATGTTGCTGGTACCCAGTCCGTTGACTACAACCGTCTCGCCCAGAGATTGGCAATCCATGCCTGTCTTTTTTTGCGTTTTCTCGCTGTCGACGCTGAGACGAGAGTGATCGATGGGATTGGCAAGTCAGCAACGGACTTTGCTGCCGACACGATCCTCTTGTTTGTTGATGGCCAAGTCACATGCGAAGGCGATGAAGAGGCGGTCTTTGCCTGCCTCCGTCGTGTCATGGAACGGGACATCCTGGATGTGAAACGCCTGAAAACCGTAAGAACGGTCTCGAAGGTGGAGCCCATCTCAGGTTCGGCGTCAAAAGACGGTACTCTGCTCGTTGGTTTGGATGATTTCGCCTCCAAGGATGACGTCGGTGGAACGGTCGAGGACAGTATTTACAAACAGCATCTATATCAACTGCTGGAGAAAGACGAACCCGAACTATTTGAGCTGGTGTTCGCGGTTTGTGACATGAACGCGCTCACTCCGAAAGAAATTGCGGAGGCTATTGGAACCACTCCAAGCGACGTCCAAAACAGAAAGAAGCGCCTGCGCACTTTTGTTGCGAAGAACACGCTATTGAGAACGACCTTGAAGGCATCCGTATGAAGAATCTGAAAACGATCTCCGATCAGGATCGTGCTCTACTAGACCAAATAGACGCGCTCATTGGAAATTCTGAGGTGTCACCGGCAGCTCTCTCGTCTGAAATGACGGCTCTTGGCATAGATCCAAGTGAGCTTCAGCAAGCTGTGTTCCAACGCCTTCGTAAGGTTGCCACGCAGAAGTACTCCTCAATGGGCAATGATGCACCACCGCTAATGAGTGAGGCGCTGAAGCAAACGCGCCCGCTTACAGTTCAAGAAGAGCAAATCGTCCGCTCCGAACGGGCCGCGTCGCGTGTGCAAGATTTCTTGTCGTCTCTCAAGAATGGCGGTCTGTTTCAACAGCCTCTCGCTTATGCCCCTGCCTATCGTAATAAGCAAGAGGACGCGACGGACGATGACGAGCTCTTGCGCGCACAGCAGGAAGATCTCGACAACGAAAGCGAGCGCTAGGTATGACGGAGGAGGCATTGATTGCTGCGGCTCTGAGGAAAGAACTGCAACTGCCTCCTCGGATAGACCTCGATGCGCTTGCAAGAGACTTGAGGCTGAGAATCTTTGAAGTTGATTCCAAGTCGTTTGACGGCGCGTTGCTTCGAAGTTCGCGAAAGCGGGCCGGGAAAATTCTACTTCGAAGAGGGTTCCGAGAAGATGGCAGACGTCGTTTTACGATTGCCCATGAGATCGGGCATTATCTGCTGCATGCAGACATGCAAAAGCCCTGCTCGCCTCTCGTTATTGAAAGCTGGAGGGACAATCAGCCGAGGGCGGAACTTGAGGCTGACACCTTCGCTTCGGAACTTCTTTTACCGACAAATGATGTTGTTGGCTGTGTCGCAAAACGGTGGCCGTCCCTTCAAGTCGTAAGCGACATTGCGAGAACGTTTGGCACAAGCATGATGGCAGCAGCCCGCAAATTTTGCGATGTTGCCCCACAGGCATGCGCCGTGGTTTGGAGCACGCAGCGTCAGATCCGGTGGTTCCATCCGTCCCCGACATTCACGCATTTCATCCGACCTGGGAACGAAGTAGGCTTTGACACCCAAGCTTTTCGTGCTTTTCAGGGCAATACACTTCCGGACGAAATGGAAGAAGTGCCTGCGGAGGGCTGGATCAGCAGCACTTGGCTCCGAAAAGAAGCCGTAGTCTCTGAGCAGTCGCAGTCCGTCCCTTTTTACGAAGGATGCCTATCGCTTGTTTGGGTACGCAGGCCGATTGAGGATCGCCCCACGGAGGAAGATGAACTTTTGCCCGAGTTGGAACCAGAGGGGTTCACTATTTGGCGCTCGAAATGGCCAAGATAGAGGTCCATAAAAAATTTCGAAAGATCTTGCGTACCCAGTCCATCAAAACCCTGTACCTTACTGTTATTTACCGCTCTTTGTTCTGTTGTCGAGCTTGCAGAGCATTTGGCAATTTGCAGACACCGTCTTGCCTCCCTTGCTCCACGGGACTATATGGTCGGCTTCCATCCCGCCTATTTCGAAGTATTTGTTGCAGACAGGACAAATGCCTTTCTGCTTCTCGTATATCGTCACCTGCGTCTTCTGGTCAAACCCACGCAAGTTGAGCGTTTTGTCATTGCCCGTCAGCAGGTACTCGTAAATACCCCTCTTATTGTCCACCTCGTCGTCGCTGATTAGCTCGATGATGCGTTGCTCCAGCGAAGCCGCATTCAGCTTATCGCCCCTGTGCCGGTTGTAGAACGCTCCCCAGTCAAGCCCCTTCATGAGTTTTCGATAAGTCGGGAAGATGCGCTTCACCCACGCGATCACCTCCTGAAAATATTGCCACAACTCCTGTGAGTCGGAATCGAGCTGGTGAAGGCTCATGTAGCCCTCAATCTTGCCCTTAGAAATCCACTCCAGCGCTTGTTCTAAGTAGTCCTGGCGTAGAGGGGTCCCGTTCACATACTTCTCACCAATTTGGTAGGCAGGTCCCGCAGAGCGCGAAAACCACCTCTTCGCGTCTGAGAGCCAGGGACCCGTGTAAATTGCGTTACGCAATTCCTGATCGGTCAGTTTCTCGCCCGCAATGTTGATGATCTTGAACCAAGAAAGCTTTTCGTCCTCCGTTCCATCACACACATAGACGGAGAGTTCGTAGTCGAGAACCTGCTTTTTCTTCTCAGGCGTCAGGTTGTTAAAGAACCTTGGCGAGCCATCAATTTCGACTGAATAGTCACCCATAACGTATTGGCAAATGCTTACGGTACGCTGTTGACCATCCATAAGCTCGAATCCATCGCCTGCTACAGCCCAGTACATCGTATTGAGCGGAAAATCTTTCCTGACGGTGTGGATAACTTCATTCCGCTGGCTCTCTTTGTATATGAACTCGCGCTGGAAGGCCGGGCGAATGTTTAGGAGACCACCGTAGCCGACCACGCCACCTTCAGCGTTGTCCTGGTATCCGTCGGTCAACTCACGGACGGGAATGCCCTTGAGACGAATGTTCAACGTGCGGCCTTCTTTCTAATAACTATTCGGTCAAAAAGGCACCGATAGGTGCCATCACCATTGGGGAGATAGAAACTTCCGCCGCCGCGTTTGGTGTAGGTATTTCTCTTTGCAAACTGATGCATTGGTGATCCAAGCGCGTGGCTCGCGCCGATGATTTCGAACTGATCGGGATTGTACTTCGCAAGAAACGTGATCGGGACCCCCATGGCTCCTTCATAGTCTTCTGGGATATCGCTCACCTTTCCGACCTCGATCGCATCGTAATTTACATAAGTTGGATATGCCTCAGAGCTGTATTTCTTAAAGAGGGCCATCTCTTCATGGCGCTTTGCCAAGTCGAGGTTGGTAAACCAACAAGCATTACCCAAGCTCCGCCATTTTTTGCCGTCTCCATCCACCCAATACCGTGTTTCTCGCGCTTCATAGTGATCGGGAACCTGGAATGCCATGTCTCCGCTTTTATTCCCTAGCCAAAGCCTGTTCCCCTGGATCAGTTTGAAGACTTCCGCGTAGCTGATCGCATTTTGACTGCCGACAATCAGAAACTTCTTGTCCAGGAGAATGAGTTGTGCCAGGAATTCGCGGAACAACGAGAACGGCGGATTGGTGATGATAATGTCCGCCTTCTTCATGAGCTTTATGCACTCGGCGCTTCGAAAATCGCCACCGCCATAAGCGGCGTCGCCTTTGAGTGGGCGCGACGTATTAGCGTCGTTCTTGAGGAGGTATTCCACGTCGGACAAGTCGATCGCTCCATCGCCATTCTGGTCCGGGACTTGGTTAATCTCAATCGCGTATGGTTCGCGGCCTTCCGGCTTGAGGCCTTCTATATCGAAAAGCGGCAAATGAGCGCCAACTATGGATGATTTTGTATAGCTGGTGACGATTAGCTTCTTGAGGCCCAGCTCGTTGAAGTTGAGCGCGAAATATTTAAAGAAGTTGCTTTCGAACGGGTCATCACAGTTGCAAAGGATTGTCTTGCCGCGTAGCTGCGACCTGTAGTGCTTGAGTTCGTTGCTGATGTCTCCAAGCTGAGTGTAGAACTCATCCTGCTTGGCGTCCCGAGCCTTGCTCAGACTTCGATTCTTGATTTTCTCTGCCATTCAGGACTCAGTATAAGCGAACCAAGTGGAACAACTTTGGCGACAGGATGTGTCGAGTGCATGGAGATCGCCGGTGCTTGCTGAAGCGAGGCAATGTCGGACTGCTTCGTTGAGGTATAGCCCAGCATTACGCCGCTCGTGTGACAGATTAGCGTCTCACAAGGGTTCCATTCCTGCTATTGTGACAGAGGATGGTCAGAGCCTTAGAACCTAACGCGACAAAAGGGAAGCGGAGAGCTGGTCAGTTGGTGGGCTACCTTCGTGTCAGCTCATTGGACCAAAAAGAGCTTCGTCAGCTTGAGGGGCAAAAGCTCGACAAGCGCTTCGTCGATAAAGCCTCGGGCAAGGATCTGCATCGGCCACAGCTCGAGCAGCTCATGGGGTACGTGCGCGATGGTGATACCGTCATCTGCCACGCCATGGACCGGTTGGCCCGGAATCTGGATGATCTGCGAAAGATCGTTCTTGGACTGACGGAGCGCGGCGTCCACGTCCGCTTCGAGAAAGAGAACCTTACGTTTACGGGTGAAGATTCTCCTATGTCGCATTTGCTCCTGAGCGTGATGGGTGCTTTTGCCCAATTCGAACGCGATCTAATCCGCGAGCGTCAGCGAGAGGGGATCGCCCTGGCAAAGCTTCGCGAAGGCGCCTATACCGGGCGCAAGCACTCCCTCACGCCGATGCAAGCTAAAGAACTTCGTCGTCGCGTCGTAGCTGGCGAATCGAAGACGGCGCTTGCAGGCGAGTTCGGCGTCAGCCGGCAAACGCTTTACAGATATATAGAAGGGGCGGGGAAGTGACGCGACTGCTGATTGGGAAGGACGGCTTCACGCTTCCGATCGAACTGGTCACGTCGACGCAGGCGATTCTGGCCCGCAAGCGCAGTGGCAAAAGCTATACGGCGTCAGTCCAGGCTGAGGAGCTGCTTCGACACAAACAGCAAATTGCTACGATCGACCCGACGGGGGCCTGGTGGGGCTTACGATCCTCAGCTGCAGGCGATGGGCCGGGATACCCGGTCGTCGTCTTCGGCGGGGATCACGCCGATGCTCCGCTCGAACCGCATGCCGGTCGAATGCTGGCTACAGCACTCGTGGAGCACGGTTTCTCGGCGATCTTCGATGTTGGTCTTATGGTGACGGAAGACCAGATTCGGTTTACCTCTGATTTTTCGAGTGAACATCCGTAAGGACGCTCACAGCCTAACCCACGGTCGGCGCATCGGCGCCGGTCACTGCATACTGACTGTTAGCGGCAGTTGAGTGCGGTATGAGGGGCGAGACCTACAGTAGACGAGACGCAGCTCCCCTTTGTGAAGACTTTCGGTGATGGGCCACGTTAGGTGCTTGTGCGAGGACGAAGTGGAAATGCCAGGGCGTGGACGGGTGCTCCGAGAAGTAGGATGGTTCTACGCGCTGACCTTCGCGTTGAGTTGGGGTGGATGGATGCCGGCATTGCTCCGACAGTGGGGTGTGCCGGGATTCCAAAGTGTCCTTTGGCTTGGGCTGACTGCGCTTGGAGCCGCTGGACCCGCAATCGCAGCGTGGATTGTGGACCGAAGGACGTTCGATAGCTTTCGTCGAGGAGTAGGTTGGCGCTGGCTGCTGACTGCCGCACTCATCCCGGCTGGGCTACTGCTGACGACAAACGGACTTAGCTGGGCCCTTCTGGGCTTGCATCCTCGAAGTGGCGTGCAAGGTTGGCCAATTGTTTGGGTCACGACGATGGCGGTCGGAGCAAACGTATGGGAGGAAGTGGGTTGGAGGGCATATGCGCTGCGACGGCTTGAGACTGTCATGCAGCCGTGGATGGCGGCGATGGTTGTCGGCGTCTTTTGGGGGGGGTGGCATGTGCCGCTTTTCCTATCGGACTGGAGCGGAATGGTGCAGATTCCGTTTGGGTGGTGGGCGTTGCGGATAGTGGCAACATCCGTGATCATGACGTGGATCTTCAACCGTACCGGCGGCAGTCTGTGGGCTGTCACCGTATTTCATGTCGGATCGAACGTGTGGGCGGCTTGGACCGGAGTGTGGTCGCATTGGATGGAGGCGGTAGTGGTTTGGGTGGTGGCGGGTGTCTTGCTTTCGCGCACGGGAGGATGGCTAGGTCGGTCAGGGCATTGCAGAGAGCTAAGCGGGTAGAAAGACAATCACGCTTCTCGGAGGGAGGCTTCGACTGGCGCGAGAATCGCCAATGCGCGTTTCGAGCCCTGTCTAAGTTGGAAACGCCCATTATCCTGCTCTCGCTCGTTGACTCTAACCACCCATATGGAGACCAGAAGAAGCTGACCCTACCTTCAAGAGCGATCAATGGAGACCCTACATGGGCGCGATCGCAAGTCGGCCACTTTCGGTCAACGCACCACAGCGATAGACATCATATGGCCGATCGCCGATCCAGGAATAATACAAAAGCCCCGTGACCCTCTTTTCCTGTGCGAGTTGGCGGAAATCCCCCATCATTTCCTCCACGAGCAGGCCGCGCGCTTTTTCATCCGAAGGACAAGCTTTACTGTTGTTGGCGAATCCCCATTCCGTAATCCAGCAGGGTTTGCTGCCCGGCGAGCATACTGGTTTGACCAATCCCTGAAAGCGCCGCTGCCGATGGACTGCAGAAGTCTTCTCGCCCGGGCCATCTGCCCAAGGATAGGTGTGCAGGTTGTAGGCATCCACCAGTTTGTCTAAGCCATTTGCACGAAAGAACGCAATGGTCGCGCCTACGCTGACCCCGTCATAATTCTTCGGCGTTGGCCATGGTCCTTCCTGCTCGATATCGACCAGGCTTGTGGGAAGCAGCGGCGTGTGCTGGCTGAGCTTTGAATGATCGCGGACCTGCTTAAGCGCAGTTAGCTCCTTTAGGTATTGCAGGTAGCCCTTGGCAACTTGCTGTCCTTCAGGATCGTGATAGAGTTCGTTCAGACCGAGGACTCTGCCTTCGCCGGGCAAACGGAAGTCTGGGTTATTTCCAGCCATATTGATCTCATTCTCTAATTCCAACCCGGCGAGAACAATTCCATTGGCGTCGAGCTTATCCATCACCTGCTGAAAATATTGCCGGGAAAGATCAGGATCGAGGTAGGATAACGGCGGACCTTCCCACATGCCCGGAAAATCCTTCGGACGATAAAGTCGCACGGGAGCATGGGGTGCATATTTTCCGTGGAGGATCAGGACAGTCGCAATATTCTGGGCATAGGCCCGCTTCATAAAATCTATGTTCTTATCCAGATCCTCTTCGATCCCAAACCTGATGACGCGGATGCCTGCGGATTTGAGGTGAGCAAGGCCAGCATCCTGGTCTGCTGCGCTGAATTGCAAGGGATGAACAAAGTTGACGCCACGGACGACGTTCTGAGCAATGGCCGAGCCGAATCCGGACAACAAAGAAAGAGATGTTAGGGTGCAGAGAACTACTGAGAGATCAAATCGTTTACCTGTAGGCACGAATCTCTCCTCCATTTTAACGGTCAGTTTGCTTACTGCTCCAGGACATAGCCAAGTAATCGCTCCGAAGCTCCAAGCTTCTCGCAGTCCGGTTCATTGGAAGCGAAATGGGACTGATCGTTGGAGTTGTAGCAGCGGTAAAGCGGGATCGTTCCTGGTTGCGCTTTCGCGTACACCCAACCCGCTGTGCGCAGGCGTTGATAGTTGTTAGCCTCGCAAAATCCTTTCTCTGCGAGCAGATGGTCGGGATGCCCAGGTCGCTGACTGACGCAATCTTCCAGTTCGACGGAAGGTGTGGCTGCATCGGCAACCGTCATCAGATAGCCGGACTCTTTTTCGAGTGTGTAAGCGATGTAATTGCCGGGAACGGCCGCCGTGGTAGACCAGCGATCACGCAGGGCTGCGTCATACCAACGAGCTAACAACACACCGACTTGCGGAGTCACAGGTTTGCTCGACACCGACACGGTCACATCGCGAAAGACAAGATACTTCTTATCGGCTCCTTCATAAGGGGGCCAATAGGCATAGACCAGCATCCAGGAGTTCGATAGTTGATTGCCGCCTGTCTTGGCGTCGAGCACAACGGGATAGGCATAGACCTCGGATGGATCGGGGCGCTTCCAGATGCCAGGATCCAGATCCAAAAGCGGCTCGGGCATAGGTGTAAAGGTGGTGTGATTGGCAGAGAAGAAAAGTCCTATTCCGCCACGGACCCATCCTAGCAACATCGTCTCGCCGCTAGTCGTCCAGCGGGCGGCGCTTGTGCCAAGACCTCTGCCAAGGGATGTCGCGTCGCCGCCAAGTCCAGGCTGATCCCAGTTACCTTGAAAGAACTTCTTCCAGTTGCCAGGCCCCGGGCTGGAAACTGGAGCCCGGGCCACAATCACCGCGCCATCTCTGGGACGTCCACAGTAAAGATAGTAGTAGCTATCGAAACCGTTCAGTGTAGTGCAATCACCTTCGCCTGTGTTCTTACCTACAGCCGGGGCGTCTGTGCCAGTGATGATCTGTCCTAGGTTTTTCCAGGTCAGGCCATAGTCGGTCGAGGTGGCAAGTGACATGGATTTGTGGGTCTGGCCGATCTGATAGCGGCACGTCGTCTCATCGTGAACGAAGCCGAGGATTACGTTACTGGCAGGTTCCACATGCTGTATCCATTGTCCGCAGGAGTAGTGTGTTCCGGGCTTGCCCGGAGAGAGTACGGTTCGCTCAGGGCTACCCATGTCCCATGGATAACGCCCATCGATAACGCGAGTATCGCCATGGGCATCAAATCCCCGATAGCCTCCGTTCGGAAGTTGAATCTCCGAAAAACGATTGTCGGCGATATCAGCCGCCGGGCCACGCACAACACGCGGAAGACCAACACGAACACGGAGGCACTGCATGCAGAGAGCAGGGACCGGCTGCACATTTGCTGTGCTCTGTGCACAGACGGCGCCGGACAGTAACGAAAGAACTCTCAAAGTGCAGAGAACTCCGAGAACGTAAATCGGCTTGTTTTTCCGCATGCAGTTTATTAGACCCCATCAAGTTGTCAGAGTTTTGGTTGTATTGCAACAAGGGGTCCCTACACCAAACGTCAAAAATCGTACGCTAGCGAATCGAGGCAGAACGGGCAAACTGGCGTGAGCGGCGTTCACAGGACTAATCCTGCTTGAGAATTTGCATTTCTGGAAATTCGATACCGGCATGACCATCCCTGCTCTCGACCATTTGGTTCATTTGATCCCAATAGCGCTGGATCGATGGTGGAACGTGCTCCGGTGCATCGTGGTCTTTCCATCTGAAAAGTTCAACAATGATCGGCTTTCCGCGTTCCTCTCCCTGCATGACAACATGTGGTCCATCGAGAACAAGGTTCTGAGCACGAAGCGCGGCCCAGTACTGAGGCATCAGTTTGAGGAAAGCAGGCACTTGCTCGGGCTTTACCCTGAATGTCGCGAGCACGGTTTCCGGCTGCGTTGACGAGGATTGCGCGCCAGAGTACGCGGGAAGTGACAACGCCGCTCCGACCAAGAGCACCAGATATCGAATTGTCCGATTACAAATCATTTGTTGCTCCTTTCGGCAGTCCTGACCATCTCGCTCATCAGCCCGAGCGTGTTGCCAGCGGGATCTTTGAGAAAGGCCATCCAAAGATCGTGGCTCTTCATCCTTGCAACCAGGTGCGGCTCTTGGGCAAAGCGGACACCACGAGATGCCAAGGTTTGCGCGGTAGCCGTCAGGTCCGTAACGCGAAAGTACACGATGGTGCCGTCTGACGCGGCAGAGTGTTCTCCTTCTCCGATCATGAGTCGTACTGGACCACATTGAAAGAACGACATCTTTCCCGCGTCGAAAAGAAACTTCAGTTCCAGCACATCGCGGTAAAACACTTTTGCTTCTTCCAAGTTCAGAACGGTAAATGCGATCTGCGCAACGTCTTGAAGCACCACAGGTGCGTTTGTTCCCAGTTCTATTTCCATCGCCCCTCCAATCGTTAGCATTGCTAATGAATTATGATGAGAACCGGAGAAGATGTCAACGTTGAAAGAACACGATTCCGACCATCTCGCGGAGCAGCTTCACTCAACGGCTATACGCCTGTTGCGAGCTGTCAGGCGAGCAGACCACTCCAGTGGCTCGACTGCGCCTCGCCTGTCCGCTCTGTCCGTTATCGTCTATAGCGGATCGATCACTCTTGGCGACTTGGCCGAAGCTGAACAGGTGCGACCTCCAACAATGACGCGGATCGTCAACGCCTTAGAGGAGCAGCAACTCGTCGTCAAAGCCAAAGATACGAAAGATGGAAGGATCATTCGGATTGCTGCAACAACAAAGGGCAAGAAGCTGCTTCTACAGGGTCGCGCACGACGAGTCCGCCTCCTGAGTGAGCAGCTTCAGCTTTTGGGAGTGGATGAACAAACGAGGCTTGCTGCTGCTCTTAAGACGCTCCAACATGTGGTCGAACTGATACGTGAATGATTTGTCTCGGCAAGTCGCAATATCGGAAGTTCGGGTGCTGCGGCGACCGAAGACGTTCTTCGGCTTGCACAAACGAACGTATACGCACAGGTGAGGGCAGAAGCCGTAATCTCAGCGATTCGAGTTGCAAAATCCTATCGCGATAGTCTTTCGATCGGTCCGCTTGGCAGTCACTCGATCTACCTCGCTGACCACGCACACACCGATAATCAGCCATCATTCGCTATCTATGTGCCTCCTGCTGCATCTATCGATTGCTGACACACTGATGGTCCCTTCCTGGAATCAGCTCTTTGGAAATAATCCAAAGGGCCGGGGCAGCGTACTGCTCTGAAACGGTGGTCAGTGAGTACAAAAGTTCGGTCTAGGCTTGAACAGATGTGAGCGTTATTCCTCTGATGCGATTGTCATTACTAATCATGCTGTTGCTCCTACGCCCTTGCGGATCAGCCATACTCCCAGAGGAACCTCGTACAGCAGGATCGGAAACCAAAGCCAGTTCACGACTCTTCCCGGCAGAAGGGTGGCCACGTACAGAGGCACACAAACCAGCTGCAGCCCTATCGTAACGACACCGGTCCATGCCATCCAGCGAGGAATCAGCCGTCCCGCGAGTAGAAGGTAGGCGAAAAGGAAGCCACCTACGACAAAACAAAACTGACCAAAAAGATCATCCGGCCGGTTGAAAATCTCACCCGCGATCGCGAGACACCCGGCGCTGCTTGCGCACAATGGGTTCCAGGCCGTCGCCAGCTTCATCAGTTCCAGTTTGCCGAGGAGCGGCACAAAGCCGGCGAGCCCTTCGCCGAAACGGAAAGCCATCGCAAGCAATGCAACGGTTACGTCGACCGTCCGGGATAGCCGGTACAAGGTCACGGCCAACACCACAGCACAGACAATCTGCAGCAGGTCGAGAAGAACGGTGACCTGAGCGATGGCGATCGTGCGGCGCAGGGTGGACAGCATTTGCGAAGTGTCTGCTCCCGCAGTGGTCTTTCCGGAGAGAACCGCGGCCGACATCGCGAAGACGATGTAAGCGAGGTAGGCATAACCTGCCAATTTGCCTTCTGCACGTTGCGTCATCGCCGCTCCTCAGTCAAGAACTCTGGGTCCTGTATGCGCCATCCCCACCCGAGTAGCCAAACCATAAATATCAGCTCCGCCGCGAAGACCGCTTTGAGGGAATGCAAGTTTGCATCCGGGAACAGTTAGATGGAAACGCTGTCGACGACCCACGCCCAACCGTCAACGAAGAGCAGCCAGCCAAGCCATCGCGGAAGGTAAGACGAGCGAGCAATCAGCCACCCGGTCAGCACGAGATGCAAGCCAAAGAGGATCAGCGAGAGCCCCGATCCGGAGCGGTAGGCTCCGAGTAGTTCCGCAATCTGTAGTGGAAGGCCGGCTGCAGAGGTATGCCGCGAATAATCGGGAACGGCTACGAAACGGTAAATCAGTCCGAGGTTCGCAATCGCAGCCAGCCACACCGCCGCATACACGAGTTGCAGCAAAGACCCGAGCACCGCTAAAGCACGATTGACTGGTCGTAGCAATGTGTATAGTGCCCAAGCCATGACCACGTCGCCGATCGCGCTGACGACGTACGACAGCACCGCTGCCGAAAACAGGTGCGGGTGAATGGTCAGGTTCTTAACGGTCTCAGCCGGATCTGCGGATATCAACCGAGGCATGACATAGGCTTCGGCGAAGGTCACCGGGTTCAGCAGGTAGGTGAACCCCGCGACAAGAGCAGCTTGCTTCAGGCTCAGCGGATCAGCCCAGATTGCCTCTTTGGAAGACTGCATCGTTGCCTCTCAGGAGATCCCGCGCGGAGCATTTTCAGGTTGGTTGCTGAAAGCGTATACGGAATCGAGAGAGCGCGAGTTCCCGCGAAGTTAATGCTCGGGACAGCTGAACGATATGAGTCGAGGCGGTGGGTTTTGTGGAACGAGCGTCCTTGGCTCGTTCCACGTTCGCAAATGCGGTGGAATCTTATTGTGGGATGAAGATCCTATCCGTCATAGGCGATGATGCCGCGGAAAACCTCTTCGGCATTCTGCTGCTCTATTACCCCCGACAACTCCCGGTTGTGCTTGATATGCCACCGAAGGTCCAGCATACTGTTGGCAACGAGGACCATCATGAATCGAATTCTCACGACCATCTGTGCCTTAGCTCCATTCGCAGCAGGAGCCGCAGCATTTTCGATATCTGCGCCCATCGGCTTAACGCGGACTGACCTTCAACGGCACGATCTTTCCATCGAAGGTCACGAGGCAATCCAGACACGTGTAGATTTCGCCAGGGGCCATCGCGCCGTGGCATAGCCATCCGGGAGAAGAGCTAGTCTATGTCCCCCAGGGTGAGCTGGAGTTTCAATTTGAAGGCGAAAAGCCTGTCACGCTCAAGACCGGCGATGTTCTCTTCGTTCCTCCTGGGAAAGTACACATGGCACGTAATCCCGGATCAACCCCGGGCGTCGAGCTAGCGACCTATATCGTCGAAAAGGGTAAACCACTCCTGGTGCGTGCTCACAATCCGTAACAGAAACAGGCTGGCGTTAGCTCATCGGTAAAGAGAGGACTATATGGACCGGCGTCAATTTCTCGCGGGGTTTGCAGCCCTGGCTACCACCCGAACCGTTCGTGCCGCAAGCGGTACTCGCCGGTCAACAGCACGACGCGATGTACACCGCGCCAGAACTTCTGGCACGAGAGTTGACAGCCTATTTCCTGGTTTGATCAAAGATGCCTGCCTTGCATCTGCACCAGCTTGACCGTCAGTCGCCTATGGGGTTGCTCTGCGAAGTGTACTGCCTCGAAAATCGGGTTGTCGGCAACTTCACATTTATCCCGTCGTCGAGGCTGTGGGTTTGTGGGACGAGCGCTCTTTGCTCGTTCCAGGTTCATGCGCACATTTGGTGATTCTTTCCCCGATAGGCTTTTGGGTATAGACAAGAAGGTAGCTCTGGGGATCTTTGCGGCGCAAGCCGATGAGACAAGCCCTGTTACCGGATCAAGAAGAAGTGACGCTGGAGTCGTTGACGACGACCGCGAGTAGCGGTGTGCTCATGATGCTAAGAGCCTCACGCCCAGGAGTGGCCTGCCCGAGCTGCGGAACAGTGTCCCGGCGGGTCCACAGCCGTTATCTCCGTGCGATTGCAGATCTGCCGTGGGAAGGCATCTCGGTCATGATCCGGCTGCGGACGCGACGGTTCTTTTGTACAGACGACGGTTGTCCCAAGCGCATCTTCGTCGAGCCCCTGCCCCAGACGGTGAACCGCTATGGGAGACGAACCTGCCGCTCCCGCCAAGCGCTGGACTCGATTGCCATGGCACTGGGAGGAGCTGCCGGTGCAAGGCTGGCCCGCCAACTGGGATTGCTTGTTCATCGATCAACGCTGCTTCGGGTTCTGCGGCAAGGCCGGAGTTTGGCCGTCCCTACTACACCCCGTGTCCTCGGCATCGACGATTGGGCCTGGCGCAAGGGCCGAAGGTATGGAACGATCCTGTGCGACCTCGAGCGTGGCGGCGTCGTGGATCTTTTGCCCGACCGCGAACGAACAACCGTCGAGCACTGGCTGCGCGTTCATCCGGGCGTTGAGATCGTCAGTCGCGACCGCGATTCGGCCTACTCCCAAGCCGTGCGGCAGGCGGCTCCACGGGCTATTCAAGTTGCCGATCGCTGGCATCTGCTGCGAAGCTGCAGCGAGACGCTCAGGAGATCCCTGGCCCACTGGGATACTGTGCTTCAGCAAGTGGCTCAGACCAGTGTTCGAGAGCGGAAGCCTGCCAGACCCGTCACCGTCCAGCCATCGCTCAAGGTAGGTCCCGGTCCTATCTCCCCAGCCAAGATCGACGCCAGGTGCCGCAACCGCGAGCGGCGTCACGCACGCTACTTGGAAGTGATGGAGCGCGTGCATCAAGGCTATTCAGATAACAAAATCGCACGCGAACTGGGCCTGGATCGCAGCACCGTCCTGCGCTGGCGCCTGGCAGGCCAGTTTCCGGAGCGGCAGGATGTCCCTCGCTCACGCCAGGTGGATACCTTCTCTACCTATCTCCAGCAGCGATGGGATGAAGGATGCCGCACCGGAATGGAGCTCTGGACAGAACTACGTCAGCAAGGGTTCACGGGAGGCTTAGACCTGGTACGGATCTGGATCCGTCGCCGCTATGGCCTGCAGTCCCGTCGCACATACGAACGACGGCCGAGACAGAGGCGAGCGAGCGCAAGCCAGTGGCTATGGCTGCTCCTGAACGAGCCCGCTCGTCATCGACTCCTGCTGGCCGATCTCTACCGCCAGATGCCGGAACTGGCCGCCAACGCGCAGGCCGCCCGAGAGTTCTTCCGCATCGTTCGAAAGCGCGACATCGCGGCCTGGCCGCGATGGCTGGAACAGGCACGTCACACGGCACTCGCCGGCTTCGCGCTCTCTGTTCAACGAGACGAGGCCGCTGTCATGGCTGCCCTTCGCCTGCCCTGGAGTAATGGTCCGGTCGAAGGTCACGTCCACCGGCTCAAAATGCTCAAGCGCCAGATGTATGGTCGTGCCGGATTCGACCTGCTGCGCTTGCGCGTCCTCCACGCCCACTAAACCACACCGCGCAGGTGTCCGCTTAGACTGGATCGTCCTTCACCAAATGTGCGCATGAACCCGTTCCAAGCGCTTGCGCGTCAAATCCATAGCCTGCGTTTAGTGCTGCCCATGCTTCTTCCCGGCCTGCGGAATCGGGGCGTGGGTGTCCGCTGCAGCAGGTGTGGGGGCAAGGAGAAGATGGGTCGGACCCAACAATACTGTCACTGAAGGCAATCTGTGAGACTCTTTCCGGCCGTTCTGATCTTCGGCGGCGCTCTGTAGGTCCCCAAAAGTCTGACTTATCGCAAAACTTGTAAGTTTTGCGACGATTCTTGCTCCTCCAGATATGAGCCACACGCGTGTCGCGGAAGTTGGTATCGAGCGAACTCTATTGCTATATGTTTTGCGACGGATCAGAGGATCCTGTCCGGTTTCAGGATCAGCGGCGGCCAATCTGTCCCGCCAGATTGCCCCCAGTGACAACGTTGTTGGGTCTGCCCCGTATTCTTTGGCACGAGCAACACCCGGAAGCGCACGAGCAGACCACCCTCGACTTCAAAGTGCGAGGTCCCGCAGCCGCAGCCATTCCCTTGTTCGAGATCAAGGTTTCGCAGAAGTGAAGTCCCGCTATCCGGTCACTCCGGACGGACGATATTTTGTAGTCAAAGGGCGTCTCTGGCGATGCACAAACCCTTCACTTCCGTCCGAAGCAAAGCAGCTCCTGGTCAAAGAGTTGACGGAGGCGCGAAGGGCAAAGGGCGCAGCTATGCGCATTCGGGATTTGGTCGGTCGCGAAGCAGCCCGGAAGAGGGTTGATCGAGCCAAACATCAATTGGGTGAGCGCGGGCCGGTTTGGTGGACTGACGGTGCTCCGGACTGGAATCGGCATATGGCAGTCAACACGCCATATGCCGATTGGTTTATCAGTTTATCCGTTTAGCAGTGTGATTTTTTAAGGCCGAACAGGTCTGCCGTACGCCGGTTTAGGACTTGATGAGTGGGATGTCGAGGAGCTGGCCGACCTGAATCTTGTTCGCGTCGGCCAGGTGATTGGCCTTGGCGATCTCATTGTACTTATTGGCGTGACCGTAGAAGAGATCGCTCACTTTGCTGAGATTGTCGCCTGATTGAATGGTGTAGGAACCGTCCTGACCGCCGGTGTTGCTGATCTCATGCTTTAGATCAGCGTACTGTGGGTCGACCTGCTTGATGATGTCCCAAACGCGTTCCAGAACTACCTGCGATGGAACCTGAGCAACGAGATGGTACTGCTCACCTACCAGGTCGGAGCCTACAAACTTGGCACCGTAGGGCTCGAACTTCTTAATCATGTCGACGACGGGAGCGTATTTCTGCTGCAATGCCTGAAAATCAGCCACTTCGGTTCTCCTGGAATATGGGTTTAGAGGAACTTGCTGAGAAGCTGTGATGCCATGCCACCGTAGCCACTCTGTGGCGGAGCCTGCTGGCCCCCATTGGTGAAATGCGCGAGGACCATGGGAAGCACCGTTGCCATGGCTAGCTTCGCGATTTCAGGCGAGACACCGGCCTTCGCAGCAACGTTCTCGATGAAACCGGTGTTTCCGAGACCTTGTTCGATCTGGCCGGGCGTAGCGGCGGGTTCCTGGCCGTTGGACCAGTTTTGGACGTGGTCGGCCATACCGTTGTTACGGAAAGAGTCGATGACGCCGGAAAGGCCGCCAGGATGCTGTTCAAGAGCCTGCATCATGCCGCTAGCGACATTCGCGTTGGTGCCTGGATTTGTGCTCTGGCCCTGTTGACTGGCCATTCCTTCAATTGTGTCTAGTAGTCCCATACATGACCTCGGGTGTGAGATTGCGGAAAGCTGGTTGAGCTGAATGAGGTGCATCTCAGGCTTCTCCTCGGCCTGAGACCTTGGGGTGAAACGCTACTTGGGGCAGGGCTTTCCGGCGTCAGGGCGTGCGCCTTTGGCAATGGCGTCAGACTCGCTCATGTAAGAACCCTTTTTCGTCTTGCCGTAATACCGATCGCCGCTGCAATGGTAGACCTTGGTGGAGGTATTGACCCAAACCTGGCCCGGTCCGCCCCCGGCTGCGGGCTGGCTCGGCATAGTTGACGGGCTGGAGGTCGCAGACGGGCGAGATGCGGGCGCAGAGGTCGGGGCCGGAGGCGGCGTTGGAGCTGCGCTGGGCGTTGCCGCTGGGGCCGGTGCCGGTGCTGCCGAAGCTGTTGCGTACCAGGTCTGCACGCCCTTGTGTCCGGAGCAGGCTCCGCTCTTAGCCTTGGCGGTGGAGTAGGTGCCGTCTTTACACTGTCCCGTCGCCCCGGCGGGGGCCTGTGCGTGAGCAAGGGTACAGACGGACATAAAGAGTGCGGCGAAAACAGCGATGGCGCGTTTGGTCATAGATCCCCCATAGATCCGGCTCAAAGGTCTTGTTCGCAGCCGGTTGCGCCATTGGATGCGCGCTCTAGCCTTCCCCTATCGCGACCAAGGTGTTTCCATGAAATTGCCGGGATTTATGTCGTCTCCCAGACTCACATTTCAAAGTTTCAGGTACAACCGAAGCCAAAAAGTAGGCAACTCAATACTGGGAACTAGGGGCTGCAGGTATCGATCCGAAGGCCGCTCTCCTCTCCATCAAGCACGAACAATAGCCCACGTAGCACCCTGAAATCGCGGCCCAAGCCGACGTAGAGCTGTGCCTGCAGCCGTAAGATCTCGCGACTTCACCTATGGAGGATTCATGGCAATGACCGACGAGCTCACTCATCTTGTGTGCCTATTCCATCATCAAGATCAGGCTGCCGCAGCAACGGAAGATCTTTATAAGCAAGGCATTCCTCCCTCGTCCATCGCTGTCATCGGAAAGGAAGGACCTGAGCATGCCGCTGGTTCCACTCTCGATGAATTTGGAATTCCAGCTCGTGACCGCGAACATCTTCTGGAAGGAATACGCAACGGCGGCGTTGTCGTGGCGGTTTCGAACGTGCAAGGGCATGTTTCTGCTGTTGAGAAGATCTTTGGAAGCCACAAGGCTACCAAGATTGATGATGCTGTCGTGACGCCCAAAGCTGCTGCACTTCCGGTTGGAGCGGAGGATGAGACAACTATTCCCCTCGTTGAAGAGGAGCTCGCCGTGGGCAAGCGAACGGTGGATCAAGGTGGCGTCCGTGTTTATCGGCGAGTCATCGAGATTCCTGTAGAGGAGTCGATCGACCTCCGCGAGGAGCATGTCGTTGTCGAGCGAAATGCCGTGGACCGTCCGGTCACGGATGCAGATCTGGCACTTCAGGGCAATCAAGTGTTCGAACTCACCGAAACAGCCGAAGAAGCCGTAGTCGGAAAGACAGCGCACGTTGTAGAAGAAGTGGTCGTGGGCAAGACCGCATCGGAGCGTACGGAGCATATTCACGATACGGTCCGCCATACCGAGGTTGAGATTGAAGAGATTCAGCCCGAGAGCGAACTGAGAACGCCAGTCAAAACGAACTAATTTGTAGGCCCATCCGGTATCCCAGGAGCAATTCATGGCTGAACGCGTCAAAGTCTACGAAGAGACCAAGAAGGTAATTCCCGTCTGGGCTTGGCTCCTGCCACTCCTTCTTCTGCTGGCTCTCCTCGCCTATTTCCTCACCCACCGCCATCCTGCTGACGGCGCACCAGTTGTCAGCTCAACGGCTGCCGCGCCTGCATTTCCGGACCTCGGTTCTGTGCATTTCGACACAGACAAAGCCACTCTGACACCGGAAGGCCAGGCGACTCTACAGCAAGCTGCAGCGGCGATGAAAGCAAATCCCTCCGCCCATCTCCGGATCGAGGGCTTCACCGACAGCACCGGTTCAGCACCCCACAATGCAGATCTTTCGGAACAGCGGGCACTCGCAGTCGCTGGCTACCTTAAGGAACAAGGTATTGATGGAGGTCGATTGACTGGCGGAGGCTTTGGAGCTCAGAAGCCCACCGACACCAATGCGACTCCGAATGGCAAGGCGGACAATCGCCGCGTCGAACTCTTCTCGCAGCCGCAGTAAGCACTGCAAACAATTCAAGCATCTAACTCACACCAGGAGAATATATATGTCGAAGACAGTCGTAGGGCTTTTCAGCACAATGGCGGAAGCGAACAAGGCGAGGCAGGAGTTGATCACGGACGGCTACGAATCCCATAACATCCACGTCATGGCCAATGATGAGGGTCCAGCTTCATCGTCTGCGCCAACTGCAAACGAATCAGGCTATACAGATATCGGGAGCGGGGGCGGCACGGGGATCGGAGAGAAGATCAGCAGCTTCTTCCGTTCACTCAGCGGCGGCGATGACCACGCCCATGATCATTACGCGAAAGGGGTAAACGCGGGTGGTGCGCTCCTCGCAATCACGGTACCGGACGAAGAAGCTGCCGAGGCAGCCACTTTTCTAAAGCAGGTTGGAGCTCGCGATATCGAGGGCGGGTCGAGCAGTCAGTACCAAGGTTCCGCGAAAACCGCAGCAGAAGGCGTAGCGATCCCAATCGTCGAAGAAGAGCTCGTAGTCGGGAAGCGCGAGGTTGATCGCGGTGGTGTCCGCATCTACTCCCACGTTGTAGAGCGTCCGGTCGACGCGGACATCAACCTCCGCGAAGAGCAGATCAACGTGGAGCGCCGCGCGGTCAACCGGCCTGCAACCGCAGCTGATTTTGCTGCCGGTAGCGGATCCGTCATCGAGTTGAACGCAACTGGAGAGGAAGCCGTCGTGGGCAAGACGAGCCGAGTCGTAGAGGAGGTTCTCGTCGGCAAGCAAAGCAGCGAGCGCACTCAGGCCATCCATGATTCCGTTCGCAAGACAGAGGTGGATGTCGAGGAGGTTCCCGGCGAGACCACTGGAGCCGGCATCTCGAAGGATCGCTACTAGACGATCACGTATTTCGCTCACCACGCAGGCCGGACATCAACACGTCCGGCCTGTGGCATTTTGCCCGATAGGAGTTTCTATGACTGACACTGAATCTGCCACGTCAACAGTGGATGACCAGTCCACTACCCGGCCCAATGTCCTTGCCGTCTCTGGGCAATTCGACGCGACTCAACCATTTACTGAGATCTGGATGGCCAACGGTGAAGTGGTTCGCCTACCGACCAGTGTGCTTCTTCAGACCTCTGACGTATGGAAGTCCGCTGACACGCGGGCGGACGTTCTCTCCTCGAACAACAGCGTCACAATCCCGTTGGTTGAAGAAAGACTGGAAGTAGGGAAGCGGACTGTTGCTACGGGCACGGTTCGCCTGAACAAAACGGTCCAGGAATACACCGAAGCCCTAGATGAGACCCTCGCGGTCCGCACATTTGATGTGGAACGCATCGTTATTAACCAGCCTGTAGATGCTCCTCCGCCGGTCCGCCAAGAAGGGAACACCACCATCTACTCGCTCGTAGAGGAGCGATTAGTTCTTACGAAGGAGCTTGTTCTCAAAGAGGAGATTCGCATCATTCAGCGTGATACCGAGCGACACGACACTCAGGTCGTCACCCTACACAAAGAACACATCTCGGTTGAACGCGTTCCGGGATAAGACGATGTGGGTGCACCGTCTGTGTCGCCGCAAACATCATCAACTTTGAGAGGTACGGCTACTACAATCTGGGTTGGGGGCAGGCGGACTAGAGGCGACGTGAAGAGAGACGCTCACCATCTCGTTTCCGTTCATCGTGGCCACGAGGATGCAGGCTTGCTCAAGGTCGTCGGCAGCTTCGATCTGCCATGGCATCAGGTTGATGCCGTGTCTTTCGGTGTGAGTATGCCCCTGCATGATCACCTCGCTGGGAATTTTCGGTTCCTGATCTATACAGTCGCGCGGAATCCTAGGGTATGCAATCCAACGGACGGGTTATCGGCCGTATCTTTGCTGGTTCGTTAGGGCCACGGCAATCCTGTAAGCATCGAAAACAAGAGTTATGGACCAGATGGTAGGTACACCCGTACATCTTCGACAAATACTGCGCAACATCGTGCGCGAGCCTGTAAAGACTCTGGTTCCCCCGTGGAGCTGGAAGGCCGCGGCCTTTGCTGCAGCGGTGCGTGGAGCAGCCTTTTTCTTTACGAATCTTCAGGCTGGGCGAGGAGAAGCGACAAAGGCACTCATTGTCGAAGCAGTATTTGCTTTCGTCACGGGAGGATTGATTGGAGCGATTTCACAGCAGTTGCGGAATGCGGAGCCTCTTTGGGCGACCGCTGCCGTGGTCTGGATAGGTTTGCCGGGCATGATGCTCCTGGCTCAGTCGGGAGTTCATCGACTCGCGCACACGCCTCACCTTAGCGGCGGACTTGTTCTTTCATTCTTAGTGTCTGCAATCTCAGCAGCCTTCAGTTGGTACGCCATGCGTCATGGTGCGATGTTGGGTGGCTCTCAAGAGACCACCATTCTTCACGACATAGAAGTGTTGCCGAAGATCCTGCTTAATTTCCTTCTCGCTGGTCCCACCGTGTTGGCTTCGTTTCTGCAGACAAAACGCCATGGCTAGATTCCGGAGCCCACAAGCCGCGCAGGTCTCAGTACCGTTATCCTTCTCCGCGCAACCGAACATTAAGTCTTGGGTTTAGGTTTCAGGCAGCCTTTTTAGCTCCGCTTGCGGTCCAACTTCATGGATCTGCTAACTAAACACCAAGGAGCATTACCATGCGTTTCTGCGCCAATGCGCTCGGTCTTTCGACCGTCTTAAGCTTTCTCCTTGCTGCTTCGTTGAAAGCAGAACCTATTCCAGTTCGGTACGGACAAGGGTCGAGTCATGGCTTTCTCGCGCTCAAAACTCTCGACGGCGTGACAATCGCGACAGGCGAGTCAACTCAGATCGTCAGCAGGGGCAAGGTAACATCTCGGTTGATATTCCGCTTCAAAGATGGGTCCGTGGATGAAGACGTAACGGTCTTCACGCAGGATAAGGTCTTTCACTTGTTGACCGACCATCACATTCAGCACGGTCCTTCATTTCCTAAGCCGATCGACTTTCTCATTGACGTGACAAGCGGCAACCTTACATTCAAGGCTGAAGACGGAAGTGTTTCGACGGAGCATATGGATCTGCCTCCGGACGTGTCGAATGGGCTTCCGCCGAATTTGCTTTTGAACATCTCTCCTTCCACACCTGAGACCAAAGTCTCCTACGTTGTGCCTGGCAAGAAGCCACGCCTCATCCATATTGCAATCAAGCCAACGGGAACTCTCTCATTTCGAGTCGGTGCTTTTCGGAGGAAAGCGACAGACTTTACCCTCCATGTCGAGCTGGGCGGGGTGACGGGATCGTTGCGCCCATTATCGGCAAGCAGCCTTCTGACTACCATATCTGGCTCCAGGCTGGAGATCCCCCCGCATTCGTTCGAGAGGAAGGACCTCTGTACGAAGAGGGACCTATCTGGAGGATGGAGCAGATCAGCCCGTCCTTCAGGTGACTGCGAACAGGGAAGGCCGACGAGTTCTTGAGCATCTCCCAACCGCTGTCGAGCAGATGTCAACCGATCGGCCTAGTGGACCTGGTAGAAAGTTCTGGACCGCTCGTGGAAGGGTATCGTATGAATCCTGATCTGACAACGTATCTACACGACCATCTTGCCGGTGCCAACGCAGCGTTGGAGGTCATCGGCCTGCTCCAAAAGCATTCGGGCGAGCCTATGCTAGTTAGCTTTCTCAACTCTCTGTCAAGTGAGGTTCAAGAAGACAAGCAGACACTTGAAGCATTCTTGTTGACCTTGGCTCAGGGCCCCAGCACCATCAAAGACTCCGCCGCCTGGGTGAGCTCTCGACTTGTTGGGTTCAAGGTTAGAGAAGGGAAGAGGGCTTTTGGTGCTTTTGAAGCGCTCGAATTTCTTGCGCTAGGAGTACAGGGCAAACTTCACCTCTGGAAAGCGCTTGAACGTAGCGCCGCCTGCGGCAACGTTCGGGACAAGCCTAATTTCCGATTGCTCATCGAGAGGGCTGAGGCACAGCACCGCAATATTGAAGACCTCCGCCTGGCCCTGGCGACCATCGCTCTGTAACGATATCTGCCGGGGCTAAGATGCCTTCAAGTGTGGAGGCTACGGACGTCGCTCGGACAAGGGGGCTGGTATCCCACTATCGAACTGTGTGTAGTTGTCCAAAATGGTCGTTGATGACGTGGTAACACTCGCAAGCCTTGGCTTCCAATCCGATCACGTCGAGAATGTGAATCACTCCCCGGGTGACTGAAATGAGATCGAAGATTAGACTCTCATGCCAGCTTCCGAGTCTTGCCTCTGGATCTCCTTCAAGAGGTCGCTCGGGTGAACCGGCTTAGTAAGCAGATGGAAGTCATGCCCTTGTTCCCGAGCAGTTTGGAGCAGATCCGCTGTTGCTGCCTGGCCTGAGAAGAGAAGGATCTGACAAAGTGGCCACATCGTCTTCATTTGAACGGCCAACTCGACACCCGATAATTGCGGCATCATGACGTCGGAGATGAGCAAATCAGGAGCATCGGACCGGGCCGCATACAGCGCCTCTAAAGGATTAAAGAAGCACTGCGCTGAAAACCCGCTTTTTTCGAGGATTGTGGCGAGGGTTTCCGCGATGACTCGTTCATCATCGACCACAAAGATTCGCTTAAGTGTCTGATCTGCCATGGATCTCCTTTCGTTGTGTTTCCTCTGTGTTGAAGACACAGGGCTTACAAACGAATGAACGGTCCACAATTATTTTTTCATGTGCGGGCAACTCAAAGCTTGTCGAGCCAATCTTACTGATTTCACCCTACAGCTTAATCTTTCAGTCCAGTGTTCTCGAGAGAACATACAGAGCTTATTTGCGGCATCAGATCTCGGCTTACGAGAGAACAGGATCGGGTCGCAGCGGGGAGCAGCCGGTTCCAGCGTCGTATTCTGCAAAATCGGCTAGATGATTCCGAACTACGCTATAGCACTCACAAGCCTGGGCTTCCAGCCCCTCAATATCCAGGAGGTGGATGCTGCCCCGTGAATACTCAATCAGCCCTTGGGCTTTGAAGACCCCCGCCGCCACCGTGACCGAAGTTCTCCTGGCACCAAGCATATCGGCGATACATTCATGCGAGAACGGAAGATTCCGGCCACCATTTCGGTCCGCACAGAGAAGAAGCCACCGCGCTAGACGCTGCTCAAGCGAATGGCGGGCGTTGCACCCGGCCGTCTGCGCTGACTGGAT
Source organism: Granulicella sibirica (assembly GCF_004115155.1). Taxonomy (NCBI): domain Bacteria; kingdom Pseudomonadati; phylum Acidobacteriota; class Terriglobia; order Terriglobales; family Acidobacteriaceae; genus Granulicella; species Granulicella sibirica. Next base: position 47,754 of record NZ_RDSM01000006.1, read on the forward strand.
GAATTGTGCCTGCAAGTATCGTAAGGTGAGGTCTTGAAACATCTCGCACCGTCTGAATTCGACGGCCGCCACCGCCGCCCGTACAGAGTATCCATGTCCCGGTACCTGCATAAAAACGCGGTTTAGGCTGAGTTTGGTGCCCATCAGGACCGACGCGCCCAAAACGGCCTCCGCGCCTGCCAAGGCCACCTCTACTTGACCGCCATCGCTGAAGGTTGTGGTCATCGAAGCCATTCCCTCTTCCAGAAAGAAGAGATTATCGATGCGGCTGCCAGGATTTTCAATCTCGCGGTTGAGAGGGAGGTCGACGGGACGAAGTTCGAGCCTTTCAATGAGCTGAGCATCGAACTTACTTAAGAGAACATTCTTAAAGGGCAGATGCGCCATGGAACCCCGCGTTCTGCGGAACATGAATGCTCCGCGCCGAGCACCAAAGACGGCGTGAAATGAGAGCATTCCGTTTGTCTGGCTTGATCTGGTTCAATGATACTCTCTTATGTCTGCTAAGTGGCAGACGAGCAATATACGGTTTCGATGTTGGTGCATCGAATTCGATCGGCAGGCGAACGGGTTGCGGTTGCATGAGAGGCCCGGAATGCGGGAATGTGTAGTGAGATGATTCGCCAAGAGACTGCCAACCTGAACGGCGGAAAGCGAGCCGAACTTTCAACCCGCCGCATTCACGGCTCCAGTGAGATGGCGGATGCGATTCGGCGTCATGCCTGGGAAGGGACCGCTCTTGGAGCGATCCAAGACTGGTCTGCCGAGCTGGTTGTCGCGGTCAACCTGATGCTGGGATCAAAGCTGATTTCTTGCCTAATCTGGGGGCCGGAACGCGTTCTGCTTTACAACGACCTCTACAAGCATCTTCTCGGGACAAAGCCCGCCAGCATGGGCGAGCCGTTCCTTGATGTCTGGGATGAAATCAGAGACCAAGCTGCAGGTATTATCGGCGAGCCCTGGAAGACAGGCGAAGCAAACATCTTCGAAAGGGTTCCGTTCCGCATTCTGCTCAATGGAGAGTTGGTCGAGCGTATCTGCACTCTTTCCAACAATCCTGTTTGGGGCGACACTCCCGAAGGTCCGAGGATTCTGGGCCTCTATCAGTCAATCATCGACTATACGGACGCAGAGTTGGTAGAGAGGAAGTTGCGCGAGAGTGAAGCGCAGCTTTCCGCTATTTACGACAGCGGCGCGGTGGCCGCAGCCCTTATCGACGCCAAGACTTTTCGCTATCTCCGAGTCAACTCAAAGCTGGCGGAGATGCTGAACCAATCTATCGAGACCGTGACCGGCACAAGCGTCTTCGACCTGGCTGCGGACGTTAAAGCCTTGCGGAATCAATTGGAATCGGTGGCGCGAGGGGAGGCCCTGATAGGCGTAAGTGCAGAAGGCGAGCTGGCAAACAGCCCAGGAGTGCATAGACACTGGCATAGCAATTATGTGCCGGTTCGCTCTGAAGATGGTGAGGTAACAGGCATCGCAGCAGCGAGCATTGAGACGACGCAGCAGAAAAAGGCAGAGGCCGCCCTCATTCAAAACGAAAAGCTGGCTGCCGTTGGAAGATTGGCGGCATCCATCGCTCACGAGATCAACAACCCTCTCGAATCGGTGACGAACCTGCTCTACCTCGCGAAGACGACAGAGGAAAAATCTGAGATAGCCGAGTATCTGGACACAGCGGAAATAGAGCTGCGCAGAGCATCAGCAATTACCAGCCAAACCCTGCGGTTCTACAAGCAATCGACAAATCCTGTGGCAATGACGGGAGAAGCGCTTTTTAAGAGCGTCCTCTCCGTCTATCAAGGGCGTCTCATGAACTCTAACGTAGCGGTTCAAGAACGCATGAGAGCCCAAAAGACTGTCGAGGTCTTTGACGGTGAGATCCGTCAAGTGTTGAACAATCTAGTTGGCAATGCGATCGATGCGCTACTCCCCAACGGTGGCCGTCTTCTCCTGAGAAGTCGTGAAGGCACAGACTGGAGCAGTGGCGACAAAGGCGTTATCTTCACCGTCGCAGATACGGGCTCCGGTATGCCAAGCCACGTTCTGGAAAAGGTATTCGAACCGTTCTACACGACCAAGGGCTTAGGTGGAACTGGTCTTGGACTTTGGTTGAGCAAAGAGATCATGGACCGCCATCGAGGACGGATACGAGTCCGCAGCTCTCAAACGCCCGGTTCAAGCGGAACGGTGTTTGCAGTGTTCTTACCTTTTGAAGCAGCGACAAGATAGCCCAGGCACATCAGTACACATTAGACAATTCCGACTAAGATGTTCCCATGTGTGGACGCTACGGACGCCGTTCCGACAAGCAACATATCGCTGAGCACTACCGGCTACGCGATCTTGGGGAAGTACCGCTATAGGCAGCGCCGGACTGGAACATCACCCCTGATTCCATGCAGCCTGTTATCCGGCTCAGCAGAGATTCCGGCGAGCGTGAACTGGCGTTCCTGAAATGGCGGCTGGTTCCTTTCTGGTCTAAGACCCCTAAGCCGACCTTTGAGAGTATCAATGCCAGGGCGGACAAGCTAGTGACCAGCGGCTCATGGCGAGAACCGTTCCAACGGCGCAGATGCCTCATCCCCGGCGAGTTCTTCTATGAATGGGAGCCAGCCAATCGACAAGAAAACTAAGCAGCCCTATGCAGTAGCTCTCACCGATGACCGGCTGTTCTCCTTCGGCGGGATCTGGGACCGGTGGAAGGATCACACAACCGGCCAGGTCATCGAGAGCTTTGCCATGATTACCTGCGAGCCAAATGACACGATGAAAGCGTTCCATGACCGTACTCCGCTCATTGTCGAGCCGAAGGACTACGATCGGTGGCTCGCCGATGTGGAGCCTTCCCACTTGCCTATGGATCTTGTGCGGACCTATCCAGCTGAAGGGATGAAAGCCTGGAAGATCGCCAAGCTGAATGGAAACGGTCCTCACCTACTGAATCCGCTTCCTGAGTTACCTACTGGGCCATTAACCCTCTTTTAGGTTCAAGCACATGCGCCGTTTAGCTGCCCACGAGAATCGGCTCAGAGAGATTCGCCGTCTACTCCGGTTTTTTAGGATGAATTCGACGGAACTCGTCAGGATGCTTATCTCCGGCGATGTGGCGCACGCGCTGAGCGACAACAGCCGCATTTGGACGATTCTGTAGACCGTTCCATGCAGCTTCATTCTGATTGTCGCCCGTTCCTATAGTCCTGCCATTATGCGTGGCTTTGAAAGTGCCGTCCGGCTTCTTCACAACAATGGTGTCGTCCATGGCTTACCTCTCAATGATGATGCTTTAGGAGCCGACTAATCGACTAATCGCAAGAAAAACTGCCTTCCGAACCAATCCGCAATTCACTGTACATAAAAGGCGTTATCGGACATAAGTCCTTTATTGTGTTACAGATAAAGCTAATCCTGATTGACGTCAAGATCAAGAGAAAAAGGCCACAAGGGTCTCACTCCTTCGGCTTGCTGCTCTCCAACATGATCGTCCGCAGTTCGGCGATCTGTTGCTCCGCGTGTTCGGCGTAGAAGCGAACTTTATCGGCGTGCTCGCAATCATGCAAAATTAGCCAACTAAGATTGGCAAGAGCTTCTACCGGTGGGGTCAGCCGATGAAGCAAGTCCGCAACCTGAGAGTTGTTTGAGCCTTCCATAAACCCTTAGACCCCGCGTAAATTGCAGTCTTCCTCGTGCGCTTGCGAAGGCTAAACGATTCGATGCAATATTGTGGCGCGTGCGCTGCCGATCGCGCCCTAAGAGGTCACGAGGCTTCGCACGGAATCGATGAACGCATTAGGACCGGAAAGAGGGTTCACGGTCGGATAGGGCGTCTCGGTAATCGGTGTGGTCGGCCCAGAGATCAATAGAAGCTGCCCGATGTTGGATTTTTCGCTGCGGGAAAGCGCGATAGCGCTTGAAAGCTGATCAGGACTGAGGGTGTGGCAAAGAATGAGCAACTCCACAGTGCGGGTCGTGCTCAGGCTCTCAATCTCATTTAGGTTCGTGGCCGTGTCTACCTCAAAGCCAGCGGTTTGCAGTACCCACGCTCGCGTATTAAGGAGAGTCCTGTCTTGGCCGTATACGATTATTTGTGGGTTTTGGACCATGGGTGGATGCGTTACAGTCCCGGTTATAGCAGAGAATATCCGATAGTCATGTGATCGTCTGTCGGCCAAATGACTCAATTCAAAATCAGGTTTCTCTGACGACCTTCTGCGGGTCTTTGTCGTCCCGTAGGGCGACAAATTTAGTGTGACGGAGATGATCGGCCCCGGTCCACTCAAGAAAGTCGAATCGCCCTACCGCCTCGGGCCGCAGCCACACGCACTCCTTCATTTTTGCCGCCGTAAGCCCTTGCCCCCAGCGGCCCGCTCCTGTCTCTGGAAGATTCACAAAGGGGCACCGCTCAATCTTCAAGTCTTTAATTTGAGCGAATACCTCGCGGCGAGTGGCCGGGACGAAGCCTGCACGAACCCTCGCTGCATAGATGAGTTCCTTACCCCGGTAGAAGCCGATGATGAGCGCATCAAATCCCTGCGTTCCCTTCGTGTAGCCGCCGATGACGAATTCTTGGCCGAGGTTGATGCGGTGCTTTGCCCATAGCCCTGTACGCTTGCCGGGTTGGTAGACGCCGTCTGTACGCTTTGCAACTAGGCCCTCTAGCCCATGCTCGCGCACAAATGTGAGCATCGCTTTCGAATCATTCTGAACCACCGAGAGGCCGATATGGTCATTGACTGTCAAGATCTTCTCAAGGATTGCTCGACGCTCCGCCAAGGGAAGATGTGTGAGGTCTTTGCCCTTTGAGATCAGGATGTCGAACGCATAGTAGTGAATCCGACATTCTGCCGATCGAAAGTTTTGGAGCAGGTTAAAATCGGTACGACCTTCATCGTCAAGGGCTACCAATTCCCCATCGATGACCGTATTTGCTGGAAGCCATTTCAACGCTTGAGCGATGTAGGAGAACTTTTGATTGAGAACGTTGCCGCGTCGTGAAAAGAGTGTTGTCTCGGAGCCATCCTTGACCACTTCCAGCCGAAAGCCGTCTAGCTTGATCTCATAGGTCCACTCGGGACCCTCGGGGAGCGATGGCACTGCAAGACATTCCATCGATTCGATGAAGCCGATATGGCTGGGGGCTTGTCTCTTCACCGCTGCACTCATGAGAACTCCGGGTCTTCCTTTAAAGAGCCACTTCGATCCTGGATGTCGAGTGAGTAGTGATGTCCGAGCTTCATGCTCGCGGCGCTAAGAATGGTTCGGATTCTTGCCGTCCTTGATCTGGTGGAATAGCATGCGCGATTGTGCAGGGTCTATTCCGATGACGATGATGTTCGGCGATGCTGTCGTGTAGGCGATCGCCATGACGCTGCGAGCTTTGCGTACAGGATCGTGGACACTCGTGTCAAAACCACATACACGGTAGAGAGATTCTGCGGGCTGAAGGTGCAGCAGGTCCCTCACAGCGACAAGTGTCACTACACAGACGTCTACCGCAATATACCAGGGAATACGCCAGAGCTGGATGAGGTCACGAGGTCGAAAGGTGAGCTCCTCGTTGCTGGAGCGACATACAAAAGTAATGAAGACTACAGTGGCCAGACTCGCGACCGCTCCGATAATCAGTTCATGCAGGTTGGAGCTGCCGACGAAGACGATCCATAACGTGGGAGCAAGGATCAAAGAAAGGGTAAAGAGGGTAGGATGCCGCAGACTACGTCGAATTGACTTAGGCCACGCCATGTTGCTGTGAGGCTCGACAGCCACCGAAGGATGCCTGCAGCGTGCGACGACTTGGTTAGCCCGCGCCCGTCATCCCTCGCCATTACCTCTCCTAGAACAGGCGAACGCAGGCGAACGGCCTAGGTCTAGCATCCAAAGAACCTATGGGAGAGGCATCTCAGACAGGCACGGTCCGCATTGGCATATCGGGATGGCGATATGCCAGATGGCGCGGGCAGTTCTACCCGAAGGGGCTGGCACAGCGGCGTGAACTGGACTTTGCTGCGAAGACATTCTCATCCGTGGAAATCAATGGAACGTTCTATTCGCTGCAGCGGCCGAGTTCTTTTCAGCAATGGGCAAGTGAGACACCGTCTGACTTTGTCTTCGCAGTGAAGGGCGGACGCTTCATCACGCACATGAAGAAGCTGGTCGCCGTGGAGACGGCGCTGGCGAACTTCTTTGCGTCAGGCGTCTTAGCCCTCGGGACGAAACTTGGACCCTTCGTGTGGCAGCTCCCGCCGATGATGAAGTTCAACGAGGGCGCTTACGACGCAGCACGCTATGAGAGCTTCTTCAGGCTGCTTCCGCGCACTGTCCGTTCCGCGGTGAGGCTAGCGAAACGATGCGACGAGCGGATGCTCACACGGGCTTTTCTCAAACCTACGCTGAAGAGGGGTGAAGATCCGCAGTTGCGGCATGCAATTGAGATCCGGCATGATTCGTTTGTTCAGCCTGCCTTTATCGAGCTGTTGAAGAAGCATAACATCGGGCTGGTAGTGGCTGACACGGTGGAGTGGCCTCTCTTGATGGATGTGACCTCAGATTTTGCATACCTGAGACTGCATGGATCCGAGCGTCTCTATCTCAGTGGGTATGAGGCGGATGCGATCGAGGTTTGGGCGCAACGTGTGGTGTCTTTTGCCACCGGGAATGCGGCGGAGGGGCGGTACGCAGCAACGCCAGTTCAAGACGGTCAGGCCCGCGATGTATACGTCTACTTCGATAACGACGCAGAGGGGAGGGCACCAGTGGATGCCCAAGCCCTGATGCGAAGGGTAAAGGACTTGATGAGGGGCCAGTCAGCCATTGTGCCCAAGGCGGTGTAGCCTCCTGCCGCCCGGGGATACACTCATGCTGTCATCTAGTCGCGACGCCTTTCCACCTTCGAATAGCTGCCGCTCAAGTCACAGAAACTTTGTTCTTTCCAATAATCAATAAAGAAAGAGACCACTCCAGTCCTGCCTTTATCTGGCAGTCCTTAGAAACCGGTTCTTTCCAATGAGATCAAGCTCGCTACGTTGAAGGGCAGTTCGGTGGGTCTTTCCTCAGCTGGCTGATCTCCCTCGAGGTCTCCCGAGTCCCAGACGATGGGACGCACCCAAGAGCCGCTTGCATTGGCAATGAGGATGGGAAATGCGGCAAAGTATCGTCGCTTGCCATCGAGAAGGTCGTCCGGAATGTGGATGTCTTCGAGCAAAAGCTTTTGCTGCCCGAGCAGTTCGAGGTGCGCGTCGGATTCAGCGTGCTCGTCTGGGTAGCCGCCCGTTGAGAGTACGTCAATTCCAAATCCCTTAATGCCGCGCGCGACCAGGTAGCGGGCACCGTCGCCGGACATGTAAGGCCAATCAGTGAGAAATTCCTTTGTGTTAGCGCGGCGGTCACCCCACCCGGTTTTCAAGAGGAGGAAGATCCCTTTGGAAATCAGGGCTTCGTGCTGACGCAGGTCGTTGGCGTTGATCGGGTGGCACGCATCGAGTGGACGAAGGTCAAGAGCAACGCAAGGACCGTAGAAGTGGGAAAGAGGAAGTTCGCTGATGGTGGGCAGTTCCGGCTTGTAGTGAAAGGGTGCGTCGATATGCGAGCCAGAGTGCGTCATGATCTCAAGCCGCTCCACCGTCGCGCCTTGGACCACGGCACGCTGCTGGTAAAGAATCGAATTCGGCGGTTGACCCGGAAATTGGGGACCATTGTTATAGAGGGGCTGGGCGAGATCGTAAATCATAGGGTGCTCCTAGTTTGAATGTGAGCTAGTGGTCTGAGTGTAAAAATGGATGCGCATGGGAGGACAAGCTGTGGGCTTAGTCCGCAGCCGCTTCGGGATTACTGGTGATTCTCTATCTATTCTTTGCCTTGACGCGTGAGGCCCTTTTGACATCTAAAGGCGGATTGAGCGGCACCAGCCGACTTGTTTCTATGCAGCACACCTTTCGCCGATCTCTGTCTAAAGGATGTTCAGATGCCCAGATACAACCACACGCAATCCACGGGGCTGAAAGCCGTCTGTCTCAGCGCCCTGTTAGTCTTGTCCTCCAGCTTCGCAACCGCCCAGAAGGTCAGCACCGACTACGATCACCAGGCCAATTTCGGCAATTACCACACTTTCTCGATCTATAAATTGCAGGCCTCAAGCAGCCTGTTTGAGCAGCATTTGCGAGACGATCTCACCCGGACCCTCACCTCCAAGGGCCTCCAATTAGTTCCCGAAGGGGGAGATTTAGCGGTGACGGCCATTGGATCCCGCAAGAACCAGCAGGAGTACAACAGTTTCTATGAGGGTCTAGGGGGCGGTGGATTTGGCTGGAGGGGACGCGGCTTTGGCGGATTTGGGGGCGGATTCGGAGATGAGGGTGTTACCAACACGCAGGTTATCAACATTCCTGTCGGAACTTTGGTCGTTGACATGTACGACGGTCCGAAGCATCAACTGGTCTTTAGGGGAATGGCGAGTGACACACTGTCTGGTAACGAGGAGAAAAACAGTAAGAAGTTGGCCAAGTCAGTCGACAAGATCATTGCGAAAGTCCCAACAAACGCTGCGCGTTGAGAGACGCAGAGGGTGCATCGTGGTGGTGCACCCTTGCTCTTTGGCTGACAGAAACATTGCCTTGAGGTGCTGTACCAAGCAGGCCTCATCCTATTTGCGGCTGCTACATTCGCGTGTCCGGTTTAGAGTCAATGACTGCAAAGGCATATGAAATCTTGGAAAGGTCATCCGGTCAGTCTAGCAACGTTTTATCTACATGCTGAGACATCTGCGCTGCACGGATAAGCCCCGGGAGAACGAGGGAAGTCGAACGTCTCAGGTTCGCCCCAGCCATCGCTTCGAGTTGCGTAAGTGCATCGGTATGCTCCTTCGGATTACGCGCACAGGAGCAATCTGGCGGGACGTAGATATCGAATCCTCGCATGTTCGCGTCGTGTGCCGTAACGGTAATGCAGCTGTTCGATGTTAGTCCCGTCAGAATCAGCGTCTCTACTTGGAGGTGCTGTAGAAGCACTTCCAGTGGAGTCATGTAGAACGCCGAGTGCATGGGTTTCAGTACAAAGTAGTCTTCACTGTCGGGCAGCAAAGGTCGCACAATTCTGCCCCCTTCGCTTCAAGACAACGGCCCATCAGCACCTGCTTTTCGCTGCGCCAATCACCGAAGTTGTCGTTCACATTTAAGACCGGGACGCCTCCCTTACGAGCCCGTACTTTCAACTTGACAAGGGACTCTCGAATGGACAGCGCGCTCTTCAAAATAGCGTCACCATCCGGAAAGTTAAAGGTGGTCAGTACGTCAATGAGCAACAGCGCAACAGGTACTGGGGATGAGCTCATCTGCGCATGCTTCCGAGATTTCATGATTCTCCCGTAACAAGAGCCTTGTACTAGAAGGGCGTCTTTCCGCCTGTCGCACCATAGATCTCACCTGTGATGTAGCTTGCATCATCGGAGGCAAGGAATACAAACACTGCAGCCTGCTCCACTGGCATGGCAGGCCGTTCGAAGGCTGTCTTGCTGCCAAAGGTTTTAACCTCCTCCTCAGGCATCGTTGCGGGGATCAGGGGTGTCCAAACGGGACCGGGCGCAACGCCGTTTACGCGAACACCTTGCTTGATGGCCAGCTTCGCGAAACTCTTCGTCAGGCTCACAAGACTGGACTTTGTAGCGGCATAGGCGACGAGCGACTCATCGGGCTGATAGGACTCGATGGAACACGTGTTGAGAATGACTCCACCTGGCTGCATTTTAGGGAGTGCAGCTTGAGTCAGGAAGAACGTTGCATATACGTTGGTACGAAAGGTTCTGTCGAACTCCTCTTCTTCTATGTCTTCGAGGAATTCATGGGTTCTTTGGAAGGCTGCGTTGTTGACCAGGATATCCAACCGTCCAAATTCTTCAACGGTTGCGTCAACGAGTTCCTCGCAAAACTGCTTCTGTTGGATATCACCCGGATGCGCAACCGCCCTTCGGCCGGCAGCTTCCACTAGCCTCACCGTCTCATCCGCGTCTTCCTGTTCCTCTGGGAGATAGGTGAAGAGAATATCTGCGCCCTCCTTCGCAAAGCAAAGTGCGACGGCACGGCCAATCCCGCTGTCTGCCCCCGTGATCAGCGCGGCTCGGCCCCGCAGTTTGCCGTGACCGACATAGGTGTTTTCGCCGTATTCAGCTTTGGGGTCAAGTTGCTCCGAGCTTCCGACACCAGACTGCTTACCTTGTGGGAATGGGGGTTTCGCAAAACGCTCCCTCGGATCGTGTAATTCCTTTGTGCCTTGCTGTGTTGTGTCTGCCATTTCCACCCTCCAAGTCTCACATGTCACTCAGCCGACACAACTTGCCTAATGCCGACGATGTTGAAGGAGAGATGCGTGCAAGGTCTGGAGAGTGGCCCTGAATTATGTGGTGTTGGGCAACGGGAGAGCACCCGCACATCTCTCACGAGAGAACCTTTCCGAACTCCGCTCGGCGAGTGTCGGCACTCTTTCGAACGCCTTAAACCTATTTGGAGATCCTATGTACTACACAGATAAAAAGCTTCAATTCCCCGTGACAGTTGAAAAGCCAAACCCGGTTTTCGCGCGGATGCTTCAGCAGGCAATCGGCGGCGTCGAAGGCGAGATTCGCGTTTGTATGCAGTACTTCTTTCAGGCATGGGGCTCGCGTGGTCCTGCCAAATATCGTGACATGCTCCTGAATACTGCCACGGAGGAGATTTCACACATCGAGATGCTCGCCACTGCGGTGGCCCTCAACCTTGAGAAGGCACCCGTTTCTTTTCAGGAGGAGATGGCAGCCGATCCGATCGCCGGAGCCGTGATGAATGGCATGGATATGCGTCATATCCTTTCTACTGGTCTGGCCGCCATGCCTTCCGATGCGAATGGCGTATCGTTCAACATGTCGCACATCTATGCCAGCGGAAACATCGCGGGCGATATGTACTGCAACGTGGCCGCGGAAGCGACAGGGCGCGTGCTTGCTGTTCGGCTTTATAACGCGACCGATGATCCTGGTATGAAGAAGATGCTAGCCTTCAACATCGCGCGAGACACGATGCACCAGCAACAATGGCTTGCTGTTCTGGAAGAGCTTGGTCCTTCGCACCTTCCGGTGCCTAACTCCTTCCCCCAGTCACAGGAAAATCAGGATTACAGCTACAAATTCTTCATCACCACAACTGACAAGCAGGTCGGCAATCAGGAAGGACAGTCGTGGACATCAGGCACCGCGCCGGATGGGCATGGACAATTCGAACCTTTCATTGCAGGTCCGTTGGAGGGGGCCGGCGAGCCCAACCTTGGGTTTGGCCGTCCTGATACTTTTGGGCAGAAGGAACAGGCTCTGGGAACCGCTACCGGCGTTCTGGAAAAGGGCAAAGATCTTCTGTCTCGCATGACACACCCCAACCTGCTCAGTGAGAAAGATCAGATCTCATGATTCAGTCGTTTGCCCGGAACGGGTGGATCCCGCTCCGGGTAAACGCCGTTTTTACAGGTCACTTTCTACAGATCACAACACTGAATTCTGGCTTTAGTGAGCCGAGGGACGATCAGAATAGAGGCGTTGGGCCGATTTAATAAGTGTATTTGCCTCCAGTATTCCCTTTGTTCCGAGGAGGTTGTAAGCCTTTCCACTCAACACCTTGGGATAGTTTGAGAAGAACTGCTCGATGCTCCGGAGCAGTTGAGCGGGAAGATCGGCAACAGAACCGACATCTTCATAAGCATCGCTCATCATGGCCACTGCAACCAAACGGTCATTCCTCTGTGTGCCGCCCCCTTCAAGGACGTCTTCTCCCTCGATAACACCGATGATGCGAGCTTCAAGGACACAGCTGGGAAAGGCTGGTTCATCCATGAGCACTAGAACGTCGATTGGATCACCGTCTTCGGCCAAGGTCGAAGGAACGAAGCCGAAATCGAAAGGGAATACCATTCCGGAGGGGAGAACCTTCTTGAGCACAATCACGGCTCGTGCGTGATCGAACGCGTACTTGTTCCGGCTGCCTTTGGGGGTCTCAATGACAACCTGGAGAGTTCCGGACTCATCGTACGGCTGAATCCGGGAGGGATCTGCTAAAGCTTTCTTTTCCATCTAGGCCCCTTCTATAGGTACGTCTTGTTGTCCATCAGCTGAGAATCCATGATTTCCAATTCACCCTCAAGTTTTGACAGCTCTCTCCCAAGAGCACGCATCGTATCGGTTCCCCCAAATTGACCAAGCATAGACTCAACGAATTCAGTCTGTTGACGTCGGTTCGAACGGATGCTTCTAACATGCTCTTCTCTAACGGTGCTGAGGGCCATTTGCTTTCTCCGTCTTCAAGCCTTCACGGATCTGTAAGCAATTAGGTTGATTGAATAGGTCGTACAGGGAGGCTCACTCTTACGTAGTAGCGACTGCAGACTGCATCAGAGACGACAGTCTGCTCAGGCTCTCATCTTTGTCCATTTGCTCCAGTGTGCGAGACAGCTTTCTCCTCCAGTTTGGGTTCTCATTGGAGGTTCCTGGGACATTGACCTGCTCGGGTTCGCGCATGAGGTCGTCAAGCTGAACGATAGTCAGCAGCGATCGCGTGCGTGCCAGGAACTCGTGAGATGCCTGGCAAAACTCGGCAGAGGTGATATCCAGCTGATCACTGAGAAGTCCCTCTTTCGCGAAAGCCCTCATGAGAGCGGCACGGTCCCGGCTGCGCATCTCTCGCGCCTGCTGAGCGCTGTCCGCATCGGGGAAGAGCTTGAGTCTCTCGCGCAGTTCAATATCATTTCCGCACCACCAACCTGGAAGGGTGGGAAGATCGTGGTTGCCGGCTACGCTTAAAGCCAAATGAGGGTATTCGTTAGGTGTATGAAAAGACTCCTCGCCACGTTCGAATGCGAGTACCCGGTAGGATAGGATGTTCGCTTCCGCCATGCGCTCTCTAAATCCGTCAGGAACGCCCCCAAGATCTTCGCCGATGACGACGCAGCAGTTGCGTTGGCTTTCCAGTGCAATGATGCCGACCAGGTCGTCGATCGGATAGAACACATAGGCGCCATCTTTGGTTTCACCGTGTGGCGGTATCCAGTAAAGCCTTCGCAGAGCCATGACGTGATCGATCCGGAGTGCGCCCGCATAGCGCATGTTAGCTCGAAGAAGCTCGATGAATGTCCTATACCCATCCCGCTGCATGGCTTGAGGATTGAGAGGCGGCAGCCCCCAATTTTGTCCTGCAGGGTTGAACTGATCTGGAGGCGCTCCTATTTGAACATCGGCCGCAAACAAGTCTGGCCGACTCCAGGTTTCTGCTCCCGATGCGTGAGAACCAACCGCCAAGTCGCGATATAAACCAATCTTCATTCCCGCCGCAGCCTCGTGGGCCCTTTTGAGTTGCCGGTCTGCCGTCCACTGAAGCCAAAGCTGGAAGCGGATTCGTTCAGGTTCTCTTCGCGTAAACTCCTCTACGCCGCTTGCTTTTGCATCTCGATACTGCTCAGGCCATACTTGGGATTCTCGGAAGCCTGAGTCAGTCTCGGCGACGTACATCCGAAGAGCCTGGAAGAGGCAGGACCGATCGAGTACGTCACTTCGCTCCTCGTGAAAAGAGGTGAAGGCTTCCTTCAACTCTGAATGTCCTTCTGTGTCGAAAGTGGAGAACAGAAGCCTGAGGATTGGTAGTTTTGTAGCGGCTACCTTCTCGTAATCGAGGAGGTTTGCTTCGCGGCATTCTCTGAGCATCGTCTGAAAGGCCGCAGACTCGATGAGCGTCCGAGCTTCCGTGGAGTGTGCGAGCTCAGGGATATCGTTGAGGTCAATGTTGAGCACGTTCAGAAGCATACGATCAGAGGGTGAGTAGGGACTAGCGTCTCCAGGCTTGTCGAGAAACATGGCATGGAGTGGGTTTACTCCTACAATGTCAGCGCCTTCCTTCTTTGCAAGTTCGAGTAGTTTTTTGAGGTCGGAGTAGTCACCAATTCCCCAGTTCTGCTCTGAGCGAAGAAGGTAGAGTTGCGTCGCCACCCCCCAGATCCGACCACTACCTTCCTGGACCGTGGGAAGCCAGCAAGTTTCAGGCGTAACAATGAGACGGCAAACTGCCGGAACCCCTTCCATGCGAAGGTCATGGTAGCCATCAGGGATCTCAGCGGTAAGAAACAGATTGCGCCGTTCCAGTGTGCGCCTATTGAGAGTCTTCTGGTCGATCAGCTCGAGATCCCTAAACGACACTTCACTAAAATGCTCCCGATGATCTTCCAGCGTCACAGACCAACGTAAAGTTTCGGTGTCATGGTCCAAGGTGACCGGAACCATGATCCCTCGCTTGCCGCGCTGAGTCACGAGGACGGGTGGAAGAGGTTGCGTCCAGGATGAGTCCTCGAGGGTCAGCAAGGAAGCTTGCGCCTGATCTTCATCTTTTGCGTCGATCCCAACACTCTTCAGTAGTGACCTTCGGGTCGCGTCCGAGATTGGTTGCTCCTGACCATCTCGTGTGGGAATGACATCCTGGATGCCGAGGAGCTGCGCTAGTTTTACAAGGTTGCTCATCGTTTGTCCTGCTGAAGGAGGGACCAGCGAACGGACCAGGGTCTCATACGTCTTCCCTCAGGTTCAGGGCCTTCTTGCCAAACTGAACTTTCGCCGGGTTCCGGAAATCCTTCATTCGAGGTGTCTGAGAGGTTCGCCGCAAGAACGAGCTGCATGTCATCTTCGGTATTTGAGAAGCGAACAACGACCGCCCCTGTTGCCAAGACCTCGTAGGCTGCTGCATGTCCACCCAGATGGCTGGCAAATGGAATGATTTCTTTGCGACGAACACGGAGGATGCGCCTGTACCAAGCAAGCCACTCGGCGTGCACCTCCTCCTTCGCCTGTGCCCAATCAAGCTTACCCGCCAGAAAGGTCTCCTCTGCTTGGGGATCGGGAATCCGTTCTCTCTGCTCCGGGTCCTGGAACTCGGGGAAACTGGCAAATTCCTCTCGTCGACCTTTCCGAACCAGATCTCCCAGTTCTCCTTCAAAGTCGCAGAAGAAGGGAAATGGCTGCGAGCTGCCCCACTCCTCGCCCATAAAGAGCATGGGGACCTGCGGAAGTAACAGATAAACTGCGGCAACCGCGTGAACGGCTTCAGGCGATGCGATCGCATTGATGCGCTCGCCAAAGGCGCGATTTCCAATCTGATCGTGGTTCTGCATGAAGGCCACGAATGCTGACGGTGGAAGGAATGCCGAAGGCTCGCCGCGCTCGGAACCGATGCACTCCATCACCTCTCCCTGAAAAGCGAAGCCCTGCGCGAGAGCACGGCCCAGCTTCTCGGCGTCATCTTTGTAATCTCCGTAATACCCTTTGGTTTCGAGCGTAGCCGCCGTGTGCAGTACATGATGCATGTCATCATTCCACTGTGCCGTGTAGGTTTTGGGCTCCCCGATCTCATTCCGAGTAAGGCGAGACGCCTGATTGCTTTCATTCTCAAGGATGAGGTGCACGGGCCGGGTTGCGCTTTCCCTGACCCGCTCTGCCAGTTCATCCAGCAAATGCTTGGGACCGTCGTCCTTGATCGCGTGGACCGCGTCCAGCCGGAGGCCGTCCAGGTTGAACTCCTCGATCCAGTAGAGAGCGTTGTGGATAATGAATTCGCGAACGACCTCGCTCTGTTCGCTGTCATAGTTCACGGCATCTCCCCAAGGGGTTTTGTGATGGTCCGTGAAAATTTGAGGAGCATACTTCGGCAGGAAGTTGCCATCCGGACCGAAATGATTGTAGACAACATCCAAGATGACCATGAGTCCGCGGAGATGTGCCGCTTCGATCAACCGCTTGAAGTCATCAGGCAGGCCATAGGTGGAGTCGGGCGCATAGAGCAAAACTCCGTCGTAGCCCCAGTTTCTTCGCCCAGCAAAGTCGGCAACAGGCATAATCTCGATTCCCGTTATGCCAAGGTCGACGAGATAATCCAGCTTCTCGATGGCTGCTAAAAACGTTCCCTCAGTAGTGAACGTGCCGACGTGTAGTTCATAAAGCACGGCCTCTGACCATGGGCGGCCTCGCCACTCATCGTCTTCCCACGCAAATGTGCAGGGATCCATGACTTCGCTGGGTCCATGGACATCCTGAGGTTGGAATCTCGAGGCGGGGTCTGGAACGCTTTCGCCGTCCAGCACTTTGAATTTGTAGAGAGCGCCAGCCTTGGCCTGATCTGTAGTCAGTTCATGCCAGCCGTTCGCCTTCCGATGCATAGGAAGGGTAAGACCTAACCCTTGCAACTCGACAAAGGTCGAGGTAGAGGCGGGTGCCCAAAGAGAAAAGCGAACCCTCCCATCTGACTGAATATGAGCTCCGTGAGGACCGAAATGAGCCCTCTGAACTAAGGAAACAGGCTTGTCTTCGCCTTGTGCGTATGTGCTCTGTAAGGTTGTGGTATTCATGGCTCTTCCCGCTATAACGTAAGCACCCATAAATGAAGGTGTTCGTTAGATCGCTTTGTCCGCTTCTCAAAGGAACGCGCGTTCGTGAATATGACATGCTTTCCGAGCAGCATGTCTTGGAAATGCGATCTGGTCGACGGGGCAATCGAATCCGTGGGCAGGCTCACGGCGATAACTTCCAATCCGCGAGCAAACGACTGTATGTATTTATCCTGATCCGAGGTGTTTGCTTTATCTGCCGCCGCGCCGACACATGGAAGGGCTATTCTTATGTCGCCTAGACAACACTCTGAACTGACGCACTGCTGACGGAGAGATGCGCTCCAGCGCTACAGCGTCGTGTTCTGATTCCGATTCGTCAGCTGATGGCGACGGTCCGAAGCTTTGCAAGTAGTTCAGTGGGGTGAACCGGCTTAGCAATCATTTCGAAGTCGTACCCCTGCGCCCGCGCCCCATAGAGAAGATCAGCGGTAGCCGCCTGTCCTGAAAAAAGCAACACCTTACAATCCGGCCGCAACGTGCGAATTGCAATGGCCGCTTCAACTCCCGTAATGCCATTCATGACAACATCACTGATGAGCACATCGGGCCTGAAGTTGCCGAGGATCTCGATAGCAGCTTCTCCGCTGTAAACGGCCCGCGCTTCAAATCCAGACCGGTTGAGGATTAGCGTTAAGCTATCGGCGATGATCTGTTCGTCATCCGCTACAATCACCTTCAGTTTAGGACTGCCATCGGCCTTCATTTTTGCTGCATATCCGGCCTTTGAAGCCATTTGATATGCAGAATCGTTCGTAGGACACGCAATTGTCCCACGACAAAGAGGCTGATCGTGGATTCTGACGTCTGCGTCGGGAAATGTCTCTGCGGAGATCATGGCGCGTGGCTCCTTTCCTAGTGCTCCGATAGGGATAAATCCGCTGTTGAGGGCAGGACGAACATACTACAGAGTGCTGACGCGTCGTACTTGGTCTGCCTGGGGGCCTTTTTCACCTTGAATAATGTCGTACTCGACTGTCTCGCCCTCTTTGAGTGACTTGTATCCGTCACCTTGGATGGAGCTGTAATGGCAGAAGACATCTGCGCCATTCGCACGGCCAAGGAAGCCGAAGCCCTTCGCGTTGTTAAACCACTTCACCTCTCCGTTATATTGGGCCATTGCTCCTCCTTGTCTGATCTCGGTACACCACCAACAATGACTAACGCCACTATGGTCTATCTGCTCTCCTGCCGACATATGGGAGGATTAATTGAAACCAAGCGGCAGCTTCTTCAGACTAAACGGACGCTGTAGGCTATTTGGAGGCTTCACGGAGGGTTCTCATGCCTTACCCACTTTCAAACATTCTGATTGACGCGCTACCAGAAGACTCTCGCAAGAGGCTTGTCGGCCAACTCAAGAGAACCCCAGTTCCTGTTCGGACCTCTCTCTACGAGCCAGGGGATGCCCCTAAATACGTACATTTTGTTACCTCAGGGATCGCGTCCATCGTAACGCTGATGGCCAACGGTGACACAACGGAGGTAGGGACCGTAGGTAGGGAAGGTCTCCCACAAGCATTGCACCTCATGGGATCGTCACTTGTTCCCACCCGCTGCTTCATGCAGATTGGGGGTACCGCGCTGCGAATGGAATTCAGCGCTTTCGAAAAGCTATTTAACTCAGACGAAGCAATACGTCGAGGCGTAATGAACTATGCGCAGTATCACTCTGTGCTGCTAAGTCAAATAGCAGGCTGCAATCGGCTTCATGACGTGGAAGCACGGTTGGCGCGATGGCTTCTTATGATCCAGGATCGAACATCTGCAACTCTACTGAAGCTGACGCAGGAGTTTCTTGGACAGATGATTGGAAGTCAGCGTACGACGGTGAGTGCAGTTGCGGGCACGCTGCAAGCTCGTGGCCTTATTGAGTACTCCCGGGGAAATGTCAGAGTTCTCGACAGAACCGGATTGGAAAACGCAGCCTGTGAGTGTTATCCGATAACACGGCAACTCCTGGACGGTCTATATCGTCAGGCACATGAGCGGCTTTTCGACGACTGCCCCGAAGAGGAGTGAACCACGCCTGCGCCATACGTCCTTAACTAATCGATGGTCTAGTTGGGTTAGAAGTTGCTGACCCCGGTCGTTCGATGGACTGTAGAGATGAGCCTGGGATCCATTTAGGATATGGAACACTTCTCTGATCACGATGAGGTGAGATCCCGAAGCGCCGGTCGCCCCAATGTGCTCTAGCGGACACTCAATCGCGACCATGGTCCGTAGTATCAGTTCACGGGTGAGGTAGGGAAGCGCCCATTCTAATCAGAGACGTGACGCGCTGCATGCCGCAGCGATTCTTTGCGAACTGAAGCAAAGGATCAGCCATGCCCGTCCAGGCAACGAATCGCCTCCTGTCTGCACTGTCTCCCGAATCTCGGGAACGCTTGATGAACTCTTCGAGTGCTGTAACCCTACCCCTCAAGACAGCCCTTTACGACATCGATGACACCCCAACGCATGCGTATTTCATGACCTCAGGCATGGCCTCGATCGTGACCTCCATGGAAGATGGTGGCACTGCGGAAGTCGGTGTGATCGGGCTTGAGGGTGTAGTGGGTGCTTATCACATCCTTGGCCCTTCCAAGAACTCCACAAATTGTATGGTTCAGCTTGCCGGAACGGCGCTCAAGATACCACTTCGAGAACTACGTCATGCGTTCAGAAGCTCCGAGGACATCAGAGACCGCATTCTTGAGTTTGTCCAGTCACAGAGTCTAACCGTGAGTCAAATAGCCGGCTGCAACCGGCTACATGAAGCGGAAGAGCGTTTGGCCCGTTGGCTGCTGATGGCACGGGACCGCACACAATCGGACGAGATGTACTTCACTCAGGAATTTCTCGCGATGATGGTAGGGGCGCGCCGTACCACCGTGACCCTCATCGCAGGAGCACTCCAACGAGCCGATCTGATTGAATATTCGAGGGGTCGAGTCACAATTCTGGACCGGGAAAGACTAGAGACAGCCGCCTGTGACTGCTATCGGATTAGCAGAGACCTGTTCACAAACCTATACGCTTATCCTGCGCAGACGTTCTAGGCTTACCGTGGACTGCCGAGTTCTGGACTGAGTAAGCTCCGCTGAACGCAGGTTTCGCAGGAGGAACATCAGTTTTGACTGACTCTGCCTCTCCACCACTCCAGGGTTAGCCTGGACTAGGGTCGTGGTTTTCAGACGCAGCTGCCATTTCTAACCGGCGCTAACGACCCCAACTATACCTAAGTTGTAAAGGGCGCCGTATTCACTCATCGCCAGATGAGTAGCTTTGATCGGCTGAATGCGCCCGATGAAAATTTGCCCATTGTTGTTACACGCCTCCTTTCCAGAACACAACCCTTCCTCTACGCCTATGCACTAAGTTAGTGACGGGATTGAGAGCAAATGGAGGAGATCGCAGCCGACAGAGAGCAGCGCTTTGCCCTCTGGGAACTACTGAAAAAGTCTCTAGCTGGCGCCAAGATCGACTATGCAGTGTTTAGCCTTAACCAGGCCATCGCACTGCTCGCGATTCCGATGATGCTAGAGATGGCGCTCGAGTCGGTGTTTGGTATCGCTGACTTGTTCTGGGTCAGCAAACTTGGCCCAGACGCTATCGCCTCTGTCGGCCTAACGGAATCATTGTTGACGGTCGTATTTGCCATCAGTTCCGGGCTCAGCACGGCGGCAACCGCCATGGTTGCGCGGCGCATCGGCGAAGATGACGAGGATAAGGCTGCAATCGATGCCGTGCAGGCGCTCGGAGCGGGTCTATTAGTTAGCGTTGCGCTTGGAGTTCCGCTGTTCTTTCTTGCTCCCAAGCTGCTGAGCCTCATGGGAGCCACATCGTCGGTGCTCGCCATCGGCACCAACTACGCTCATGTAGCGCTTGGCACATGCGGCGTCATCATTATGATCTCGCTCTCGAACGCACTATTCCGCGGGGCTGGCGACGCCGCGATCGCCATGCGGCTGCTGTGGGTCGCCAACATCATCAATCTCGTGCTCGATCCTCTGCTAGTGTTTGGCGTCGGCCCGTTTCCCAAGCTTGGCGTCACCGGCCCTGCGGTGGCGACGCTGATAGGCCGAGGCTGCGCCGTGCTGTACCAGTTCTACAAGTTAGCTCGCGGGAACGAGCGGCTCCGCATCCAGGCGAAACACCTGCGGCTCAACGTCCAGGAGATGCTGTCTTACCTGAAAATTTCCGGTGCCGGCGCTCTTCAATTTGTTCTGGAGCAGGGCCGCTGGCTTGCGCTCGTTCGCATCGTCAGTCTTTTCGGACCAATTGCGATTGCGGGTTACACCATTGCCTTTCGCCTGTCGGGTTTTATCCTGCTGCCCACGTTCGGCCTGAGCAACGCGGCCGCTACACTGGTTGGTCAGAGTCTCGGGGCGAAGGCACCGGATCGCGCCAAAAGTTCCATCTGGCGGACCGGCGTGCTGAATTTCGGGTTCCTGGGCGGTCTCAGCCTGCTCTTTATCCTGCTCGCTCCCAAGCTGGTTGGCCTTTTCACTCATGATCCATCCGCGATTCCAACCGGAGTGATGGCTCTGCGCATCTTCTGTTACGGCAACTTCTTTTTTGCCTTTGCTGCCATTTTTCTGCAGGCGTTCAACGGTGCAGGAGACACGGTCACGCCCACATACCTTAACCTCGTTGGCTTTTGGGTGATTGAGATTCCTCTGGCCTGGTTTCTCTCCACACGCACGACCCTGAAGCTAAACGGCGTCTTTGTCTCGATCCTGGTTGCACAGGCGCTCGCTTTGGTACTGAGCGGCACATTCTTTTTGAGAGGAAAGTGGCAGGAAGCCCGCATCTGAAGCACCCGGCCCGACCGTACGCATGCCCACCATTGTCCCAATCACCACCGAATACGACTGGCTCTCATTACTTGCCGCAACCCCTGACTGGACGCCGTCGCTGGTGCCGACGATCGTCCTAGCTCCGCATCCGGATGACGAAACACTGGGTGCCGGCGGTCTCATTGCCCGGCTGAGGGCGCACGGGGTTTCGGTGACGGTACTCGCCATCACAGATGGGGAAGGTGCCTACGCCGACACCTCCGGGCTGGATCGCGTGCGTGTGCCGGAGCAAACGGAGGCACTCGCGAGGCTCGGTGTCGACGAAAGCATGATCCAGCGGCTCGGCATCCCGGATCGCTTCGTCTCTGAGCACGAAGAGGAGCTCGCTGCGGCACTCCGCCTGGTCGCGCGGGCGGGCATGCAAATCATTGCGCCATGGCCGTATGACTTCCACCCTGACCACGAAGCAGCCGGACGCGCCGCCGCGCAAGTCGCCGCCGAGGCCGACATTCCACTCTTCTACTATCTTTTCTGGACATGGCATCGCGGAACTCCTGAGACGCTGGCCGGCGTGCACCTGACCTCCGTTTCACTGACTGAATCAGAGCGTGCGACTAAACGACACGCGCTTTCCGCCCACGCCTCTCAGCTCTCCCACGGAGATGGCCAGCCCATTCTCTCCGCTCGTTTGCTCCAGCCGGCCGAACGCCCCTTTGAAATATATATTCCTGTCACGAGCGTCCCCAGCTTCGCGTCGTCTCCAGCCTTTTTCGAAGCGAAATACCAAAGGAAGGTCGATCCCTGGAGCTTTTCGTCGAAGCCTTCGGAGCTCTTCCGCTATGACCACATCCTGGGCGCGCTGGCGGGACGACGCTATGCGAGCGCCTTTGAGCCCGGTTGTTCTATCGGGGTGCTGACAGAACGGCTGGCCTCCTTGTGCGACCACGTCCATGCTCTCGATTTCTCCGCAACCGCTGCTGAACGGGCAGGCGAGCGTTGTGCTCGCCTGCCCAATGTGACGGTGGAGTGCGCCTCCATCCCCGATGTCCTGCCCAGCGCGACAACCGACCTGCTGGTCCTGAGCGAGATTGGCTATTACCTTCCGCTTGCTGAGTGGACGGCACTCGCTGAAGCCATGATTCAGCCACTGCGGCCCGGTGCCACCGTTCTCGCCGCCCATTGGCTCGGCTACTCGGAGGACCACACGCTCTCTGGCGACGAGGTTCACTCCGCACTACTCGCCCTGCCGTCACTAAGGCTCGATTACTCCGAGCGTCACCCCACCTTTCGCCTGGATCGCATGGTGCGCCGATGAACCCCTTGAGCAATGCAGCCTGGCACATAGCCGTGCTTATCCCCGCGCGGAACGAAGAGGCTCTGTTAGAGAGATGCCTCCATTCCGTTCTTGCGGCGCAGCGTCGTCTTCCGCCCAACGTCAGCTTCGACCTTGTTGTGGTTGCGGACAGCTCGATGGATGACACGTACCGCATTGCCTCCGCGTTGATCCGGCGGGTTGGCCTAGTGATCGAAACGGATGCGGCCTGCGTGGGAGCCGCGCGCGCTCTCGCTGCTGAAGCAGCTCTCAGCCGTGCCACAGTCCCAGCAGAGCGCTGCTGGCTGGCCAACACGGATGCTGACTGCGTGGTTCCCGAAACCTGGCTCGTCGACCAGCTCGCACGTGCCGTTGAGGGATACGTCGCTGTGGCCGGTGTCATCGATGTGGACTCCTTTGCCGAACACGATCCTGGAGTCTCGACCCGTTTTCGCCTGACTTACCTTCTGAACCCGGACGGCACCCACCCTCACGTCCACGGGGCCAATTTGGGCGTGCGTGCAGACGCTTACCTCACAGCGGGCGGCTGGAACCCGTTGCGTACCGCGGAAGACCACGATCTGTGGAATCGCCTCAAGGCGGGTCGGCACCGCGCGACTGCTGACACACGACTGTCGGTGGTGACCAGCGGACGGCGTGTTGGCCGTGCGCCGGACGGTTTTGCGGACGCACTGGCCGCGCACAATGGAGGTGCCGCTTGAACGTTTTGGCCGAACGCCTGCAGCAGATCGTCTCCGAGATCCTGCCGCTACCTGCAGCCGGCCGAACCGCCGCTCGACATCGGCGGCTGTTTGAGGTCGCCCGCGAAGACCTTACGCTGGCCAAGTTGGCCGAGGCCCATTGGGATGCGATTGCAATCCTAGCCGAGGCCGGCCGCAAACCCGTGCCGAACTCGCTCTACGCTGTTTGGGCTTCTGAAATACCTGGTCGCGCACTCCAGCTTAGCCCTGAAGCCGACGGCTATACGATCTCCGGCCAGAAAGCATTCTGTAGCGGCGTCGGTCTTGTCGACCGCGCGCTCATGACCACGGGCGGGACGGATCCACTTCTGCTTGACCTCGACCTGCGCGCCAATTCCGACCGATGGGATGCCGACCTGACTACCTGGCAGGTCGACGCCTTTCGCGACACGCAAACGGGCGGTCTAACGCTGAATGCAGCCACGCTCTCAGCCGATTCCATCATCGGTAAGCCCGGCTGGTATATCAAACGTCCCGGTTTCTGGCACGGCGCGTGCGGCCCGGCCGCGTGCTGGGCCGGCGGCGTCGCCGGATTGCTGGACGCCGCCATGGCGAACAAGCGTGATGACCCCCACACGCTAGCCCACCTTGGCGCGATGTATGCCGATGTCTGGGCCTTGCAATCGCTGCTGACACAGGCCGCGCATGAGATGGACGGAGAGCCAAACGACATCTCCGCAGCGCAGATCCGCGCGCTTGCCCTGCGCCACACCGTCGAGCAGCTCGCCACGGACGTTTTACGCCGCTTCGCCCGAGCCTACGGCCCGCAGCCTCTGGCCATGAACCAGCCCATTGCCCGCCGCTATGCCGAAGCCGACCTGTACCTGCGCCAGGCTCACGGCGAACGGGACCTGCACGCCCTGGCGCAATTGATCCGCTAACCGATCTGCTTTGTCCTAGACTCTAGGATCTGCTGTGATCTCGACGCCTTTGTTATCTGCACCATTAGCATCACTGCAACTTAGGAGCCCGCACATGCCGAGCACCGAACAGGTCATCCAAACCAATATGCCCCTCCGCCTGGATCGCCTGCCCTGGAGCCGGTGGCACATGCGTATGGCGCTCGCGCTCGGCATCACGTTTCTGTTGGATGGATTGGAAGGCGGCGTTGGCGGTTCGATCTCCGGCGCGCTTAAATCGGCCACCACGTTAAACTTCGGTGATCGCCAGCTCGGCTTTGCGTCCACGGGGTATCTCGCGGGGACTGTCATTGGAGCGCTCGTCTTCGGCTTTCTGGCTGACCGCTTTGGCCGCAAGAGCATCTTTTTCTGGACGCTCGCGGTCTACGCCTGCTCCACGGCGCTTACCGCATTCTCCTGGAATCTGGCCACCTTCACCCTCTGTCGGACGATCACGGGCGCAGGGATCGGCGGCGAATATACGGCCATCACCTCTGCCATTGACGAGCTGATCCCTGCCCGCGTGCGCGGCGCCACAAACCTGATCATTGGCTCTACCTTCTGGATCGGCGTCATCCTCGGGTCACTCGTGGCCGTCGGCTTTCTGTCGGATCACGGCTTCGGCTTGCGCCTGGGCTGGCGCGCTGCGATGCTGTCCGGCCTGCCCATTGCAATCGGAATCCTGTTCTTGCGTCAGCACATTCCGGAAAGCCCCCGTTGGCTACTTGCCCATGGACGCGTCGAAGAAGCCGAAACGATCGTAGGAAAGATCGAAGATGCTGTCGCCGAGCAGCACGGCCCACAACCCGCCGTTGCCGAAACGATTGAGATCCATCGCAGCACTGGAAATCTCTTCAGCCGCGTCGCGCTGCTTCTTGGCCCGCGCCACCGCGGCCGTGCGCTACTTTGCCTCGCCCTGACCATGGCACAGTCGTTCTTCTACAATTCCGTCTTTTTTTCGAGCACCCTCATCCTGCTTCGCTTCTACGGCGTCTCCGCAGCCCATGCCGGCGTTCTATTCCTGCCCATCGCATTCACAAACTTCGTAGGTCCTGTGTTGCTCAGCCGCCTCTTTGACTCCGTGGGACGCCGCACCATGATCGCGCTCAACTTTTGCATCACCGGCGTCGTCTTTGGCACGTCCAGCCTCCTTTTCCTGCATGGCCACCTTTCGGCCGTCTCGCAGGTGGCGTGGTGGGCCGTATCGTTCTTCTTCGCTGCCTCAGCTGCGGGCTCCGCATATCTCACTACCAGTGAGCTGTTCCCGCAACAGATTCGTGCCTCCGCGATTGCAATCTTTTACGCCGCCGGCACGCTGCTGGGCGGCGTGCTTGGTCCTGTGATCTTTGGATCGCTGCTTAACCGCAATGCTCGCACGCCCATCTTTTACGGCTTCATGGCGAGCGCCATAATCATGATCCTCGCGGGAATCGCTCAAGCTATTTGGGGCGTAGCCGCCGAACGTAAATCACTCGAGGAAATCTGCTGACATGTAGCTAGATAGCTAAATGATCATTCTCGACTTTTACACAGGCGCCCAGATCGGCTCAGTTATCTAGGACCGGACGATCCGCGTGCGAATCGGATCAATGTCCTATGCGGCACACCTCATTCGAGATAGCTATAAACCGGCTTTAGCTGCGACACAACTGTGACAGTCCACCGCCGTGAATACAGCATCATAGCTCAAAGGCTCGATCTGACGCCGAAATGTTTCGCGCGTACAGCTTCTCGGGACCGAACAGCAAAGCTACTGCCGGTGCTAAAGATTGCCCCACAGCCGCGCAAAGGAAATCATGACAAGTTCTCTCAGATCGAATGTTCTTACGGCGATCATTGCCGCTTCGCTTTCAACCGTTATGATCGCGTCTGCTGCTGCACAGCAGGTTTCAACCGATTACGACCACAAGGCCAATTTTCAGCAGTACCACACCTTCAGCATCTTCAAACTGCAGGCGTCCAACCCGCTGGTAGAGCAGCGACTACACGACGCTCTGGTGCATGATCTCACCGCGCGCGGCCTGACCATGGTGCCGCAGGGTGGTGATTTGGCGATTACTGCTATCGGATCTCGCAAGAACCAGCAGGAGTACAACACCTTCTACGAAGGTCTTGGTGGCGGGGGCTTCGGTTGGCGGGGGCGGGGCTTTGGCGGATTCGGTGGCGGCTTCGGGGACGAAGGCGTGACGAATACGCAGGTAATTAATGTTCCCCTTGGTTCGCTTGTTGTCGATGTGTATGACGGGTCCAAGCATCAGCTTCTCTTCAGAGGAGTCGCAAATGACACCCTCTCTAACAAGGAAGAAAAAAACAGTAAGAAGCTTCAGAAGGCCGTTGATAAAATCTTCGACAAATTCCCGACCAAAAACGCTGGTTGATGCGGACGCCAGCCCGACATCACGTTAGTCGGGCTGGCAGGGCACCCGTGTTCACATTTGAGTGTAGGTGCTACTGCCGAGTATTCCACTTAAACCTTAGCCGCCGTCTGTGACAAGAAAATAGAGGTAGCAATGAGCAACTCGCCAAGCTTTCCCAATGCTGCGTTTCCGTTGGCCAACCAAACCGGTAACCGCTACTTCACCCCTGCAGACAAGACGGACGACGGCGAGATCATCGGCCGCTCGGTCCAGATTATCCGCCGAGACGCTAAGACTCTCTTCAGCATGTGGAGCGATCTGGAAGCAATTCCCCTTTGGCAGGAGAATGTTATTTCTGTCACACCGCTGAACGATCGCGTAAGCCATTGGGTGATGGGTGATCCAGACGACTCGGACGGGAAGCGTATTGAGTTCGATTCCGAGCAGATTGAGAGTGTTGACGCCAAACAGATATCGTGGCGCTCTATTTCAGAGGACGTCACGCAGAGCGGTGTTGTGACCTTTGAGGAAGTTGCCCGTGGGACGCGCGTGACACTAGTTCAAACCGGGAAAGTGCCAGCTGGCTCCCTGGGCAATGCCATCGCAGCGACGGCGAAACGCGGCCCTCGACAGATCGTGACAGAGGATCTCCGTCACTTCAAGCAATTCGCCGAGACCGGTGAAATACCGACGGTCAAAGGGCAGCCCCATGGGAATCGCGGCGTAAGCGGAACGATCAAGCAATGGATGTACGGCGAGAACAATCCAACCCCGCCCGGTAGCAGCGAGCAGTAATCCGGAAACTTCCTCGTAAACAGTTTGTACAGCTCGCGACAAGACACAAGGAGTAGGTCATGAAAGCAGTCTGCTGGATGGGCAAAGAGTCCATGGAGGTCCAGAATGTTCCGGACCCAAAGATCATCAACCCTAAAGATGCGATCATTCGCATCACTCGTACCGCAATCTGCGGAAGCGATCTCCATCTGTATGGCGGCTTTATCCCTTCCATGGAGTCCGGTGACATCATGGGCCATGAGTTCATGGGAATTGTTGAAGAGGTAGGCAGCGATGTGAGGAAACTGAAGCGGGGTGATCGGGTTGTTGTACCTTTCACCATTGCATGCGGCAGCTGCTTCTTCTGCCAGAATGATCTTTGGAGTGTCTGCGACAACTCGAATCCCAATGCTCAGGTGGCGGAAACGATGTACGGTTACTCGGGTTCAGGGCTCTTCGGCTTCTCGCATCTCTACGGTGGATATGCGGGCGGTCAGGCACAGTACGCTCGTATTCCGTTCGCTGACGTCGGGCCTATCAAGATCGAGAGCGATATCTCGGATGAGAAGGTACTGTTTCTCTCAGACATCTTCCCGACAGGCTACCAAGCGGCAGTCAATGCAAACATCAAGCCAGGCGACACCGTCGCTGTCTGGGGTTGCGGGCCTGTGGGTCTATTTGCTATCGCCAGCGCTTACATGCTGGGGGCTGAAAAGGTGATCGCCATCGATCGCTTTGCAGAACGTTTGAGTCTTGCCGAAGGATATTGCGGCGCAACCATCATGGACTACACGGATGAAGGGCTCAACATTCAGGAAGCCCTTCGCGACATAACCGGCGGCATGGGCCCTGATTGCTGCATCGATGCTGTCGGAATGGAAGCACACGCAGCTACGACGGCTGGCTTGTATGACACTGTGAAGCAAAAGCTGATGATGGAGACTGATCGTCCGATTGCCTTGCGCGAAGCCATTCAGGCCGTGCGCAAAGGCAGCACCATCTCGATTCCAGGCGTGTATGGAGGAGTGCTTGACAAGGTCAACTTCGGCGCCGCATTCGGTAAAGGAGTTCACATGAACATGGGCCAAACGCATATGCAGGCTTACCTCGGACCCCTTTTGGAGCGGATCGAAGCTGGTCAAATTGACCCAACCTTCATGATCTCGCACCGCATTGGCATTGAACAGGCCCCTGAAATGTACAGCAAGTGGCAGAAGAAGGAAGATCAGGTCACAAAGATCGTCATCGATCCATGGGCCGATACTCTTAACGAGGCGACGCACGGCAAGGTGGTCGCGTAGCGGCAAAGAAGACCCGGCCTCTAAACTTCGTGGGGGCCGAGTCATCTCAAGACGTTTGAGTGAAATCTTTTACGGAAAAGCCCTATGTCTGATAGTGCCATTCTCCCCCTATTGACTATTAGTAATTGCGGTCAACAACATGAACCCCTTGAAAAGGAGCAATATAGCCTTGTCGACAACTGCCTCTTGAACAATGGTAACGAGCCGCTAAATCGAAAGACGATGCTTCCGAGAATCCAGTTCTCATAGACCTACCAATTGCCGATACGTACAACGCGACTCTCAATTCGGCCAAAGCAACCCGGCTACGGGGCAGCATCATCCGCCGCCATCAGAGAAACCTGGGCTGACCGCCATCAGTGGATGGTCTGGGCCGAGAGGCTGGAGCAAAATACTGCTGAAAAGCAGGAGATCCTGCACGTTACGTGATGCGAGCTTCATTTTGTGGGAGGAATCAAACCTTGTCGATGTCGAGATCGAGACAGGCCAGCTCGTCGTTTGGTGTGACTCTCATAACCTCGAGTGGAGTGCACGCGAAGGGAAAAGAGGCTTCTGGGTCCGCAAAAGCGCGCAAGTTCACGGTTTGGCTACGGAAGCCAAAAACGCTCTTAGACGCTATGCCTTCAAAGTATTGAGTTGTTCGCCGACTCGATTTCACCCACTCAGCCGGGAATCACGCTAGCTGCCGTGTGATCGAAAAGTTCGGGTTTATTCCTGAAGGCATCTCAACGGCAAGCCAACTGGCTGCCCGACGGCCGTGTAGCAGACAGGCACCTTTACGCACGTTTCGATGCACACAACTGCCAGATTTAGACGTGAAATGGAGTGAGGCTTCGGCCACCTTCCCGTACCTTACTTAGTATGGGAAATGTGGGTTGGTTGAATTAATGATCGTTCCGGCAACAAACGGGCCACGGAAATGTCGTGTCCACGGGCATCGTGGAACGGTGAGGTTGTCCCACTCTTCCCACCGACGCTTGGAAGTGGCCAAAGAACCGGCACCTCCCACCATTGGAAATGGTCCGCCGCCTGTACCTACCCGGAACGGAGTATCTTGATCCGCATGGAATTTCAACATGCAGAGTTCGACGATCGGCATCGACCTGAGCAAGGCCACCTTTCACCTGATTGGCCTGAGCGAACGTAGAGAGACTGTGCTTCGCAGGAAGCTGTCCCACAAGCAGTTGCTGATCTTCACCGCAACCGGACGCCGATTGTAATCGATGCGGCGCAGAGGCCAGCCTGGAGAAATCGGCAGCATGGTGGCGTACCTTGCGAGCCATGCTGCGGGGTTTTATCACCGGCCAGAAGTTCTCTGTAAACGGTGGGAATAAACTTGCGTAGAGCAGGGCGGTCCTGAGGTGCGACTCGGGCAGGAAAGCGGAGTTGGCGCGGAGGATGAACCACGTCGAGTGGAAAGATCTCTGAAGATGATTTACAGGGCTAACCGAACGGCTGAACTATCCTGCTGTGCCGCAGAAAAGCTGAAACTCTAAGCGCAAGGTTCTTGCACAAAGCAACCTTCAGCTTCTACATGGATTCCAACGGTCATCTGTAGAATGGATTTCGGTAGGATGACCTGACGGGCCGGTCCCTTGTTTGCCTGATCCCTGACAAAGTTTTCTGAACTGACTGCCCTTATTTTACAAGGGGAACGTCGAGGGTGCCTGCCTGATGGTAGAAGCGATTGTGCTTTGGAACGAGCCGAATAACCTTTCTCACTGGAACTTCAAGCTTGATCCGGATTGGACGCGCTTCGCGGAAATGGTCAAGGTGACGTCTGCTGCGATTCGCAGTGTGCATCCGGAGCTGACCATTGTGCTCGGGGGCGTATCGTCCTGCGACTGCGATTTTCTTCGTTTGATGGTTCAGCACGGAGTGATGGATCACGTCGATGCAATCGGCGTACACGGGTTTCCTCTCGACTGGAATCACTGGCAGATTGACGAATGGCCCGCCCGCGTTGCTGAGGCGCATGAAGTGACGGGCAAGCCGATCTGGGTAACTGAGGTAGGGGTCTCGAGCTTTGGGGCCGAAGAGGTCCAGGACTTCGGCATGCGGCGTACGCTGGCGCTGCTGAAAGATCGCGTGGAACGCATTCACTGGTACAGTCTGTTCGATCTACCGCCAAGCTGGCCGGCTGAGACGCGGCACAAGGAGGCGGAAGGTTCTTCGTACTATCGTCATTATTATTTGGGCCTGGTTCGATCGGACGGCGAGCCGAAGATGTCCGTGAAGCAATTTCCGACAGATGGCAGTGTCGGATTCTGTCAGTGGTTTCACTTCGAGGACCCGAGGTTGAACGATGCCGCACAGTGGATGAGCGACCATGGTGTCGAGTATCTTCGCACTGGGCTCAGCTGGGCTGACTCCTATCGTCCTGACGCGACTAAGTGGTTTGACCGCCAGATGAAGGTACTTGAGCCGTTTCGCGTTGCGTTGACGTTGTGTTTCACGCCGGCACATCTGGGCTTGGAGGAGCACCATACCAGCCCGCCGAAGGACAATCAGCAGTTCGCCAATTTTGCAGCATGGGCCGTTTCACGTTACGCGCCTTCTCCACTGAGACAGTCCCTTACCGCGACTGAAGTAGAAGTATAGGAGACGATGCGCTATGAAGATCCCCTTGCAAACGGACGTCCTTCAGCCTGAGCTGAAGGTATCGAAGCACATTTTGATCACTGGGGGCGCGGGCTTTGTTGGCTCGCACCTAGCGGACGGGCTACTGGCAGCAGGTCATCGTGTTCGCGTGCTGGATGATCTGATCCCTCAGGTTCATCAGAACGGACCGCCATCGTACCTCTCCGCTGAGGTGGAGTTGGTTGTTGGAGACGTGCGTGACCCGAATCTGCTGCGTGAGGTGCTGAAGGGTATCGACGTGGTCTTTCACTTTGCCGCGACTGTAGGTGTCGGGCAATCCATGTATGAGATCAGTCGCTACATGAGCGTTAACACGCAAGGCACGGCAGAGCTTCTGCAGGCGATCCTCGATACGAAGTCTCCGCTCCAGAAGCTGGTTGTGGCATCTTCCATGTCGATCTACGGAGAAGGCCGCTATGTCTGTGGTGGCTGTGGCCAGGCGGCTTTTCCGCCAGTGCGTCCGGTCTCACAGCTGAAGGCCGGGCATTGGGAGCTTCACTGCGATGCGTGCGGCGGCGTGCTTCAGCCGGAGCCGACGAACGAGACAAAACCTTCAGAGATTAACTCTATCTATGCGCTTTCCAAGCGCGACCAAGAGGAGTTATGTCTGATCTATGGCCGCACCTACGGTCTTCCTGTGACGGCACTGCGGTTCTTCAATATCTATGGGACTCGGCAGGCACTCTCCAACCCTTACACGGGCGTTGCGGCTATCTTTGCCTCCCGGTTAATTAACAACCAGGCCCCCCTGGTCTTTGAGGATGGTGAGCAGCAGCGTGACTTCGTCAGCGTGCATGACATTGTTCGCGCGAATATGTTGGCGATGGAGCGGCCAGAGTCTGACGGCGAGGTGATTAATATCGGTTGCGGCAAGCCGATCAAGATCCAGAGAGTAGCGGAGATACTTGCCGAGGCGCTGGGCAAGCCGGAGTTGAGGCCGGTCATCAGCCAGAAGTACCGGTCCGGCGATATACGGCATTGCTTCGCGGACCTGACGAAGGCGCGGCGGTTACTGGGATATGAGCCGCAGGTAAGCCATGAAGAAGGCTTTCGCGAACTGGCTGCGTGGCTTGCGCATCAGGAGGCGGAGGACAAGGCCGAGACGATGTTGCAGGAGTTGAGCACTTATGGCCTGACCGCCTAATGAGTGAATGCCGGACGCAGATGCAGAAAGGACATGGAGCCATGAAGAACTGGAAGCGACGCACGATCCTGATTACCGGAGGCGCCGGCTTCATCGGCTCGAACCTGGCGGAGCGCCTGCTGCAGGAGCCTGATACCCGGGTGCGGGTCTTCGACAATCTTTCGCGACCCGGCGTGGAGCATAACCTTCTCTGGCTGCAGGGCCTTGCGGACAGCGACCGGCTGGAGTTTGTGCAGGGCGATGTTCGGGATCCTTCCGACGTCTACGCGGCCTCTGCGGATGCCGACGAGATCTTTCATCTGGCGGCGCAGGTCGCGGTCACCACATCGATCGATGATCCGCGCATGGACTTTGAGGTGAACGCGGCAGGCACGTTCCATGTGCTTGAGGCCGCGCGCCGCGCCGGCAGGCGTCCATTCGTTCTGTTTACCTCAACAAACAAGGTGTATGGCTCCCTGTACGGAGTGCCGGTGAAGGTATCAGGAAGCCGGTACGTTGCGGAGAGTCCTGGTTTTCACGGCGTGAATGAGAGTGAAGCGCTCGACTTCCACTCGCCCTATGGATGCTCCAAGGGAGCGGCGGACCAATATGTGCGTGATTATGCACGTATTTACGACCTGCCGACGGTGGTGTTTCGCATGTCCTGCATCGCGGGTCCACGGCAGTTTGGCACCGAGGATCAGGGATGGGTTGCGCACTTTCTCTACTCGGTGCTGGAGCGCCGTCCGATCACCATCTATGGCGACGGCTTCCAGGTGCGCGACATTCTGCAAGTGCACGACCTGGTGGACGGCATGATGGCGGCTCGCAGCGCGCAGGGCCGCACGGCCGGCGAGGTGTATAACCTGGGCGGCGGACCGGAGCGGGCTGTATCGATCGTCGAGATGCTGGACGCGATTCAGGAGGAGACCGGGCTTGCGCCGGTACTGCAGTATGACGACGTTCGGCCGGGAGATCAGCCTCTTTACATCTCAGACACGAGCAAGCTCACCCTGCACACAGGATGGAAGCCACGACGCTCCTGCCGTGAGACCTTGAAGGCAATCCATGATTTCTGGAGCGGCAATCGTGCTCTGCTGCAGCATCAACGTCAGGCTGCGATCCAGGGCGAAGTCTCAGATCTTGTGGCGGAGGAGGTTGCATGAGATACGCCCTCGTCAATCCGAAATGGAGCTTTGAAGGCTCTACCTACTTCGGTTGCGCGGAGCCCCATTTTCCGCTGGAGTTGCTCTCCGCGCGAGAGGTTCTACGCGGTGCTGGGCAGGAGGTGTTGCTCATCGATGCGTGGATGGAAGATCTCACACCGGAGCAGGTCCGCAAGCGGCTGGAAGGCTTCCATGAGGATTTTCTGGTGATCCCGACAGCGCCTTCCTATCTGTTCTGGCGTTGTCCCCAGCCTGAGCTTCGGATTCCGCAGCAGTGGATTGCTGCGCTCAACCGATCATCCCGGAAGGTTGTGATCGGGCCGCACGGATCCGTCACGCCGCTGGCGACGCTGCGAAAGACGGGAGCCGATATTGTGCTGCGAGGAGAGCCGGATCAGACGCTGCCGCAACTGGCTTCCATACCACGGGAGATGATTGCCGGGTGCGTCTGGCGGGATGACGCCGGTCGCGTCAGCGCGACTCCCGGGCTGGGCGCAACCGACATGCGAGCGATTGGGATGCTGGACTACTCCGATTATCCCGTAGAGAAGCATGCGCATCTGCATCACATCTTCGCGGGCAATGGGGCGGACCACCTGCATCGCGGGGCTGAGGTGGAGTTTGCTCGTGGATGCCCGTACAGCTGCACGTTCTGCAATAAGACACTGTTCAGGAACAAATATCGTGAGCGTGAATTGAGCGCCGTGGTGGCGGAGATCGATCAGCTCATCGCGCGAGGGGTCGAGTATATCTACTTTATCGACGAGATCTTTGGTGTCGGCAAGCAGGTGCGTGCGTTGCTGGAAGAGATTGCGAAACGGCCGGTGTCCATAGGTTTTCAGACGCGCATCGACCTGTGGGATGAAAAATCGATCGAACTTCTGGCTCGGGCGCACTGTGTCTCCTTTGAATGCGGGGTGGAGTCGATCACCGACGAAGGTCGCGATGCGATGAACAAGAACTGCCGCATCACAACGGACCGCATTACGGAGCTGCTTGTGTATGCGCGGCAGCGGATTCCATGGGTGCAGGCGAATCTGATCAAGGTACGCGAAGACGACCCCGCCCAGGTGGCGGACTGGCAGGCAAATCTGAAGGCGCAGGGCGTATGGGTCAGCGAACCGGTACCGATGTTCCCGTTTCCCGGAAGTCCTGAGTACGTCACCACCTTCGGTGAGCAGCCGGATGAGAACGCCTGGGAGCGGGCGCATGACTTCTACCTGCAGCTGTTCGCAGATAAAGGCTTCAGCGACATCCAGGATCAGCAGCCTTTGACCCTGCGCGAACTGGAACAGGCGGATGAGGAGTTGGCATGCGTGTCCTGCTGACCACGGACACGATCGGAGGAGTATGGACGTTTGGCACAATCCTGGCGCATGGACTGATGGCGCGTGGTCACTCCGTGGCGCTCGTGAGTCTTGGCCGTGCACCCTCGAGATCGCAACTGGAATGGACTGTCAGGACCAGCGCGCAATTTGGAGCGGCGTTTCGCTACAAAGCATCTGAGGTTCCACTGGAATGGATGGCTGAGAATCAGTTCGCTTACTCTGACGCGGAGGGTTTGTTACTTCAGACCATCGGAGACTTTCAGGTGGAAGTTGTGCATGCAAGTCAGTTCTGCTTTGGAGCGCTGCAGGTCGAGGTGCCGAAGGTTCTGACAGCTCATAGCGATGTGCTGAGCTGGGCTGAAGCGTGTAGACCGGACGGGCTGGAAGACTCAAGATGGCTGAGGACGTACCAAGAGTTGGTCTCATGTGGACTTCAGGGAGCGGATCGTATTGTTGCTCCGACACAATGGATGCGCGATGCCCTGACGCGCAATTTTGCGGCGGCTTCGGGAGCGCGGGTGATTCTGAATGGCCGAAGCCTCACTCTTGAGCAGGAAAA
The DNA here is from genome assembly GCF_004115155.1 of Granulicella sibirica. Lineage (NCBI taxonomy): Bacteria > Pseudomonadati > Acidobacteriota > Terriglobia > Terriglobales > Acidobacteriaceae > Granulicella > Granulicella sibirica. The sequence goes on from NZ_RDSM01000006.1 coordinate 83,189, forward strand.
GGAGTCGCGCACGTTGACTGCGGTGACCGTGGGGCGTGCCTGGGATGAGGCGAAAGGAATGGCAGTGTTGGACGAGATTGAAGCTTCTATACCGGTTCAGGTCATCGGAGAAGAAAGTTTCGCGGGGACCCAGGCGCCGCAGTGGGGAAAGGTGGAGTTCCTCGGCAGACGGGATGACGGCGAGGTTTTCAAAGCCCTTCGCCGCAGCAGCATTTATCTCGCGACTTCGATCTATGAGCCGTTCGGACTGGCTCCGCTCGAGGCGGCGCTCTGTGGGTGCGGTGTTGTTGCTCGGGATATCGAGAGTCTGCGCGAGGTCTGGGGCAGCGGCGCTGATTATTTCAGGGACGCCGACGGCCTGAGCAGGGCGATGCTGCGTTTGCGTGACTCCCAGCCGCAGCGCGAGGCTCTGCAGGCCCGGTCTCTGGCCCGTGCCCAGGAACTCTCGGCTGCACGGATGGTCGACGCATACATTGCTGAGTATGAAGAGATGCTGACCGCGCGGAGTGTGTCGCAGGAGGATGTGGCCGCTTATGCCATCTAAGCTTCGCATTGCTTACGTGGCACACACGCTTCGTTCGGACTGGAATAACGGCAACGCCCACTTTCTGCGGGGATGGATGCGAGCGTTGGCTGCCATGGGGCACGACGTTACCGTTGTGGAGCCCGAGACGGAGTGGTCCATAGAAAACCTGAGGACCGAGGCCCTGGGCGAGCACTCGCTTTCTCAGTTTGCAGCCCTGTACCCGGAACTGAACGTGAGGACCTATGCGCGGGGCGCAGGCGAAGACTGGTGGCGCGCGACGCTGAAGGATCAGGACATCGTCATCCTGCATGAATGGAATCCACCTGAGTATGCACAGCGACTGCTCAGCTTTCGAGATGAGCTTGGGTTTCTTCTGCTGTTTCATGATACGCATCACCGAGCCTCTTCAACGCCGGAGCAGATGGAGCGGTTCGGGCTTGCGCGGTTCGATTGTGTGCTCGCCTTTGGAGAAGCGCTTCGAACGATCTACCGGGAACGCTTCGGGCTTACACGGGTGTGGACGCTGCATGAAGCGGCGGATACGACGGTGTTCCGGCCTGAACCGTCTGCTATGAAGATCAGAGACGCGGTCTGGATCGGCAACTGGGGCGAGGGCGAACGATCCCATGAGATTCGGGACTATTACCTGAAACCTGCTGCCGCGCTGCGCGATGAAGCCAGGTTTGCGATCTACGGCGTGCGTTATCCGCCGGAAGGCCTGGACGCTTGCAGCCAGGCCGGGGTAAGTTACGGTGGCTACCTGCCCAACCTGGATGCGCCTGCGGTATATGCCGGCGCGCGGCTGACCGTTCATATTCCCAGGCAGCAGTACAGCACGGCGATGGCGGGCATCCCGACGATTCGAGTGTTTGAGGCTCTGGCTTGCGGGATACCATTGATCTCCGCGCCATGGCAGGACTGTGAGGAGCTGTTTCGACCCGGTGATTTCACGATGGTGCACAGCCGTGCGGAGATGATCGCGGCGATGCGCAGGCTTTGGAACGACCCGGCAGCGGCTGAAGGGCAGAGAGCCCGCGGGCTGAAGACCATCCTGGCGCGTCATACCTGCGCTCATCGCGCACAGCAACTAACGGATATTTGTGAGGAGTTGAACGGGTGAAGATCTTTGCGTTTGGATCGAGTATTGTGTCGTCTTACTGGAACGGCGCGGCTACCTACTACCGCGGCTGTTACAAATACCTCTCGAGACGAGGTCATCAGATTACGTTTGCCGAGCCGGATGCGTATGGGCGGCAGCAGCGTCGCGACTCAGATGATTTCTCCTATGTGCGTTCTCTCGTATACCAGCCGGAAATCGATCTGGATGCGATGCTGAAGCTGGCGGGCGAAGCGGACGTCATTGTGAAGCACAGCGGGATCGGGGTGGATGACGAGACGCTGGAGCGTCGGATCCTGGAGCGTCAGGGCAGCGCGGCCATCACCTTCTGGGATGTGGATGCGCCTGCGACGATCGCGCGCATGCACGCGGATGGGAATGACGCCTTCAGGATCTCCATGCCGCAGTATGATGCGGTGCTGACGTATGGCGGCGGTCCGTGGTGCCGCGAGCAGTACCTTGCGCTTGGCGCGCGGGCTTACTTCAGCATATATAACGGGCTGGATCCGGAGACGCACCATCCCGTGCCGCTGGATGTCTCGCTACGCTGTGACGTAGCCTTTCTTGGGAACCGGCTGCCGGACCGTGAGGCGCGGGTCGAGGAACTGTTTCTCAGAGCGGCTGATCTGGCGCCCGAGAGCAGCTTCCTGCTTGGCGGCGAGGGCTGGGGAGATAAGCAGATTCCGCCGAATGTGCGGTACATCGGTCATGTACCGACCGCCGATCACAACCGGGTGAATTGCTCGGCCGGCATGGTCATGAACATCAATCGGGCGTCCATGGCATCCTCCGGCTTTTCACCGCCGACGCGTGTGTTTGAGGTCGCGGGCGCCGGAACGTGCCTGCTCTGTGACGACTGGCCGGGGATCGATGATTGCTTTAAGCCGGGATCTGAGATCCTGGTGGTGAAGACGGCGGAGGACGTGGTGCGTGCCCTGGCAGAGCACGATGATGCCAGCCGCCGAAGGATCGGCGAGGCCTTCCATTCGAGGGGTCTGCGGGATCATACCTATGCCCAGCGTGCAGCGCAGGCGGAGGCGGCCTTTGAGCACTGTCTGCGGGAGCGCGCGCTGGTATGAGGATCGTTGTGTATGGATTGACGGTTACGTCGTCCTGGGGTAACGGACATGCGACGACGTATCGGTCCTTGCTGAAGGCTTTAACCCGGCGAGGCCATCAAATTGTGTTCGTCGAAAAGGACGTGGAGTGGTACCGGAGCAACCGCGATCTTCCGCGTCCCGCGTTCTGCACGGTTGAGCTGTACGATGACTGGGCCGCAGAGGAGACACGCCTGGTTCGCTTGAGTCTGGACGCAGATGCGGTCATTGTTGGCTCGTACTTTCATGACGCAATCGCGGCTTCGCAGGCTTTGTTCGCCCAGGTACGATGTCCCGTGCTGTTCTATGACATCGACACGCCGATTACCTTGAACCGGCTGCGGGAGAACGGTGGAACAGAGTATCTGGATGGACGGCAAATCCCGGCCTACTCGGCTTACTTGAGCTTCACCAGCGGGCCCGCACTTCAGGAGATTGAACAGAGGTTTGGAGCTCGGCGGGCTGTCGCGTTCTTTTGTTCGGTCGATCCCGAGATCTATCATCCTACCGCGATCCAGGCAGAGTTTCAGTGCGCGCTCAGCTATCTGGGCACGTATGCCGGGGACCGGCAGGGTAAGCTGATGGAGCTTTTGAACCATGCCGCCGGTATGCTGCCGGCAGAGCGGTTCGTGGTCGCGGGACCGCAGTATCCGGACACGCTCAGCTGGAATGCGAACGTCGAACGCATCATTCATCTTCCACCTCCGGATCATCCGGCCTTCTACTCTTCCTCCCGGTTTACGCTCAATCTGACGCGGAGCGACATGGTGGCAGCTGGGTACTCTCCTTCGGTTCGTCTGTTTGAGGCCTCTGCATGTGGAGCCGCTATCCTCTCCGATTCATGGCCCGGTCTGACGGAGTTCCTGACGCCCGGCGAAGAGGTTCTGCTTCCTGCAAACGGTGAGGAGGTTGCACGGATGGTGACCGGCATCTCTGAAGAAGAACGTACGCGCATGGGAGCGCGGGCGCGGGAGAGAGTGCTGGCCGCCCACACCTCAGAGCATCGGGCGATTGAGTTTGAGCGGATTGTGAGCGAGTGTGCGTGACCCGGCTCAGAGCGGGTGAATGAGCAGCTCAGCCAGGCTGGACACGGCGCGGGTGGGTGACTCAGCCTGAAGGGTTGCAAGCGGAAAGATGCCGGTGGCAACGGCAATAATATCCAGGCCGTTGGAGTGTGCGGCACGAACGTCAGCCGGCGTATCGCCTACGACGCAGATGCTTGCGTCGGCGCGGGTGAGGCTGCGTGCCGTCTCAACCGCTGACTTGAAGACTTCATGACGGAATTCATGCGCATTGCTGTAACCGCCGAAGTGAAAGCGATCGAGCAGGCCGGCGTGCGCAAGCTTGACGCGGCCGATGCCCTCCAGGTTTCCTGTCGCGACGCCGAGGATGGCGCCCTTCGCGCGAAGGTGATCGAGTACCTCAGGCACCTGCGGCAACACCTGCAGCCGAAGGTCCGCCTGATCGCGCGTCACGAATGCGCACATGCGTTGCTGCATCTCAGGGAGGCGAGGTCTCCATTGATGATCGGGAACACCGGCCAGGGCCAGCGCATCGCGCAGAATGCCGTTATCCACATTGCCCTGCGCGGTCACGCCATCGAGGTTCAGAGAGCGGCCGGCCAGTTCCGTCAGGGCGTCGCAGAAGGCGAAGTAGTGCACGGCATCGGTGGCATTGAGCAGCGTTCCATCAATGTCGAACAGGTACACATCATAAGCATCCCAGGGCGTCATCTTCTAAGGGTACCTAAAGTCTGATGGATGGATGCGAGCGGTTGAGACCAGTCTCCCGGCCGCGTCTGGCGAAACAGGCGCAGCGATGGATACCAGGGACTATCCTCGCGGTCGGTCATCCATCGCCAGTCCGCGGCATGCTCCAGCAGCACCCACGCGGAAATCTGGAGTGCGCCAGCCAGATGCGCGGCCAGGGTATCCACCGTGATGACAAGATCAAGACCCGCTATGGCGGCGGCCAGTGCTGGCAGTCCTGGCTCGGCCACTTCCATGCGGCGGTCTGTTTCATGGTTCGTACCACCCTGCAGGTTTACAAAATCAAACCCGGCAGTGCTCAGGAGGGAATCAAACGCTGCCAGCGGAATGGAGCGGCCCTTGTTCCACTCGCCCGCCGCCCAGACGAGGCCAACACGAGGCTTGGAGCGCTGTACGGGCGGAACCGGCGCGCTGAGGTACCGGGTGGCGATGGGCAGATGAGCGAGCGTGGTGCGGAATAGGTAGGGAAGCTCCGTGATCTCAACCTGCGCCTCCCAGACGCAGGGCTGCTCCCAGGTAATGACCTGGTCCACGCCATCGAAGCAGGGGGCCAGCCCAAGCAGGTTGGGCGGAACCTGCCAGGTCACGGATCGCGCCAGCGCCTTGAGTTGAGGCGCGTAGCGGAACATCTGAACGGCATCGCCCAGCCCATGCAGGGAGCGAACGATGACATCCTTGCCGGCCAGTGATTCCCCCGACCAGAAGCGGTGGGGATCGGGGGTATGGCCGGCGCGTATGCGGTCGCTTGCCTGCCACGCCGGTTCAAACTCCCCCGCAAGCATGTGTACCTGCCACAAACCTGCGTCGATGCGATCCGCCGAGCATGCGTACTGGCGGGCCAGATCGAAGTGCTGAAGTGCACCCGGAAGATCACGCTGGCTCAAGCAGTGCTCGGCTTCTGCTAAGTGATTCATCGATGCGGTCTAATGTTTTGGGTAGACGGAGTGAGGGCCATCCGGCGGCACCTGGATGGCGTGAGCGCGGCACAGGTAGACCTCTTCTTCTGGTTGAGCCTCAATGCTGAAACCCGCGGACCGAAGCATGGCTTCCGCGCAGGCGCGGTTGGGAACCCACCAGTTGGTCTCATCGTGAGAGTAACGATGCTCAATGAAGTGCATCTTGGGATACCCGGATTGGTCGAACGGCGCGGGAGCAGAGAAATCATAATCCTCTTCTACGACAGCAAGCTCTCGGCTTCCACGCTGCATGGACTGAAACAGGAGCAGGTCATTCGCCACATGCTCGTGGATCAGGTCCAGCGCGAGCAGCGGATGGCGAAGGTGGTAAAGCACTCCCATAAAGATGACCAGGTCGAATCGCTCGCGCAGCGAGGCCACGTCCCAGACGGGAAGACGTTCAAAGCAGACGTCGAGCCCGGAGATCTCGGCGGCAAAACGGGCCTGCGCAAGGTATCGGTCATCGGTATCGATGCCAAGTACACGGTCCGCGCCGCGGCGCTTCATCTCCAGCGAATAAAATCCTGCGTTGCAGCCGATATCCAGCACGGTCAATCCGGTCATGTCGGCTGGGAGGGTCGTGCGGAAGCGATCGTATTTCACCTCTGGGTAGTCGCCCAGAAAGTGATCCGGCGCCGTGGCGATCCCACCCAGGCGGAGGTTATGGAACCAGGGACCAAGGTCACGAATTCTTCGTTCAAGCTGCTGCTGGTCTTCAAGCAAGGGGTGTGGCGTAGCGTGCATGCGTGGTGATTTCCTCAGTCATTGGAGTCGCTGGAGTTGATTCTTCCACAAGCAGGCTGATGGCCCTGCGGTATCCGTGCAGAGTTCCTACATCGACATAGGCCTCTCCAGCGTGGACGCCCACGGCCTGGCCACCCTCTGCGATGTAGGCATTGACCAGCGTCCCAAGGTACTCATCCCCGCGTTCCGGACGCAACCAGAGCTGATGAAGCGCATGGAAGATTGTGCCGGGCATCCGAATCGCTCCCCAGATCCAACCAGATGTAGCGTTTTTCTGCTTCACCTCAATGTGCTGGACGGAGCCATCAGTTTGCGTAACGACCGCGTCGAAAAACTCCGGATGCTCGGACGGGAACAGCAGGAAGGCAAGCCGGCCTGGCGGAAGCTGAGTAAAACCGTTCTCCGGAGTCCAGATGGTGTCCGGCAGGCCGATCAGTACCTCTTCATCCGGCCGCACGAACGGAATGGCACGGAAGACCGCGTCGCAGAGTCCTCCTGGTGCAGGTTGCACCACATACGCGATGTCCGCTCCCCACAGGCGTCCGCCATAGTACTCCAGGATGTCCGTCTTACCGGGCGAGATCACAAAGCAGAGGCGCGTCGCTCCGGCTGCAATCATGCGTTCCACAAGATACTCCGAGACAGCGCGCGGACGCTCATGATCGCCTTCGATGCGGCTGCCCACAGGGAGCAGCTCCTTGGAAAAGGCCAGTGGCTGGATGCGGCTGCCCGCACCCGCGGCCGGAATGATGCCCCACATGCAAGACGCTCCTTTTGCTAGCTGTTGGCGTGAGATGCGACTTCGATCGAACGGAGTTGCAGATACGCTCCAGTTCCCCAACGCGGCAGAGACCGGTGTGATCCTGAAGGGTACGGGCACGTGCGGCAAGGGCGATCTGCTGGAGTTCCTGATCCGACAAGGAGAGGGTTTGCACCACCTGCTCTGCGCTTTCAACAGGAAGAATCTCTTTGCCGGGAACAAAGAAGCTTTCCAGACCCTCCCAGGTGTCGGTCAGAAGCGGAGCGCCGCAGGCGGCTGCTTCAAACAGGCGGCCGGAGGGACAGAAGCCATACGCGGCCATCACGCCCCGTGTCACATTCAATGTAGCCCGGCAGGAGGAGAAGAACGCGGGATGGGTCGCGGGCGGCACATGGCGCACAAAGAAGACGTTTGGCAACCACGGGAAGGTCTCGGGATACTGGGCACCGCCAATCAGGAAGCGCTCTTGCGGCAAAACAGAGGCTGGATCCAGGAAGAGCGTCTTAAGCGCCTGCTGGCGGTCCGCCGCATAGGTTCCAAGGTAAGACAGATTGGCGCGCAGCTCCTGCTGTGGGGGTACGGGACGATGATGATCTGGATCGACCGAGCCATAAAGCGGGAGCGCAAGACGGGCTCCCAGGCGGGTCCGCAGCTCATTGAGGGCACGGCCGCCCGTGTAGCTTAGCACCAGGTCAAAGTCACCGAGCCCTTGCGGCGGCAGGTACTCGACGGTGGATTTGGCGCTCAGCGCGTTCAGCGTAACCGGCGTGTCCAGGTCGTAGAAGCTCTTGATCGACGCGCGGCTCTCCAGCATCAACTGAGCGGCAGCCCGGCCGTCAGGACAGAAGCTGGTGGAGAGTGCCAGGTCAGCGTGGTCCAGATCCCGCCGTGCTGCTGGAGCGATGTCTTCAAAGTGACGATAGAGGATGAGCCTACCGCCGGGAGGAAGCTCCATGAGATCCCGCGTGTCCGCATAGTAGGAGACATCGCGCTCATAGAAGGAGACGGTGTGTCTTCTCTCCAGCAGCGCCTTGACCAGCGAGCGCCAGAGCGTGGCATGGCCGTTTCCCCAGGAGGATGAGATGGTCAGGCCGAAGATCACAACATGCATGGGCGGATTTCCTTAGTGTTTGAACAGTGAGATCACCAAAGCGATGGAGGCGGAGAAGATCACGGCGGTCGTCACCCAGCCAAGCGCATTGACGACAGGGCCGTTTACCCGGTCTCCCATAATCGCAGGCCGGTTTGTCAGGATCATGATCAGCAGCATGAGCGGCGGAGTGGAAAAACCTTGCACGATTCCGGCAAAGACAAGCGCGCGCATGGGGTTGATGCCGGCAAAGTTGATGGCCATGGCAACAAGCGTGAAGAGAGCGATCGCGCCATAGAACTTCTTCGCCTGCCGCGGCTTGTAGGACAGGCCATTCTTCCATCCCATGATCTGGCATAGATCATAGGCCGCGCCAGTCGTCATGACGGGCACTGCCAGAAAACCCACCACGACAAAGCCCAAGGCGAACAGCAGGCTGGCAGCCTTGCCGGCGAGCGGACGAAGCGCTTCGGCAGCCTCGGTCGCAGAGGCAATCTGGTGATGGCCGCGGATAAACAGGGTCGCGGCCGTGGAGAGGATGATGAAGTACATGACGGCATTGGAAAACAGCATGCCGAACAGCACATCCCATAGCGATGACCTCAGCTCCGCGGTCGTCGCTCCGCGGCGCGTGACGGCCGTCGTCTTCCCGGCTTCGACCTTCTCTTCCACCTCTTCGTTGGACTGCCACGTGTAGAGGTACGCGGACAGCGAAGTGCCGATGATCGCCACGAGGATGGCCAGCGTGTCGCGGTCAAAGTGAATGCTGGGAACGAACGTCCCGCGCACCACCTGCGGCAGGGAAGGGTGGGCTAACAGCGCGGATCCCACATAGGCGAGCAAAGAGAGCGCCAGCACACGCAATACATTCCGGATAAAGGAGTATGTCCCCCAGATCTGAAAGACCAGCGCGAGCGCGGAGATACTCATCACCAGAGTCCAGCCAGGAAGGTGGATCAACAGCCCGAGCCCAGCCGCCATGCCTCCGATATCGGCTCCCGCCTCAATAATGTTGCCAATCAGAACGCCGATCAGGATCAGGTAAACGAGCGCGCGCGGCGCCTGGTTGCGCAAGACTGAGAAGAGTCCCTGTCCCGTCACGAGGCCGAGCTTGCCGGACAGATAAACGACGGCCACCATCATCGGCAGCGTGACGGGCGCCGTCCACAAGGCTGCGTACCCCAGTTGAGCCCCAGCCTGAGCGTAGGTGCCGATGGCCGAACAGTCATCATCCGCGGCGCCGGTGATCAGGCCCAGTCCGACAGAGCGCATTATGGAACGTTTGGATAGGTTTGCCATGGTCGTTTCAAGCCACGGCGTTCGGGCCTTCCGAGAAGTAGATGTGAGAGGGCGATGGAAAGTTGGGTGGCGTTTCGAATGGAGCAACCATGCGTATCGAACGGGTTCCTGCACCGGAATCATCGACGAAGCGATGATAGTGGAGGAAGCGATCATCTCGCGGCGTCCTGCTGCTCTGGGGTAATGGGATGGTCCGTCGTCTTCAAGTCAGGTATGGCAGCATGGAGACCAGTACAGGAGGATTCTCCCATGAAGGTACACGTTTGCGGCGTCGACATCGGCAAGACGGTCTGCTACACGCCCAACGCGTCCAGTTGAAGAGCCTTGTTATAAACGGCCACTGCGGCGGCAAATGCCTTTACGCCGCTGCAGGGCTGGTAGTTCATCGGACAGGAGGCAATCACTCCGGAAGCGAAAGGCTTAAACAGCCGCTCTCCGCATAACAGAACGGCATCTAATCTCATATTCACCCGTACGAGCTCCTGGCAACCCCCTTGTACCAATCTTCATCTCCGGGAGCAACATTTTATGCGCTTTGCTACGATCGGTTTCTGCCTTGCTGCTCTTGCAAGCTCCGAATATTCTTCAGTCTTGACGGCCGAACCAATTCCCGTCCGCTACCCTCAGGGATCAAGTCATGGTTTCGTCGCTCTGAAAACCCTCGACGGTAAGACCATCGCCACGGGAGAGTCGACTCAGACTGTAAGCCGTGGCAAGGTTACCTCTCGGTTGGTGTTCCGCTTCAAGGACGGCTCCGTTGATGATGACGTTACCGTCTTCACCCAGCAAGGTTTTTTTCGTCTCCTTAGCGACCATCACATACAACGAGGTCCATCATTTCCAAAGCGATCAACTTCCTGATCGACATGACGAGCGGCGATCTCACCTTTCAAGTCAGAGGACGGCACCATTTCGAAAGAGCATATGGATTTGCCTTCTGACGTGTCCAACGGTCTCCCACCGAACCTGCTGCTGAACATATCTCTCGGCACACCCGAGACGAAGATCGCCTATATCGCCCCTGGGAAAAAGCCGCGCTTAATTCACCTGTCCATCAAACCGTCAGGAACGCAGCCGTTCCGCGTGGGTGAATTCCGCCGCAAGGCTACAGACTTCACAATCCACGTAGAGCTGGGTGGAATTGCCGGAGTTGTCGCACCCATCATCGGAAGACAGCCCTCGGACTATCCCTTTTGGCTTCAAGACGGAGTGCCGCCGGTCTTTATTCGAGAAGAAGGCCTCTGTACGAAGGTGGACCGATCTGGAGGCTCGAACAGATCAGTCCGTCATTTAGATAGAAACCCAGCTACACAAGCGCCATGAAGGCCTACGATGCTTTGCACTCTCGCGGTAACAATTACCCGAGAGGGGACTTACATGCTGCGAATAGCCGGCAGCACAGCCTCGGGAGCATCTGGAACAGGCGGTAGGGACTTAAAGCACTACTCGACGGCCGATGCGCTCTTCGTCGATCTTCATGCGTTCGGACTTGGCCGCGATGTGGTCGCTGCAGCCGCTCTAGAGTTGAAGAATCCCGAGGTTAGAAAGCGTTTTCGAAAATTCGCCGACAATGTGCAAATTCCATTCAATCTGCTGGAGCAGGATGAGATTCATCTTTTCGATTAAGTTGTTGCCAAGCAGGGCGCAAGTCGAATGGTGTTTCATCGCGGAGGAAAGCCATGGATAAGCTTACGGACCAAGGGACCAGCGATCGAAAGGCATCGTTGCGGACGTACTTGCGGGATCACGTCGCGGGTGCGGCACCACGCCGTTGAACTTCTTGAGGCGTTGAAAGAACTATATGCAGGCGGGACCCTTGGAATTATTTGCGAGTGAACTGCTCCAGCAGGCCGAGGAAGACCTAGCCGTTCGTAAGCAGCTAGCAGCAAGTGCTGGAGCGGACGACTTTCAATTGAAAGAGATTGGGGGATGGATCGGGAAAGGTTAGTCGCCTAAAGCTGGCACATCTCGGTGACCCGTTCAACAGTTCGAGGCTCTGGAGTTCCTGTGTCTAGGCATACTCGGGAAGCGAGCTCGGTGGAGAGCGTGAGTTCAATTTCACACCAATACCCTGAACTGGCAAGCGTCGAGTTCGCTACTCTGATCGAATCAGCAGGAGCCCAATATGCAGCACGGAGAACATGCGACTTAAAGCAGCTGCTCAAGTGCTCGGAGAGGATGTTCAGGCCCTGGATCTAGCCGCTGGATAGGGAGAACACTTCGAAGCCTCGGAGGCGATCTTCTCCGACAGGCGTTCGAGCCACTATCGGTAGCTGTCGCGTTACTTGAGCCTGGCTATTACATGACGTGGGGCCAAAAGAAGAAGATCCAGGGAGATGCGCGGCAGCGACTGAAGATCATGCCGTACGGTGGTAGCTTCGGCACCGCCCAACATCGCTCCGTGGCGCATGGCGTACCAGCTGTAGAAAGCCGTTGGTGCCGCAAAGCCAAGGGATACAAGGAAGCCGGCACTTTGATGTGGGGTTCCGGAATAGTGGTGGATGACCGCTTGCGCGAGAGTCATCAGCCCGGGGAGACCTATGCAGAGAATTAGTGCCGTAGCCCAAAGGGGCTTTGCGGCCCGCAATTGCTGTGAGACTGCTCCGATGAGGCCACCAGCGAAGACAGCGTAGACCGCTTCAACGAGCATGGCTTTCGTGGCAGCAGCGTGCCCAGATTGAAAGTTGGTTGCGAAAAAAGCGAGGGCCCGAACCACTGCGCTGCAAGCGGCCGCCTTCCAACTCCAAGGCGGAACTATCGTTCGAATTGGATCCCGAATAATGACGGAAAGAGCCTGCCGAAGATCTTCGGGTGGGTTTAGATGTCGCATCACAACAACGTTTGATGAGCAACGTGGATGCCAAGGCGATTAAAGGATCAAATGTCAAATTCCCAGTGTTCCGTCATTCGTCAGGTCACATGTTCGTCACGGTTGCGCTTGAATGAAAGTCGTATCTCCACGCGTCTGAGAAACGTGGGCGGCTAGTCACCGGCGAAAGGACGTAGCAGACGATTCTGCAGCTTAGAGCGCACACCTTCTGTCCGCTTCTAAGATCGCGGGAGGCTCGACGCAATCCACCGGCTACCTATCCTTCTGCGTCGTGCCCGGGAACATCAATTCGTTGTCCACGCTGAACGCACCCGGCGTCGAGTTCGCCTGCATGGATGCGATGTTGGCATCGCTCTCCTGGTCCACCACACCGGTCAGCGTCACGTGGCCGTTGTTCACGATGATGTGGATCGCGTGATAGCCGCGCGGCGGATCCTGGGTAATGCCGCCCGCCATGCGTGCAACAGAAGGGAAGTCTCCAAAACCCACGGGGCTGCCCGAGTACTTCCGTAGGGCAGGCTGACCGTAGATACGGCGGTACACCCCTATGCGAATGCGGTCATCGTTAGGCGAATTCGGCAGCACAACAATCTGATTGTCCACACCAGCTACGCCAGAGATGCCCTTCACTGTCTTCTCGGCGTCGCTCTTCAACACCGGCTGCGAAGCGTAGCCGCGCAACACGATCGTCTTGCCCTGGATGCCGAATGACAGCGAATCGAACACACTGTAGTTTGGCAGGCTTAGCAGCTTGTGCCGGACCTCCTGCACGATGCGGGTCGCATCTTCCTGTGACCACGTATTCGTGTTGTAAGCCTTGTCCTCGGTCTGTGCGGCAGCAGCATTCTGCGCAGTCGCGCCCACGCACGGCATTAGTAGCGCCGCGCCCAACAACATCGCTCCAGTACGAGTCATGATCGCTATCTCCAATGAAATAGACCCAAAACACCAGAATGAGTTGCGTTGGAGGGATCCTGTGGCTCTCAACTATACAGAAGGAAGCTTATCGGTGCCGGGCGTGCTCATGACAGCGATCCAAGCGATGCGCTGACATTGGGTCAGACTGTGAGCGTACTCACAATTGATGGGCCAACCACTATAGGGCAGCTCGGCATCTGGCACATAAAACTGAGCGCCGCAGTCTTCTATGAAATCACACGTTGATCCGACGTTCCTGAGTTGGGGAAGTACCTGGTCGTAAAGATTCCGCTCTGAATGTGTACTTCACTTCGGTGTTCCTCTCCAAAGGCAGAGAAATAAAAGAACAGCAAATTGACGTCGCCCTCGCTTGCCAGAGTTCCGGTGAACACTGCTCCAGGACCAAGAACAAACGTCTGTGAACCAAACTGGTGTTCGGTGTTCTGGTTCCACGGCATCTGCCAGCGAATGTCGAACGCAGCTCCGCCACCCTGATTCTGCATCGTGAACCGTATGAGCCCCTCAACTGCTTCAAGAGAGCTCATTACCAAGATCGGTCTCATTTGCTCTCGGGTATGGAGCTCTGTAACCTCGATCTGGGCCTGTGAAATCTTGATCTGTGCTTGTGAGACTCGGATTTGCTCCTGAGAGATTTCGATTTGCCGTTCAGAGATTCGAACCTGGGTTTGCGAGGCTAGGACCTGCTCCTTGGCAGCCTTGGCGTAATCGATCAGGTACTTAAGAGAACCCAAGGCCGCCAATGCAGTGACCCACTCTGGCAGGGTTCCCATGGATATGAAATGCTCCAAGTTGCCTCTCCTCATGACAGTTTACTGATGTAAATAGATTTGAGAACTCCAAGTCACTCAACGGAAGTAAGCATACATGTAGAGTTGGGCATACTCTATGGAGAGCTCTCCTCACTGAATAACGGTTTCGAGCCTCGCCAATAGTTCGGTGGGATGAATAGGAGGCCTGCCGCGACCTCATGATCGTCATCGACCTTCAGACCTAAACCTCTAAGCAAGGCTCGCTTCGTCTCATCCTTGACCGGCTGCTCTCCGCCGTCGATGGTAGGAACAACTCCCTGAAGACTGACCACACGCGCCAATTGTTCTAGCTTGCTCATCCCCATCCTCGAGTTGTGTCATCGCAGGTTCCGGAGTCCTGATGGATTTGGAGTTGATGGAATTCACCGACTTTCACGAGCGTTGTGATGCGGGGGATGGAGGTGACGTAACCTGCAAGGGCGAGCTGCAGCTCGGAGGACCCCTGCAAACGGAAGGTAAGCCGCAACCCCGCGAATTCCTCTCCCATGTGTCGGCAGGAAGACAGAAGCCGCCTTATGGCATTTGTAAAAAGGTTTGAATGCAGCCTCCCACCCTAGCTCACCATCCAAATTGCGATGCAGTAGAAGCACTCACCATAAACCACCGCGAAGTCAGAGCCTGGGCGGACTCACAGGGAATCGTTCCTACGTGGATGGTTCTTGCTTTCAGAGCAACATACGCAAAGGAGAAAAATGCGAAAAGTCCTCCAACACGCCAGCATGCTTAGCTCACCCTCAGCAGGTCCAGATTGGATCGACCTGTTGAGTCTCGCGACTGCAGAACTTTCCTCTGAGGACCCGGCTTTCCCGGTTGAGAACGCTTTAGAGCCGGGAGCAACTAGAGGATTCCGCGCCGGAATGCCTGGTCTCCAGAGCATCCGGCTGACTTTCGATCATCCCAGGCCCATCCGCAAGATCCGACTGGAGTTTGAAGAAGAAACCACAAGCCGCTCACAAGAATTCACGCTCGCCGTGACCCACGCAGACGGTTCAAGACGAGAGATCATCCGCCAGCAATGGAGCTTCAGCCCGGGCAGTTCAACCACAGAGGTAGAGGAGTACACGGTCCAATTGGACAATGTACTTTCGTTCGAACTCATTGTTGATCCTGGGCGCCATGACAAGAATGTCTTCGTCACCTTGAAGACATTGAGGATTGCTTGAGAATCGGCGCCCTCAACAGAACGGCTACTCGCGCGTTTGGCTGCCTTAGATACCGAGCGCGAGCATCTGGGTCTTCGCTTAGATCTCCGCCCCCGCGCCCGGCTCGTAGTGCTAAGGCTTCGTCAATCCTGGGCAGCGAACGCTCAGACGCAACCCGCTTTCAAATGGAACATGTCCCATATCTACGCCAGCGGCAACATCGCGGCGGACATGTACTGCAATGTCGCTGCCGAAACAACTGGCCGCGCACTCGCCGTCGCCTCTACAACATGACCGACGACCCCGGCATGAAGAAGATGCTAGCCTTCAATATCGCCCGAGACACCATGCCCCAGCAGCAATGGCTTGCTGTCCTAGAGGAGCTCGGACCCTCTGCTCTACCCATCCCCAACAGCTTCCCGCAGTCAAAGGAAAACCAGGACTACTCCTATAAGTTCTTCATTACCACCACTGATGGGATCGGGAACCAAGCCAACCAGCCCTGGACTTCAGGCCCAACACCTGACGGTCTCGGTCAGTTCGAGCCTTTCATCGCAGGCCCGCTCGAGGGCGCTGAAGAACCAACTCTCGGCTTTGGACGTCCCGACACATTCGGCCAGAGCGAACAGGCACTCGGAACGGCTGCCGGTTTCGTCAGTAAGGGAAAGGACATCCTCGACAAGGTTAAGGACTCCTTCTAACGACTCTGCACCACGCATCTCAACTCGGGCGGCACTAACCATTGGTGCCGCTTCTTCATTGCAGCTGTCCGCACGACGCAAGAACGAAGCTAAGAGGGAAGTACGCTGCGTTCTTCCCTTAATGCCTGGCGGACGCTTTGATTTCGAGGATGCAACGATCAATCGCCTGCGCACTGGCCTCCAGCATCGTGATGGAGGTTGCGTGCCGGCTTCGGTCGCTGAGCTCCAGACGTCGCGCCTCCGAGCGGTAACCTTCGCTATCGTTGGTCCACTTCAGCATCAAGCTTTGTAGTTGGGTTGAATCAAGCATAAGAGCAATAATAACGACTATACGTAATTAAGGTTATCGGACCTAAATCGTTTGCTATCAATTATATACGAAACTCGTGCTCTCGAATATTTCGAGCAGATTGAGGTGGATGAAGCGGCTTCGCGAGAAGGTTGAAATCACGCCCGAGATCGTCGACGGTTCTTGAGAGATCGTCGGTCTGCGCCTGTCATGACAAAATACAGCGTTCCGATGCCTCCAATCATCTGAACCCAAATGGGACTGAAGGGACCAACAAGAGATCGCATGAACATCCGAGCATGGGCGGATGCGAAAGATATCCTTCCTGTAGAGCTGGAACCCCACCGCGTCGATGCAGAACCCGCCTCTATGGCTTTGCTGGCCCGCTCAACAGCGGAGACAACGGCCCGTGTAAGGGCGATTTCCTGGGAGCAGTTCTTCGAAAAATTCGACCAGCTCGGGCTGACGTTGGTATACGACGATGGAACTGCCTACAACGAGATTCTTCAGGTCGATGCTGAGTCTAAAACCATCCCACCGGCCTATCGGATTATCACCTCCAATTAGGCAGCCACGTCCGCAGGATTGGTTATATCGTCGGCAACGCAGGCCGTCCCTTTCGGCTCTAATCCGGCGTAAGTACCTCAACCAGGAGTTCCCGACATGGGTTTCATTACGCCGAATGACTACGATGATCTTCGCTCGCTATACACAGGCCAGTTGCAATATCTGCTGTCCACAGAAAACCAAATTGTCAAAGGACTGGAGAGCATGATCGACCATGCTCAGGACACTCAACTGAAGCAGGCTTTTCAGTCACACAAGCAGGAGACAGAAGTCCAGGTCCAACGCCTCGATAAGCTCATCTCTGAGCTGACCGGCGATTCGGACGATAAGAAAGATCCGATTGCCACAGCTCTGATCTCGTCCGGCGTAAACATTGTCCGCGAATCGAGCGAAGGCCCGGTACGAGACGCTGGGCTGTTGGCAACTGCTCAAAAGATTGAGCATTACGAGATAGCCTCCTATGGAGCTGCGATCGCGTGGGCCACGACCCTAGGCCTGACGGACCATGCCGCGCTGCTGGAGAAAACGCTTGAGGAAGAGAAACACGCCGACCATCTGCTCACAACGATTGCGCAGCGGGAGAACGTGGAAGCTGCCGCAGTGTCGGCTCAGTAAATGAATGACGCTAGGGCGATGGCTCGGCATCGAGCTGTCGCCTTCGCCATGGTCGTTGAGGTGACATTATCAGCAAATGGAAACCAGCTTCGTGGATGTTCGATTATCCCAATGTAGTCCCAAAATCAAACAAGTGTGGACATGTTTTGTGAGGTATCCGACAAACTTAAGCAACGTATTTGTTTATGCTTTCGTTCCAGCTACTTGGAGAACGTGTCATGGCGCAGTACAAAGGCGAGGTCAAATGGTTCAACAATGCCAAGGGATTCGGCTTCCTTGGGCGTGAGGGCGGCCCGGACGTTTTTGTCCATTTCAGCTTGATTAAGAGCGACGGCTACAAGTCGCTTAAAGAGGGACGGACGGTCGAGTTCGACATCATCCAAGGCACCCAGGGGCCACAAGCAGATAATGTAACGGCTTCGGCTCTTTAATCTGAAGGGATAGCATGCCCGCACTTCGCGACTTTATAAAACGTCTTGGTCCACTCGAAGAATCCATCTGCTCCAAATGCTGCCAGATTATTCGCCCAGGCCTAGACGGTTCTACACTTGACGCCGCCGAGAGCGAACATCGCTGTGGCGACTTCTCTCTTAACACGGTCAAGCGTGGGGAGTTTTCGCAGAGCCAGGAACAGGCAAGACGATAGTCGCTTCGAGAGTGCTTTGCACAACCTCATTGAGAAACGGAAGCGCGCTTTGGAGCATTTCGACTAGCTGTGTGACCTTTGCAGGATCTTGCGTCTGGAGGCTTATCAGGTAGACAAGGTTGTTGACGGACTCCAGCGAGTTCACCATTTCGCGAACGACCGAGGAAGCGTGCTGACGGCTTTTATCGTCAGCGGCAGCGTTCAGAGCCCGAAGGCGTGCGGACAGGTCTTTCATATCCATAGCCGTGACCCTTCCAGTCCGCAAACATCAATGAAATCTGTGCTTCTCTGAACATCAGATGGCCACGCTTTCCAACAAGTTTCCTATCCTGTTCGCAGCCGAGTGAGAGAATACAACGTGCCAGCGCCATCAAAAAACGAGCAAATTCTTATTTATGGGCTCGATCCCGTGCTGTTGGAGACCCGGCGATTGATTCTTGTACATGCCGGTTTTAAGGTGGAGCTTGCCCACAGCGCAGACGAATTTCAGGATCGCACCGCATCGAGCAGCTACGCTCTTCTGGTCATCTGTCACTCCGTTCCGGAAGCAGAGAAGCAAGTCATCCTGGAAGCGGTCAGCCCGAGTAGTTCTTCAGTCCTTGCGGTGCCCACCTTGCAACCGCCGAACACATTTCTAAGCCAAGTGCAGCAACTTCTGGCCTAATCCTCGGCATCAGCCCATCCTCGCTGCCACGTAAGTGATTTCGTTTCATCCAGCGGCTGGAGATCAACGCCTGTCTCGAAACCTGCCTTGTAATCAGCCGATGTTTCATCAACAGGGGGGAGACTATCGGCTTCCTGCATTTCCTTGGGAGAATTCTCTTCACTCATTTCAAACCTCCTTACAGTCATCACAGAGATCGCCGTGCTCCACCATTGCTGTATAGCTCGCCGTGATCTCGGTTAGCCGGTCGGCTGGCTCCTCTTCCCCGAAGCGATCTACGGCCTCGGCGCAACTCAAAAGGAAGGCTTCGGCGAGCTGCATCCCACCTTTACAAGCAGGCAGATCTTCTGTGTTCCACAACATCAGCAGCTTTTCCCGATTTAGACGCATTTAGGTCTCCTTGACGACCTTCCGAGGGTCTTTGTCGTCACGCAGTGCGACGAATTTAGTGTGGCGTAGATGATCTGCGCCGGTCCACTCCAGGAACTCGATCTGTGCGACTGCCTCGGGCTTCAACCAAACGCACTCTTTCATCTTCTCGGCTGTGAGCCCCTGGCCCCATCGCCCGCTGGCCGCTTCGGGCAGGTTCGCGAAGGGGCACTTCGGCGTGGTGAGATGTTTGATTTGCTCGAATACTTTTCGACGTGTTGCCGGTACAAATCCTGCACGAACCCGAGAGGCGTAGATGAGATCTTTGCCTCGATAAAAGCCGATGATGATCGAATCCAGTCCTAAATTGCTGGGCACGTAGCCGCCTATGACAAACTCCTGACCGAGATTGATACGGTGCTTGGACCATGCGCCGGTGCGCTGTCCTGGCTGATAAATGCTGTCGGATCGCTTTGCAACGACACCCTCCAGTCCTTGCTCACGGACGAAGGCAAGCATTTCCTTGGCGCTCATCTGAGACACTGCGGACAGATCAATGTGCTCTTGACGCTCTACGACAGACGCCAGAATGCCCCTTCGTTCAGACAGTGGGAACTGCGTGAGGTCGCGGTTCTTGTAGGCCAAGATGTCGAAGGCGTAATAGATGATCTGTGATTCTGCGGAGCGGAAGTTCTGAAGCAGATTAAAGCTCGGTCGGCCGTCCGGCCCTAGAGCAACAAGTTCCCCGTCCAGGATGGTGCCGCCTGGAATGCCGCTTAGTGCCTTAGCTATGTATGGGAACCGGTCATTCAGAATGTTCGCGTTGCGCGAGTAAAGGGTTGTCTCGGCTCCGTCACGAACGACTTCAAGGCGAAATCCATCCAATTTGATCTCATAGGTCCACGTCGCGCCCTCGGGAACGACTGTGACCGGCAGACACTCCATGGATTCAATAAAGGTGAGGGGCTTCGACAGCGGGACAAATTTGCTTTTCAAGGTTTATCGCTCGGATCGGCGCACAACGTAGCGCTCTAGTAGACACTCTCACCCTTGGACGCTATCTGCGCCTGGAGGAGACCACAATGGCCGACGACACAACGAAACGGGGGGCGGCTGACCGTCTCCGCATCAACGTTCACGAATCCTACGAATTGGAATACTGGAGCAAAGAGCTCGGCGTAACTCCAGAAAAGCTCCGTGTACTGGTCAAAGAGCACGGTGTCATGGCAGCAGATGTAAGGAAGGCACTCGGCAAGTAGAGCGGACCGTGGAAATGCCGCGTCCATGGAAAGCATGGAACGGTGAAGCTTTCCCACCCTTCGCACGGCTCCTTGGAAGACGCCGATGCTGCCGGCGTCTCCCACATTCCCCCAGCCCTCGACGGCGGATCTATTTATGTAAAGACACAAATACATAAAGGCAAGCGATGGTCAGAAGCCGATGCCGAAGTCGTGCTGCTGCCGGACAGGCTGTGCAAGTTCAGGCGCCGCGATTTCTTTGGAAGCAGAAAACTCCTGCTGCGGCTGGTTGGTGTACAAAGCGAGATCCGTTTTCGGAGGAACGCCCTGGAAGGTCTGTTGGGAAAGGCCATCGCCTGTGGCGATCACGCGTTCCGCGCGGAGGTTCTTCACGCCATCGACGGCGTAGCCGTAGTCGATGTTGCGGGATTTCTCTGAAGAGACCTCTGCGGTCTTGCCGGAATCGAGCTTCACCGTCATGGAGTGGTCCTGACCGATGCGAGTTACGGTGCCGAGGTCACCGGCGCGGACGCCGGTCTCCTTGTCATAGCTGGTAAAGCGAATGCGCTCACCCTGCGCGATTTCGCGGGTTTCCTCTTGGTAGGTCCGGCTCTCGCGCGTTTGCGTGCGGAGCTGCGCCGGGTTGTAGGAGATTTCCTCGCGCGTCGCGTCGAGCTGAACCGAAAGGACGTTGCCGCGCGGCTTCGTGGATACGACCGTGGCCTCACTGTCGTGGGGGATGCCATAAAGGCTGGGGCTGCCGGTCTTATAGTGGATCTTGTCTCCGGGTTGATAGCTCTCCACGCGCATTTTGCTGCCGGTGTCTTTCTCCACTAGGACCGGGACAGCTCGCGCGTCCCGGCCGAGTTTGCCCTGCGCGTAGAGGTCGGCACGGATGAGCTGCGTCAGCTCCTCGCGCTCCGTGCGATCGGGAGCGACGATCACGCTGCGCTCTGGACGGCTAACGTACTCGCTGGCAACGGCGGCGAGCCGTGAGTCGGCATTGTTGTACTCGTGGACCTGGACGGCCTTTGAAGCTTTGGGGGTCTGTACGACTTCGGCCTTTTCAACCTTGGTTGTGAAGTCGAGCGCGGCCGTCTTGGTTACATCCGTAGCGAGCCGCGCACCCAACGTTTCAGCGTCGTTCGTGTAAATCCTCGCGTCCTGGGCCGCGCGTGAGATGGCTACATAAGCGAGGCGGCTGTTGATGAGGCTGCGCGAAGAGTCGGTGTCGATATTGGCTATCACGCGGTCTGCCGTGAGTCCCTGGGAGCTGTGCGACGTGACGGCGTAGCCGTGGTCGAACTGCCGGAACTCTTCAGGGCTGAAGCTGACGGAACGCTTTTCCTTGCCATCCATAAGGACGGTCATACGGTCGGGCTCGATCCTGCTGATGGTGCCCATGTCGCGGTTCGAGATGCCGAGCTCTTTATTCAATGCAGAGAATTGCAGCCGGTCGCCCGTTGCGAACTCGCGACTGGTCTCGCGATAAACGTTCACGCCATAGACACGCCTTGGGTCGTACTCCACGGCTGCGCCGTTTGGAAACTCCACGGTCAGACGGTTGGCGGTCGCATCACTCGACCGCACAACGCCGAAGCTGTTGCGCTCGATCCCTTCGGCTTTGCTGCCGCGCTCGTACTGGACAACATCGCCGGGACGGTACATCGCCGCCCAGGTGCGGTCGGGGCCGGTCATATCCGAGCGATGAGAAAGTGTAAGGAACTGGCGGCCGTCCTCGGCGAGCGTTCCGGTCTTCAGCAGCTCGCCGCGCACAGCTTCATTGATCTGCTGGCGGCTGCGATTGTCTGGGGAGACGATGATGGTGTTCTCTGGTTTCGCAGCGTAGTCCCGCGCGATCGCCGCGATGCGCTCTGGCGCGTTGGCAAGCTGGGTGACCCGTCCTTGCTCGGAAAGCAGGGCGATTCCCTTCTCCGTTTCGTTCGTGGCGAGGTGCTGCACGGCGCGAAGCAGTTCGGGGTCTTTCTGCCTCATGATGGTGTCCAGCTTGGAAGTCTGCATGCCAGCTTCCTGCATCTGCTGGAAGGGTCGGCCCGCATCGACGCCCTGATGCTGGCGTATGTCACCGATTACGAGAACGCGGTCCTCCGGGCGTATCTTCTCCAGGAAAGCTCGCATCTGCTTGGTGCTGGCGAGACTGGATTCGTCCAGCATGTAGAGATGTTTGCTGGCAGGGTCGGGCTCCTTCTGCCGTGCAAGGAAGCTCTGAAGCGTATTCGCTTCGATCCCGGCTTCGCGGAGCTGGCCTGCCGCTTTAGAGGTCGGGGCGAAGCCTTCGACCTTGTAGCCGCCCTGCTCCGCACCCTCGCGGATGGCCGAAAGGGCGCTCGTTTTTCCGGTGCCCGCAAGCCCCTGAAATCCGTGTACCCGGTCGGTACTTGTCAGCACCTCGCGGATGGCCGTGCGCTGCGCGTCGTTCAGAAAATCGCGGGATTGGGCCTGCTTCTCGGCTGCTCGATCACTCAGCATCGGTTTTGCCGCGTCTCTTCCGTCCAAGACGTGTTGCACGTTCGCGCGCTCAGCCGCAATGGTCTGGGGAGTGGTGAAGCTGCGGCCGGAACTGTGCTTCTGGCCCTGGACAGAGCGGAACTCACCTTCCTCTCGTCGCCGCTGGAACTCGGTCTGGACTTCGGAAAAGCTGACTTCGCCCATACCTCGGCGCAGGGCCTCGCGCATGATGATCCGCTCATCGGCGACGGCCTCGCGCTCGAAAACCTTCTCCTTGGCGAAGGCCACGGCTCCGCGAGCATCGCCCTGCAAGCCGCTTCCTTGAGCCTGGCTTAATGCGCGTTCCCGCGCTGCCGCGATGACTCGTTCAGGCTGGTTGCCGAAGTCCGCGGCCATCTCCTTATGCGCGGCCAACACCTCGGCGGGCGTGAGGGTCTGCTTGCGATCGCGCGTCGCATGCGCGGCGATTTGCGCGGCCTCTGGTCCTTGGAACCCGGCACGCTCCATCTGCTCTTTGATCTGCTGAGAGCGTGGGCTCGACGCGTCAAGGTATGGCTGGGAGTAGCCCTTTACTTCAGGTGCGCCGCTCTGCCCTGGCTCGATCTCATAACCCAGCCTGCGGAGCTGGTAGGTGAGAGCCGACTGGTAAACAGCGGTGGCATAGTTCTGCGACTCGAAGAGAGCCTGGGGCTGTAGGGCGCGAGTCGAACCGTCCGCACGTTCGGTGACATTGAAGATGATGGCGTGCGTGTGGAGCTGGGGCGCTGCGTAGCCGTTCACTGGCCGCGCGGTGTCGTGCTCGAACTTCGCCGCGATGAACTTCCCGGTCTGTTCGGCGGGATTGTTGCCGCCGATCCGCGCGTGCGTGTATTTCTCCAGCTCTTCAAGTGCTGTTGTCACAGCGGCACGGTGAGCCTCCCTCACGCGGTCGTCGCCACCTACCAGAGCGGTCAATGAGACCGACTTGGGGGCGGAGAACGTCGCGTCCCATCCGGCCCGGTGCTCAACGGGCTTGGTAACGCTGCCGTCCGCGTTGGTGTACTCCTTCCCTTCCCGGTGCTTCACCATCTGTTCTTCAGTCTGCGGATGCTTGCCTTCCGTCAGACGGGAGAACTCCAGTGGCGAAACCTCTCCGGAGAGGCCGAGGGAGGCGGCAAGTTTCCCTTGCCACTCTCCCTTTACCGTGTCGTCCTGCTTGTAATAGCTCTGGGCGTCGCTGGTGTATTCCAGACTATGGTACGTCTGCGCCTGAGCCGGGCTGATGGCTTTAGAAATGGTGAGCATGGCAACCTAGAGATTCTGTGAAAGGGGCTGTTCCTGAAGCGGCGACGGGGGGACCACCTTTGGAACTTCCAGCTTGGGGACCAGGGCCTCGGCCTCTTTGACCGGAGCGCCCTTGCTGGCGGGTTTCTCCGGTTCGCTGACTGGCTTCTCGGGAGGCTGCGGTGCCGCTGCAGGTTCCGGTGCCAACGGATTGAACCACATCTTGTGTGGAGCGATCTTGCGAGGTTGCAACGCGTTTGCGATCTTTGGAAGGCTCATGGGTGGAAACGAGAAGCGCGAAACGTAGTTGTTGATCTTCACGAAGGCGTGGAGGTCGGGCAGACCTTCTACCTCAGACTTCATCACCAGCGGCTCGATCTGACGATCGAGCGTGAAGCTCTTGCCCTGGCGCTTCCCGTCCGCGACCGTCTCACGGACACGCTCGATCTCAACCTCGCCGATCATCTCGGCCGCCCACTTCGCGGCGTTCGGCTCGGCGGTGCGGAGGATGAACTTAGTGGTGGGCTGCGAAAGCATGACCTCGGCGAGATGGCCGTAGATGGTTTCGAGCTGGGCCTTGCCCTGGTAGCCGAAGACGATGGGATTGTCGCTCTTGCGACCCTTGGTCAGTGCCGTGTGGAACTGCGGGAGCCGCTGCAGGCTGGCCAGCTCGTCGATCACCAGCCACACCTTCTTCTGTCCCGGCTTTGGCTTCGTCAGCAGGCGCAACACCAACAGGTCGATCCAGAGCGAATGCAGCGGGCGCAACGCCTCCTGCTCGGCTTCGGTAGACGTGAGGAAGATCCACCCCTCGCGCTTGTCGGCCCATTCGGTGGCGCACCACTCGCGCCCCTGTGCCTCTTCGCGGGTGGGCAGGAGACGCAGGCTGTCGGCAACGAGGCCTAATGAACCGAGTACGCCGCTCCGCTGCTGCGGTGCATCCTTGGGTGCAAAGTTCGCAAGCTCGGTCCCCTTCAGACGCCGGTCGATCTCATCCTCGTTCGACATCCACTCCACCAATTCCTCCGGCGAGGGTTTGTACTTCAGAAGATGGGCGAAGATCTTTTGCGGCGTGTCGGTGAAGAACTCGCCGCGCTTATCTTCGCGTGGCTGATACATGGAGGCAGCGATCGTGCGCGCCTCAGCCGGGTTCCTCAGCTCACTCGATGGCGTCCAGTACGGCGTTCTCTCATCGAGCGGATTCAGAATCCAGTCCTTCCGGCTTTCTTTGTAAAAGCTCTCTGTGAACTCCCCTGCGGGGTCGTAGACGATGGCAATTTCGCCTCGGTCGGCGATCTGCTGGAGGAGCTGTTTTATCAAAGTTGACTTACCGGTCCCGGTGTCGCCCATGATCTGGATGTGCTTCGCCTCGGCGCTCTTGGGAATGCGGAGCTGCGTCGGTTTCCGAAAAAAGGAACGCTTTTCGGCGGTCTCGATTGCGAGCCCATCCGCCTGCAACGCCTTGTTGAAGTTGGCAGGCGTCGTCATGACCGGACCCTTCAGGCGGCGTCCATACTTCAACTCTCGAAAGCGTTTCACGTCCGCGCGGCCGGCAAAGACAAGGGCGATCACCAGGACGACAAACCCCTCGGCTAAGGACGTGCCGTAGATGTCGAGCAGCCCTTGACCGTCGAAGTAGACGGTGCGGAGCCACCGGCTGAGAGCGGCGTCGTTGTAGTCCTTTTCCGGTCCTTTGTAGAACACCGTGAAACCCTGATGCCGCGCGGCCTGAGACAGATCGACCGGGGAGATGGCACCGTTGGGCAGCTTGGTTTCGCCTGGAACAAAATCGGCCGGCAGGGCAGGCCTGGGCGCGGCTTTGCCGCCGCCCACATAGAGCAGCCGGTACTTGCCGTGCTGCTTGAACGTCGCCCCGACGAGCGACCGGATATAGGTCGTCGTATAGTCCCGCCTCAATGGAGTCTCAGAGAAGCGGAGAAACTGCCAAACGAAGAGGATCGTTACGAATACACCCAGAGCCAAGGCGATGAACGTATAAATGGGTGCGTGCGGCGGCCAAACAATAGTCTCTTTGCGGCCCCACTTCTGCTTGTCGTTCATTGTCCCGCCTCCGTCGCCGCGTACTGTTGCATCACCTCGGCTGCCGCCTTGTGCTTGCTGGAACGAATCCCTTGCAGCTCTGCCTGGAACGCTTCTGGCGTCATGACCGCGCCGCAGGCGACGCTTCGCAGAGTTGAGTTAAGGAGCTGTCGAATAGCCACGATCTCTGTAAAAGTCGGGTCAACAGAAAGCCGCCGCGCCTCACGGAGCAACACTTCCCTTGCCCACTCTCCTAGTGCGCGGCCATCGCTCTTAGCCGCCGCCTCTAATTCGTTGTGCTCCTCGCGAGTCATCTTCGCGGTAGCGCTGTATCGTCGCGCCTTGCGGCCCTGCGCGCGGCTAAGACGATCAGCGAATTGGGCGGGGCGTGAGGCTAAATCTTGATCCATGGAACGCTCCCAAGATCGGTTGCTAACTGGCACCCGGAAGGTGCCAGTTAGCACCCTTATTTGGCTATGTCTTTTGTTTTGAGCACGGTTGCCAACTAGCACCCTTGCTACTGCTTCACGACACCCTGGAAGGGGTGGAGTGTCTACGTCTCCCGGTGCGAAGCGCCGTTTTCGCTTTCTGCCACATTTGCATGTTGGAAACCACCTAATTGCGAGCTGCGGGTTGCTGCATTTGCTGGTGTTGTTCCGTGACGTGCAACGTCACTTCCTGCGCTGCAACCATGCAGCGCAGGAACGCACTAGAGAGAGGCGCTGGCCTTCGCGCTCGCGGCACCAGGCTTGGGGCCGCGTGGGGCACCTGTTGCACCCGCAGCAGGCTTCTTGATGCGCAGGGTGCCAGTGCCTTTGGGGTTGGCGCTGCGGAATTTCTGGAACTCAGAATCCTTCCCGAAGGTGTACTCCAGCGCCTTATTCACCACGTCATCCGGTGACGCAGTGACGAAGGCTGCATACTGTTCCACCTGAATAGCGGTTGACTCTTCAAGTGAGCAGATGATGGTGAGTTTCTTCGTCTGTTTGATCTCAAGCAGTGGCATGGTCAGTGTTCCTCCTGAACGACTTTGGGTTAGAGAATGCGTGAATGAAGCTATTCAACCGTGCAGGCCGTGAGATCAAACTCAGTGGCTCACTGTCGAGCTATTCGGAGCCTTGTAGAGGTCTTCCGTGAGAAACGCTTGTGTGGCAAAGTCATAGCCGGTGACGGCAATTAGCTCGCGTACGCGCCGTTTGCCGCTCGGTTGACGTTCGCAGTAGAGAACGAAGTCGATTGCCTCTGCGGTCTCGGAACGGATAAAACCGTGGTTGATGTTCGCGCGTGCGCTGAGTGCGAGATTCGATAGTCTGCTGAGTGCATCCCATGCTGATTTCGCGTGCAACGTGGTGAGGGTGCCGCCGTGTCCGGTGTTCATCGCTTGGAGTAGATCGTTGGCGCACTCGTCGCGAATCTCACCGAAGATGATCCGATCGGGTCTGTGCCGGAGTGCCGCTGCTAAAAGTGCGCTTGGCGGGATTGCTGCCTGACCTGGAATTGCGTCTACAGCCTCCCATCTCACTGCATTTGGCTGAAGAACTCGAAGCTCCGCAACCTGCTCGATTACGATCAACCTGTCGGTTGCGGGAACGTGGTCAAGGATGGCTTTCATCAAGGTCGTCTTCCCGGATCCGGTTCCGCCCGCGATGATGCCGTTCTTCTTATCCATCAGGAAGCTAACGACACGATCCCGCACGCCTGATGGCATACTGCCGCTCGCAATCAACTCATCTGTGCTGTACCAACGATTGAATTTTCTTATCGTGAGTGTCGGACCACCTATCGCAGAGGGTGCTCCGACCACGGCGACACGAGAGCCATCCGGCATACGCGTATTCAGGATCGGGTTTTGTTGAGTGAGATCCTGGCCCATGAGCCGGGCCACACGCTGGATCGCCGCCTCCAGACGCTCGACGCTGTATTCGTTCTTCAGCTCGATATGCTCGATAACCCCACCACGATCTGCATAGATTCCTGTCGTTCCGTTGATCATCAAATCGCTTATGGTCGGATCGAGAATGAGCGCCTGAATTTCCGCCTCAAAGAACGGCAACACCTTTTCCCATCCACTCTCAGGAGACTTGGGCTCGCTCATGGCTTCTCCTGGGCGCGATACGTGGAACCCTGCGGTGTCTGATCGACCGAGACGCGGTTTTCGTGGAACTCGGTGATGGTCACTCCAAGCGGGTTGATGGTCTCGTACTGAGGGTTCGTCTTGGCGTGGTCGCTGACTTGCGCCGGGTTCACGTAGTACGTGATTGAAGAAATCCAATGCTCTGTGCGCGGCTGCTGCGAATGTTGCGAGGAGTAGATGCGGTCGAACGTCACTAGCGCCGTTCCACGCGAGACGACTGCATTAGAAATTCGCTCTTGCGTCATCGAAGTGATGGTCACGTTATTAACCTGCACTTCGCTCGGCTCTAGCTGGCCGCCGATCACCTGCGTCGTAAGGTGATTGTTGTTGTCGTCATTGATGAGCTGCGAAGCAAGCGGGCCGGATAGGAAGTAGTAGTTCATCGGGTATTTCTTCGCGATGGTCTCCCTGTTGAGGGTGTGCCGGTAATTGATCCAATCGGTGAGGTACGTTCTGATCTCCCCCTCGCGCGGGCTGTAGTTCAAATCGCTGTACTGGATGGCCTGGGCACGGCCCGCGTCATCGATTCGGACATAACGATTCAAGGTGGGGCGGCTTGAAATCAGGACGATGCCAGCAGTGAGAGCAAGAGAGAGAGCCGTAAGAGTCCCGATTGCCAACCTTGCGATGCTCCGCTCCCTGTAATGGGCTGCATATACCTCGTTGGCGATCTGGTCGGCCTCGACGTGCTGCCGGAGTGTGAGTGAGCTAATTGACTGGGCTTGTGTGGACATTTTGCCTCCTCGAATTCATGTTGTTGTTGTGAATGAGTACCCCTGTATGCACGAGGCTTTCGATAACGAGTCCGGCGAAGAAGATCACCATGAGGATCTTGAACGGACGGGGAAGACGCTTGTAGAGGTACCAGAGAGCGATCATGACGACTCCTGCGAGTTTTTACTTCAAAATTGCGAGGGATTCGGCGAGCTGTGCCACTTTTCCGGCTGCGCCCGCACCGCCTCCGAAGATCGTTTGAGTGATTGTGGGCACCAGTACCAGATTCAAGATGAACGCAACGAAGATGGCTAGGAACGGGATGAGGTTAGCGATCCAATTGGCGATGCTGTAGTTACCCTGAAAGGTCTGGTTGATGAAGTTGATGAGGAATTGAGACCACACGTAGATGAACGCGGCGGCGACGGCACGAATCATCGCGAAGCTCGCCAGGACCTCCACGAAGTGCAAGAACTTGCCGCGAAAGGTTTCGGTGAGATAGAGCGGGATAATTAGCGGGCCAAAGAGTGCGGTGACGGCATAGAAGATGAAGGCGCTGCAATTGAGCAAAAAGAGCACGCCGGACGCCAATCCCAGGAAACCCTCGACAAGCATGTAGACGAACGCTTCGACAGGTGACGTGATCGATGGAACCGGGGTGTTGTGCCCCGCTGTGTTGATGATGGCGTTGAGTTGGTTGAGGGCGTTCTGGTCAAGAATCTGTGCGATCTGTGCTCCGATATAGGAGAACATCCGGTTGAATCCGAAGCTCGCGCCTGGCAGGTTAGTCGTCCAGTAGTGTTCGATTACGAGGCAGAAGAGGAAGCGAAAGAGAAACACTTTCACTTCATCCAAGCTGACCGATGCGTGACCGCCTAAATGAGCAGACCACGGAGACATCCGCACTGCGATTCCAATCAGAATCATCGTGGCGATGAACGTAAGCAGCAACATCCCGAAGTTGGACAGTGCCCCGCCGTTCTGCAAAGTAAGGTCTGAGATGCTTTGAGAGAACTGGCCCAGCCAATCTACAAATCCGGGTGTGGTGTTCATTGGGGTTGCTCACTTTTCTTGGTGTGGAATCGCCGTTTGGTCGGCTTAATGCGTCTTCGTTGCTTCAAGCTGTCTGCGGTAGTCTTCGTCGTCCTGCTGAATTTGCTTTTGTTCGCGTAACTGTTTCGCCTGGTGTGCCCGGCTGATCGAAAGATGGACAAATCCGGCGCTGGAAACTGCCAGCGCCGCAAGAAGGAAAAACAAGAGCTTCATGCTGAACGGCTTCATTGGTCTGCTCCGGTCAGTAGTAGGTTGTCCACGTCTGCGAGCCGCCACCGATATACGTCGGGTTGTTGGCCTGCTGAGTGATGCGGAAGTTGGCGTCGTTGATCGTCTGTGAGGCCTGGTTCCGCTTGTCCATGTTGGCGACGGCGGACTGCGCTGCGAGGCAAGCCTGGAGCTGGCCCTGTGCTTGTGCCTCCTGCAGCTGGTGCGAGTTGGACATTGTGAGGAGGTTGAGTTGCTCAACCTCGCTGTTGGTGAGAACGGACGTATCGTAGATCGAGTTGTCGAGCGCCGTATTCGCTGCCGTGGCATTTGTTCTGGCCGCGTTGTAGGCTCCCACCGCTCCAAGACACTGCGTCGATGCCGCGTCCATCGCCTCAATGTGCGCCAGCGTCGACAGACGGTCACTGGCTCCTACGATCTGGTTCCCCCAGAAGCTCGACGACGTACCGGAGATCGCGAGATTCATGATCTTCCATACAGTGCTTGCGTTCTGGGATTGGCCGTTCAACTGTGATTGCAACCCACTGGTCTCGCCATACGTGTTTTGCACGGACGAGTTCATGAGGGCGTTCTCTGCGGTCCTCCAAATCTGCTTCGAATTGAAATACTTCAGGTTGTTGAAAATGGTGTTGTAGGTCGTGATGGACTGGTTGTAGATCTTGAGTGCAGTCCCGGCCATCTGAATGTCCTGCGTGAGCTGCTGAGCGAGCGTTAGGTTGGTTTGAGACCCTTGCGCGATCCTCGTTGCCTGGTTGCTGAGTCCCTTTGCCTCATTGAAAATCTGCTGTGTTGCGTGGGCTGACTGAGTTGGATCGAAGACGACACCGCCAAACTGAGCGTGTGCCGGGACCGAAAGGGACATGGCTCCCATCGCTGCTGCAATGGCGATCCATCTTCCGTAGATGAGCCGTTTCATGGGTGCTCCTAGAGGGTCGGGTTGACGCGATGCTCCGCGTAGGAGGGGATGAGAATGTCTTTGCCGATGTACACACGCGCACGAGTTCCCTCTTTAAGCGTGATAATCGGTAGCCGATTGAGGAAGTGATTTAGGATCTGTTCGCTCTCCTGGCTGGTTTGCGAGGAGATGCCGTTGCGGATTTGACTATCTGGGGTTAGAACGCTGCCCGTGTTGCCGATCTGCGCGAGTCCTCCCAGGCCCCCGATAGCGGCGGCTGCGGCAAACGCTTGAAGATAGCCGTGGTCAACCTTGGTTGCGAGGCCTGTGGTGCCGATCTGGTCGAGGCCTGCGTATTTGTCGATGTCGATCGAAAATCCATCCGGGCATACAGCACGATGGAAGACGACCGCGAGTTTATGCTGCTGCTGGCTACTGACAGCCTGCACCTGGCCGATGAGACGGGTGCCTTGGGGCAACAAGAGCTGCTGATGGTCATGTGAGTAGTAGTCAGTGGTGAGCATGATGAGAACCGGCCCAGCCATCCCGCCGTCTGCGTGGTTGGTGACGACGCCCTCAAGAACTGTTCCCTCGAAGACGCGGTAGAGCTTGCCGCCGTACTCGTCGAAGTCGTAAGCAGCCATCGGGTCTTTGGCTTTGGCTCCTGCTGCCTTCGGCTCCGGGGTTTCGCCATCGGCTACATCGGTGACATTCTGGGTAGCAATTACTGTCGGCCCGCTGACTGTCGGTGAGGTGCCGCTTGGTTTCTGCTCGTGCGTCTGGAAGTCAATGGCTACTGTGTCGCTGTTGAGTGCGTCGACGCGGCGCTTTTCCCTTTCGGCGGCCTGTTGCTTGGCTTGTGCCCTGGCCTCCGCCTGGCCGGATGTCTGGTTGGGGGCGTTTGGACTGTTGCCGTAGATGGCCCGGCTCTGTGCTGGCGTCATCGGGGCGCTTGAGTCTGCCTCTGGGGTAGGAACCGCCCTCTCTTGGGCCTGCAGAGCATCAAGAGCCTGTTTTAGCTGGGCCTGGTCTGCATCGCTCTTTGCGATCATCTGCTGTTGCTTCTCAAACCCTGATACTTGTTGCGGGTCGGCTGTGGCGGGCCTAGCCTGAAGCGTGCTCTTCGTGGCTTCCTTCTTGTGGCCGCTACTCATGGCGTTGTAGGCGGTCGATACACCAATCAGCAGTACAGCACCGGTGAGGGCGATGACGATCGGCAGGGTCTTAGAAATGGGCGCTTTCGAAATGGGCTGCTGGGGGACGGTTTCCATTAGTTGGCCTCCTCGCGATGAAACTCAACCTTGGACTTGCCGATCGCGACGTACCCGTTCTGGAGGAGCTTCGGCACTGTGTAAAGACCGTTAGCGAAATCGAAGTTGATGATTGAGCCCTTCTTGTCCTTCAGCTCGTAGACCACAGGCGGCTCTTCGAACTTGCCCTGGATGTAGGTGAATTTCCCGTCGTCCCAAATCTGCCTGACACCAAGCGCCTTGGCCTTCGACTGGTCCCAGCTATAGTCAAAGTGCAAATTGCTCGGATACGTGCTGGCGTACTTCTCCTGCGCGTCCTGAGCCGTCTTGTGATCGGCACTCGCCTTCGCTTGGGCCTCGGCGAGTTCCTTCTCTAAGCGGTCCTGCTTTTCCTTGACCTCCGCGACCGGAACGAAGACGGGGGCCTCGGCCAGCTTCTTCTGAGCCTCTTTGTCTGCGGGGACTAGGAAGACAGTGGAATCAAAGCTCGCGCTCGGGTCGCCCGAAACCTCTTGCAACTCCAGTGTGTAGTCGTTTCCGTGGTCAGAGATGATGTGGACGTTCGTCGTGCTTTTTGCGGCGGCGGCCTTCGGTTTCACGCTGATAAAACGGCTGGCGACGTGCCCGGCGTTGAAGATCCAATCGTCGGTGTTTCCTCCGAACACCGTTGCGACCTTCTCTTCGGCGGGCAGCTCCAGGAGCGTCGATTCATTGAGGCTCGTTCTGATGATTGGCGGGGCGGAGGTTGCGCTCACTTCGACCGTACGAGGAGCCTTCTGTTGTGCTGTGGCCGGGGGCGCAGCATGGGCGGTGACCGCAAGCGTGAGGCTCGCGGCAATCAAGAGTGGTGTTTTCATTAGGTCGGTCTCCCTGGATGAATAAAAGCTGTGGTCGTCAAGCAGTCCGCTAGCGCGGAACTGCACTATGCGTCTTCGCCTGAAACAAAGCGGGTAATTCCCTCGTGTAACCCCCACTTCTCGATGAGCCTTCCCCGCCGCGCCTTGTCTTTTGGTTTGGTCGAGAACATCGCATAGCTGCGGGGATCGAGATTGAGCGTGACAACTTTGGTCACGCCGTCACGCCGCATATAAAGGGCCTCACGCTGGCGTAGGCCCTCGAAAAGGGTGAGCTGCTGCTCATTCATCTTGAAGAGCTTGCCGTAAAAGTCCCGGTTGAACGTCGCATCGGGAAGTAAGAGAAACGACGTGCAGGAGTTGACGATGCTGTCCGCGTTCACTCCAAGATCGTTGGCAGACTGAGCGATCATGGTGACGCCGCCGAGGTTTTTTCGAACCTGCTTGATGCTGGCGAGCGCACCCTCCAGCAGCTCTTTGTTCTGGAGGTTCGAGAAGATCTCTTCGATGACAACGTGCTTGGGGACACCTAGATTCTTCGGGTCATACAGAACGTCGTCGATCCGGCGCAGCAACCAGACCATGAGGGGCTCGATCAGGTCGGGGTAGTCTTTTGCCACGCCCGCAAAATCCCAGCACTGGATCTGCGAAAGTCTAAGCGAGTCCTCAACGTTGTCGAAAATGGCGTGATAAGCGCCCTTGTCTATCCATTTAGCCAGGTATCGGCTTAGATGTTTAGGCAGGAGCAGGTTTGAGAGTCTGCGGTTCTGTGGGTCAAGGTGATACATGCCCTGAACCTCTTTGAACACCGTGTCCTCGTCCTCTGGGCTCAACGTCGCGCCGCCGTTGGTGAGCAGCATCTTGACGAAGTTGTAGAGAAACTTCACATTTTTCTCAGTGGGCTCTAGCGCAAATGGGTTGACGCGCGGGCCGTCCAGACCAACCTTGTCCACCCTGCCGCCATACAGCTCGACCATGCTCTCGTAGCTATTGCCGATGTCAAAGATGTAGACGAAGCCGTTGTATTTGCGCTCCAGCGCGAGCATCTGGTTTGTGTGGACGGATTTGCCCTTGCCCGGTGGCCCTATCGTGAGCTGGACTCGCACACCCTCAACAAAGACATCCTGGAAGAAGGGGGTTCCCTGCCTTGTCTCCAGAACATTTAGATACTCATCGTCCAAATCGTCAGAGACCAGATGCCCGATGTGAGGCGCAAAGACTGGTGACAGTCGGGCATGATGATCTTCGCCCAGCCACAGTGGATAAACGCTGTATCGGTGATTGGCCGGAAACATCGCATAGAACGCGGAGAGATTGCCTAAGCTTTCCTCAATGATGTTGGCCTGAGCATCGACGAAGATCCGGTGCACAACCGGAATGTTGTCGTGTAGCTCGGCGGCGCTACGGGATGACAGTAGGAGCCGGGCGGTGTACTCGCCCTGCGCCTTCTTATTCAACTCGGAAACGATCAATCCGAGATCATCAACGCCATCGGTCGCAGCCTTTGCACCCACCCCCTCATTGAGTGCGGCGAAGTTCTTGCCAGCCATCAGGCGTTGAAAAATTCCTACCTTGAAGAACTCAATCCACTTCTCTTGTGCCCCAATCTCCTTACGGACCGATGAAGTCGACTTCGGACGCCACGTTGTGCAGAACACGCTATCGCATGTCAGATTGGTGAGCCCATTGAACATGCAAGGCTGTGACGTTGCGGGTGTGCTGGAAAGCGAAAACATCTGGACGTACCGCTTCCCCACTCGCAGATGGTCGGGCTGCCATGAAACCGCACTATTGGCGATCTGCTGATCGACGCCCATGTCTGAAACAAGCCGGGTGTGCCCCGCCCACTCCTCCAGATTGAAAAGCTCACAGAAGAACTTGAAAGTCTGGTCTTTCTCAAGAAGCTTGATACCGATCTCCTGGCTCAAGTGGGTCTCGAGGATGGACGCGGCCTTCTGCAACTGCCCCAACAGCCTTCCGTTCTCGCTAGCCTGGTCTTTCGGCTTCGTCGCGAGTGGGTTGATTAGCTCGGGCTCGAACGTTAGGCACCAGTGAAGGTCGATGCGTCTGAACTTTGCCGTCTTGTCGAGGAAGTCCAGCCGATCGTCGACGAAGGACTGAGTAACAGGATGCTTGTAGTTCTTCTTCCTGGGAATCGCAAAACCGGATGTCACCCGCATGTATTGATAGAGGCATGAACCCTCTGGAAGCCCACGCAGTCCGCCCTCGATCGCGCGGACTCGTGCCTCGACATCGGCGTCCGTAAGGCCTTCGTCGTCGATTCCCTCAACTGAGAAGAGGCATCCGTAACCTCTCGTCTTTGTTGCGAACACGGTTGGGCTAACGAAGCGGGCGATAGGCACGATGCTGTTTGCTGCCTTCGCATCGGTGAACCATTGATTAGCGTTTGCGCGGGTCATAGTAGCTCTTCTGCGTGAAGCTCAAGCCCCACAGTTGAAACATCTTTGGGTGTTTGCGGACGATGAACCAGCATCCGGCAGTGATGACAATGAAGATCGCGATTGAGAGAAGATAAAACCGAAGGAGGAGAACCAGAATCGACACAATCACAATGAACATCCAGATGGGCAAGCTGAGACCCAGCTTCTCTCGGGGTTTGTTGAGTGCCTGATTGATCGCTAGTGGTTCTCCTCGCTTCGTTATCTGCATGGTTAGGCCATCACCTTCGTTGCGTGGGCAATAACCATGGAGAGGGACTGCCCGGTGAGTGATCCGACCCACTGAGGGGCGAACCCGATAACGATTCCGGCAAACAGGCCGCCCGCGATGGAAATGAATCCGGCGGAGATGTTCCGGCCCATGAACTGGAACACGCCCACCACGATGCCGATGACGACGGCGATTGAAGCTCCAAGCAGGCAGGATTTCTCGACGGTTGACATTGCTGTCGTTACGCCGCTGAGATCGACCGTTCCTTGTGCGTGGGCAGCAGTCGAAGCGGCTAAGGAAACAAGGAGTGTAAGAGCGCGGCGGACAACCGTTGAGAACGCAGGTTTAGAGTGGAGAGTCATAGATTAAATTGAGCTCCTTCGTTAGTTCCTAAGGTTTGGCGTCTGCCGAGGCGTCCGGCAGTCGCAGTTGCTGGAGTTGGAGACGCGGTTCCGCGACCCGGAGGCGTGTCCGGATCAGGTTGCTGTGTGTTGTTCGATCGTTCGCTGCAACGGTCCGCTTAGAAGGCTTTACGCCAAACGTGACCAGGGAGTCGGGTTACCTGCGAGGTTTCAGGATTCGTCATCCTGCGGTTTACATCGTGTTGACGGGCGCCTTTTGCCAGCCAATGAACGTGAGCTTAGGAGCTCAGATGGTCTATGTCCAATGACCAATTTTCATAACAGGACCAGCCCTTTCAATCATTTCCTGTAAACAAGAACACGCCTCCCAGCGCATCTGGAGGCGTGACACGAGGCCTGCTTATGTTGACATCTACGATCTTGGTGGAGATCGTGAGACGTGGAATGGCTTCCTCTTGAGCGTGCGTTCCAGACGCATCGCCCAAACTGATGTGCTGCGGCTTCGTAGCGACGGGAGGTAAAGGAGGGCTGTGTCTAAAGTCCACTTGAGTCGCGAGAATGGCCGCGTGACTAGACCTTTCGGGATATCGCTATGCTCTCGAACGAGAGTCAACCCGAGACCCGCCTCAACCATCTCGAATTGTCCGTTGATGGATGAGGCGAACAGGGGAGCGCCAGTATCTACTCCTTCCCGTTCAAGGAACTTCATCAAGTTGAGATGGGCTTTCGAGTGGGCGCCCACCGGTTGAAAGACCCTGAGACGGCCAGTGATCTGCGAAGCCTCGATAGCGGAGCTTGCCGCTAACGTATCGTCCGATCTCATGCACACCAACATGCGCTCTTGAGCGAGTGTCACGACTCGGGTGGCTGGTTCAGCGGAAGGTAGCGTGACGATGGCAGCATCGATTTTGCCAGATGCGAGGCGCTCCAGTATCTGCTCTGTCGGTGCGAAGACAGTCTTAACGCCGGAAGTCGGATATAGCTTGTGATAGACCCGTTCTGCGATCGCCACAATGCGCTTATCAGCAGCCGTCTCGCAACCTACCAGCAAATCTCTGGGCTCCCGACCGTGCATTCGTCGAAGCTCCTGTAGCGATTCCTCGTGGAGTTCAAGGATTGGTTGAGCGTAATCGAACAACTGAAGCCCACTCGCAGTCGGGCTGACCCGATCGGAATGCCGGAAGAACAACGGTGTTCCGAGCCGATCTTCAAGCTCACGGATCCCTTTACTAATCGCGGATTGGGACACATACAGTTTGCCCGCCGCTCGAGTGAAACTTTGATGACCGAAAACTGCAACGAAGTAACGGAGGTGCCGGAACTCAATACTATGCATGAAAACGGACTCCAGGTTGACTCAGCGTGAGTGGTTCGAGGTGCCGAATTGCTTTCGCGTTACGGAAGATGCACAGAACGCCGTTCGCGAGGTGGACTTCAGTAATCGTGTAGGCATTGCAATAATTCTTGGTACCTAGATTTCTAGGGTACCTAAGTTCTACTGAAGAATGCCGGAGAAGTGCGCCTCGTGTCAAACATTGGCCAAGGAACCACGATTCGTCACGCAGCCGTGGTGACGTCAAGGGACTTCTCACCTGTCGTGTGCTAAACCATAGAAGGGATGTAACAAACTGTTCCAGGTGGCCGATGCAATACACGTACGAATTGTTTTTGAAAGAGCTGGGCGCGAGACTAAAGCAGATGCGGAAGGAGCGCGGCTGGACGCTAAGAACGATGGTGGTTGAACACAAGTTCCACGCCACGCATTGGCAGAGCTTTGAAAGCGGAAAGGCGATCTCCGTTCCGTCGCTGCTGAGAGCGTGCGAAGCCTTTGACGTACCTCTTGAGGATCTCGTACGCGGCTTAGGACGTTTCGGGACGCCCGAGACACAATCAGACCAAGAGAGCTCGGTTACCGCACCGACCCCAGCGAAGAGATCCGATCGTTCCAAACAAACGGCGAGAGGCAAGAAGCGAGACTAATCGTCTTCCTCTGATTTCAATACTTCTTCTCGAACCTCGTCAGCGTTGTCGACTTCCTCGGCCTCAGTGGAGATTAGGCCACAATCGAAGATCGGGATGCGGCTTATGACGAAGCCATCGATGAGTTTATTGAATTCCTTATTCACGGTTTCTTCGTCGGTTTTCTCAATCAACACAAATGCAGCAACTCGTAATAAAGACATCAATTTTGGGCCCGCAAAACTCTTCACATTAGCGTTCTGCCCCAGGATAGCAAGTTAGGTTCCCTTCCAGAAATCGGTAAGCGCGAGAAATACGATCGCTCGTAACGAAACTGCCTTACCTTGGTAAGCCAAGCAAATCGGTAGGACTCTTACTGCGGTCCGCTACCTACGTGTGCACGCCTGAACAAGCCGAAGTGGCAACGCTGCGGGCGACGCACTCAACTCGCCCGGCTCTGCATAGAGGGCGGGAAATTCTATTTGCTGTGTCGATATCGATTGGCAAGCCGACCTTGTTGACAGAGATCAAGGTACTTTAAGACCGTTGGAATTTGGTTGCGCGATCTAATGGCAGATTTCGGAGCGCACTGTTCTCCTGCTTCAACCCTAGATCCGTCCGCACGCTTCTTGTGCTCCCAACCCAGAATCTCCTGCGGGCGACTTTATGAGCGAACGTTCAAGGAGATACCTGTTGCGAACGACTCGTGGGCATATTGGTGGCAGGCGAGGTGGTCCGTTCCACGGCGCAACGCCACGGGTCGTTCCGGCAGGATTACGCCATGACGGGGGATCGTACGACGTGCTGTGCGGTCGATGGCCTCGGTTGCCACTAATTCGTCTGGCAGTGTAGCCGTTTTTTGCCGATCGGCCTGTAGATAAATGCGCAGCGCTGGACACGATGACGGGACATCGGGACGTGGCTCTGCCTGGCACAAACACCTTTCTTCTCGTCCCGTCTTCCCCTCGCTAAACGCAGAAGACAGCGCGTCATCGAGGTCGACATAAGAGGTTCTATGGCATGTCGCATGAATTCGGCGGGGCGGTTGGCCAAGATCTCATTCTTCCGCGTCGACGCATAGTGAGCTTCTTGATCGCTCCTGCTTTCGCAACTTCTGAGGGACCGAAAGTCCTGTTGGGATGTGGGGCAAAGTGTGTTTGAGCTGGACAACCGTCCTATTCTTAGCGTGGTGAACGATCTGTCCTTGTTCAGCTTTTGTATTCTGGCGACATGTTTGGTGCTTGGCGGTCCGCACAGAGATGGAGCCATTAGGGGGTAATTTGCCAAAGGGACTGGGTCTCTAGAACAGATCGCCCTGGGGGTTCGCTGTGCTCCATTCCTCGAGACCAGAGAGACGAAGTTCTTGCGCGACCTCGCGGCGAAGGCGGCGGGTGAGCTCGGCGAGGCGGGCTGCTGGGGTCAGGCGCTCGAGAAAGTTGGC
The DNA here is from genome assembly GCF_004115155.1 of Granulicella sibirica. Taxonomy (NCBI): domain Bacteria; kingdom Pseudomonadati; phylum Acidobacteriota; class Terriglobia; order Terriglobales; family Acidobacteriaceae; genus Granulicella; species Granulicella sibirica. Next base: position 122,688 of record NZ_RDSM01000006.1, read on the forward strand.
CGTGTCGGGATCTTTCCGCAGACGACTGGAAATCCGTTTGAGACGGGCGTTCATCTTGTTTCCCGGGAATTGCTCGGTGAGTGATGCGTCTACCTTAGACGCGGTCCAGCGTTCGTACTCTGCCTGGAGCTGCATCTGGGCTAGATTTCGGGAACTCTCCTGGTCGGCTTCGCGGGCGCGGCGGCCCTCTTGCGCGAGGCGATTCCTTTCATCGGCAAGCTTCTGACGACGGGTACGAAAGGTGGCGGGAATCTGTTGCTCGGCCTCGACGAAGGTGAGATGAGGTAGCCGGCGGGATTCTTGATGGAGCCCCTGGAGTCGGACTCGATCTGGTAGGCCACGTATTCGACCCGTTCGAGGAGACCGATGGGTTCCAGCTTGCGGGCGAGTTCGGCGGCCTTGGCTTCGCTTACTCCGTTTTCCACGCGAGCTACGCGGGTGAGTTCCCTTGAATCCGACAGAGGGACATCGTTGGCGGCGGCCGCGAAGGCGAGCTGCTTGCGCTGGGTAAGGACGAGGACATCCTTCATGGCGCGGGCCGGCGTAAGAACGAGCTTGTAACCCTGCTTAGAGCTCATCGGCTTGATGTCCCAGCTCTTGAGGTAGCCGATGGAGACGAGTTCGTTCGGGGAGAGACCCATCGTCACGCGGATCTTCGAGACGTGTTCATAGCTGCGGATATTGAGCAGAGCGCAGAGCTCGGCGTAGTCCTTCTCCACTTCCCTGCCCTGGCTGGCGTAGAACCAGAGATAGAGATAGACGAAGATACCCTTGGCAGTGGGGCGGGTGAGCTTGCGGTACATGTTGAAGTCTTCGGGGACGACGAAGGACTCGTTGAGATTTCAAGGAGCCAGTCTTCGAGCTCGACCTCGAACATGTCGACCTTGTTTGAGTTATCAAGATTGCTGGAACCGAGGCGGGTGAAGCTGCGAAAGACGTGGACCGTCTTGTTCTGTAGTGCTTACGGAGCGAGGAGTAGATGACCTGCTCCGAGGTGATGGTGGTGTCCGCCATGCGCATGCCCCAGCTATTGAGGGCTTCGTAGTTTTCGCCGGAGTCGCACTGGCCAAGGATGTTGAGGAGGCTGTAGCCGGAGAAGCGGATGGGATTCGAGATGGCGCCGGTGCGGAGCTTCTGCTCCATGGCGAGCTTCATGAAGGCCATGTACTTATCGCGGTCGGAGGTTGAGGGGAGACCGAGAGCATCCGAGGAACGAAATTTGGCAGAGACCTTATCTTCTTGCCGTCGCGGTTCATCCACTGCTCGATGCGGCGGCGCGAGCTAAGGGCTTTGCCACGGCGCTCGTGGGCGCCGAAGAAGCCGATCTGGAGAAGATTTTCTCGAAGCGGATGAGATCAACGGCATCAGGCATGGTGACGAGCTTGGCCTGGGCGGACATTTCGAATTGGTGAGAAGTTTCCCATTGCTCAGGAAAGTCGAATGCCACCAAAGTTGCGCGCCTCATGACTTTCTGAGCACAACTCCGTGGAACTTGCGCGCCGTGTACTCGGAAGGACGATACGAAAGGTCGGAACCAGCTATGACCATACTCATGGCTCGACGATTCTGTACCTGGAAGAACGTTGTCCACGTGCCCGGAAGGACGACTGTTGTGTACTCGGAAGAACGACAGATAATACTTTGACAGTGATGTGGGACAAGTGGAGGCTGATTTTTTCTTCGTTTCTCGGAGAGCTATAGGCCTGTACCCGGAAGAACGATGTTGCTCGCCAAAAAACAACTCAACTGTACCCGAAGGAACGACAGGTACATACCAGGAAGGACGATTAACTTGGGTGCCGAGGTTAGGTAATGCGTACCCGGAAGGACGACGGAGGTATCAAGCAAAAATACCGAAACCGTACCCGGAGGAACGAAACTACATGGCTTATTGAGGGTCGTAGCGTACCCGGAAGGACGAATTTATCGTACTCGGAAGGACGACGAAGATTGTCGAGCGCAGACGGAGTGTACCCGGAAGGACGATTTCGGACGACTGGCCTGGAGACGAACTGTGCGTCCATCATTCAGAGGCATATCTCGCCCGCTCATCTACCACCAATTTTCTGATGTCGATCAAGTGCTGCTATACCATCCAGTGGGACGGAGAGGCCATCTGCGAGGCTCCGTGACTGAAAAAGAGTAGGGTTTGTTCTATAGGACTCCTGGAGCGTCAGGTAGAGCCCATCTGAGCATCCAGTGAGAGGCTGTATCCAAATTATTTAGTCTTTGCGATCCACACTTTTTATCGTTCATACAGTCTTGCTTAAATCATGTTCTTCTTGAAAAACATCTTGAAACATCTTGCTTCCTTTAAGCAGTCTGTTTTTGTACCCGGAAGGACGAAAGAATATACCCGGAGGAACGTTCGTAATACCCGGAGGAACGAATGCCCAGACTCGGAAGAACGTCGAACCGTACCTGGAAGGACGCCGGTGCTTGTGGATTATGGTTGTTGACCCAATCACCCGATCCGCCTAGCTGCCTTACCTTGACGAAGAAGATATGTACCACCTGTCGGGGGCGCCACCTTCAGTCCGGCCTTTGTGACTTCTGCATTTAGCTCCGGCCATATCTGGATGAAGAACTTAATAGCATCGGCGAAGCGTTGCTTAATCCGACGCGGATTGGAGTCGCTGCTCCCGAGTTGCTCCCGGATCGATTCCCAGGGAATGACCGAAGGGCTATTTGCCGAGAAGCACCGCCAATAGAGAAATGTGCAGATGTCTTGCAGCTGAGCATTCCCACGTGTTTGGATCAGTAGTTCTGTCGGAACAGGTACGTGATGTTTGATCAGATCGTTAAACAAGCCCTCCCCGATCTCAATTCCGTACTTGCTTTTGTTCGGCAAGGGGAGCAGTTCTTGTCCGACGTTTTCAGCGTTCAGGTCCATGCTGGAAGGTAGACGGGTTGAGCTAAACGCCGACATGTTCGCAGTATCGTTCCGACCGGCACCTTTCCTCGAAACAAAGATCCCCAACGCACGGAGCCTATCAAAGCGATGGCGGAGGTCAGCGTACGCTTTACCGCCGGTTCCGGTCATACCCAGGTCGGTCATAAACTGTTTCGCGGTGTCCCAGCTCACGTAGCGGCTCCCGGACTTGACAGCCTTATCGAGCAAATAATGCAGCAACAAGCGGTCTGACCCGAAGGGCATGTCGGTCGAGGCATCTTGTGCAGTGAACGTTACAGTGACCGTGCTGCCATCTCCCAAGCGAGCTTTACGTGAAACTTGGCGCTCAGCAGTGCGCGAATATGGCAAGCCACACATAATCAGGGCTTGGGCGAGCTGCATTACGTCAGTTTCGTCCGACTGAAGGGCGATTCGAGTCTCGGCACTCTTCATCGCGCGACTGCTCCTCGCGCTGATCACCTCAGCTTTGTGGTCTCTCTTCGGCTTCTGCGGAGGGTTGCTATGTACAACAAGCTCCTGATCGACCGGCACGAAACGGCCTTCCGCGTCTGCGCGGACTGCTACCCGCTTCCGGGTCCCGGCGAGTACTAGAACTCCCATGTCGTTTTCACGGAACTCGCTTATTGTCATCAGTTCTCTGGCTTCAGGCTTCGTCATCTTCTGTCCTTCTCGACCTCTCACTGCTCTTTCAGCAAAAAACAAATATCGTGTCCAGCAAACTCGCCGTTAGTGCATACCCACTCTCTAGCGGCTTTGCTCATCCAATTTGATTCAGTATGATAGTCATACTGTCACACTGAATCACTCGATTTTCAGAGATCGGTGGCCCAATTATCAACACCTACGAGGTCGGGAACCTGGTGGAACGCTTTGTCGTTGGTGACGAGGACGGCTCCCAGTGAAATTGCATGAGCGGCAATCTGCATGTCGAGGGGACCGAGGGTCTTTCCCATCGCCTCTTGTCTGGCCCGCAAGGGTCCGTACGCCGCAGCCTCTTCCCTCCCCCACGGCTGGACGGCGACGAGCAGAAGAAACCAGTTCAAAAGTCGCATCCGCTGTTCCCCTATCCCAGATTTTGCGATGCCATAGAGCATCTCCGCCTCGGTCACTGCGGAAATGCAAGCCAGCTCGCCTACCTGAAGAGACAACATGCGCTGGCGCGTAGCCGGTGACTTACCTTTGAGAAGATAGCTCGCCATGTTCGTGTCGAGCATGTAGAGCTGGCTCATAGCTCTTCACGAATCTCGGCGGTACCTTGTGCCCGATTAGTTAGGAAGTCATCGGGAAATGGGTTCTCGTCAATGGCAGCGAAGAACTCGTGCCAACCTCCGGGAGTTTGCGAGAGTATAAGATCCCCGGTTTGGGGATCACGGCGCACGAAGACCTCTTCGGCTGAAAAGCGGTACTCGGCTGGAATCGTGACGTGCTGACTGCGTCCGCTCATGAAGACTCGTGCTCTGGCAACTTGGAACATACATTCACCTCAAACTGCTATCCATCATTGCTATACAGCGGAAACATGTCAAGGCTGAAGACTATTCGTGCGCGTAAACGCATTAATTCCGTGCGGCTAGAAGTGCATTCTTGCTATTGATAGCATGCGTTATTCGAGATCCGTACACCGTACTCCTCTTCGTGAAAGCGCGACCAGGCAATTCTCGCTGTTCTCTTCCCACTGTTCTTCGTCGGCGACTAGTCCGACCGTCAAGTCGCGCCGATGCATCAACGAGCCGGTCAATAGGTCTATTAGCTCGTAGTAAGACGGAACGGTCCGCGTATCAGCCCTTCAGGAAAGGTGCGGCCGGCGATCATGGAGTGATTGGTGGCTTCGCACATTGTCCAAGGCTCAGTATTCCGACGTCGAAAGTTTCGATCGGCAAAAGTCTGGAGAAAGTGAAACTCATACTGTCACACTGTCGGCGGCTAGCGATCAGAAAACCTCTATGCCGCTAACGCTCGGCGAATCTGCGCACCCGTTCGCCGAGCAGACGTCTTCTGTTCGGAAGAGCTGCGATAAACCTGATCGCACGCCTACAGTATGACTGTCCTACTTTCTTGTGGCATGCGTAGAAGTCCGCTATAAGTCATGAGAAGGCTAGTGCAGCAACCTCCAGATCTCTCCATCCAGAAACTCATACTGTCATACTCTCTTCACTGAGCAGCGAGCGATCGAGACAGCAGCTGACCATCCAAATACGGTGCCCGAATCAATGGGTAGGGATGACACTCCTACAGCCAGATTATCAACGGACGAACCGCCTCATGTGTGCTCCTACTGTCCTACTCTCATACTCTCAAATGGAATGGCCGGTGGCCTGCGGATTGTCTAAGACTCAATATCCCGCCATCGAAAGTTTGGATCAGCAAAGTCTAGCGACGGTGAAACTCATACTGTCACACTTTGCGCTGCTGTGATTAGACAAATCAGTTCCGCTAGTGCTCGACGAAATGCGCATTTTTTGCCGATCAGTGGGGCTTCGTTAGAAAAGCCGCAACAGATCTGTCCCAAAACTCCTACAGTATGACAGTCCTACTCTGCTACAGCGCGGAAGGAAAGCCGCTATAGGTAAAATGAGAAGCAAGTAAGTGCAATAATCCCAGACATGCCAATCAGAAACTCACACGATCTTGATTGACGGCGCTTAATCGAGACAGTGCCTGATCGTCTAGACATTGGGCCTATATTGATGGTTAAGTATGACACTCCGACTGTCACACATCACAAACTAACTGGCGGTATTCGCACCTACTCTCATACTCTCATACTTAATAGTCAACGAACGCAGGTTAGAAGTCCCGCTGAGACTTCATCCGAAATCTATCGGACAGTGTGATAGTAGGTACTCATCCAAGTGCATTGTTAGGAATCCATGCTTATCGCCCGGTGTATGAGAGTATGAACCTAAGCGTTTAGGAGAGTATGACTTGAAAATAGCCTTCTTGGCCAAAAAGGGTGGGGCAGGGAAAACCACCTCAAGCCTCCTCGTGGCGGAAGCCTTGAGGCAGGCTGGTAACCACGTAGCCTTACAAGATTTTGACAAACAGGGTTCAAGCACAAAGAGCATTCGGCACTCAAGATCCGAAGTAGAAATAGCTGTGCCGAAGAACCAGTACACCTACATCGTCTTCGATACCCCTCCTAATCTCGAACACGCGGCTAGTTTGGTTGCGGTTCAACAAGCGGACGTAATTATCATTGTGACCGGACAGACAGTCGTTGACTTCTGGGAGGTCAGCGAAGCGGTGGAGTTTGCAGAGAAGACAAATCCCCGGGCAGCGGTCCGCGTCCTCATCAATCGGGTGAAATCAGGAACCATTCTGGCTCGCAGCGTAGACGACTCAGTGGCGGCCCTAAAAATCAAAGCACTGAAGACCCAAATACCGGACCGGCAGGTCTTCGCTCATTTCGTCGGTGGAGGAGGCTGGAACGTACTCGATCGCAGCGCTCAAGCGCTCGCGGGTCAATTGGCTTTGGAGATCGTCAGTCTTCCACAAACTTCTCTGGTGCAGGGAAGCAAAGAACGAGCGAGGGCATAACCGGTACCCATGGCAAAAGCAAAATATCACCCGCTCCAAGCCATCAAAAACGACCCACTCGCCAGCCTCAAAGCGGCGACTACCGAACGAGTCGACTCTGAGATGTCTTTGACCCAGCAAAATCCAGGAACTCCGGATGGCAATCTAGCGCCGCGGAATAACGGTCCAGCCACCATCCAAGCCCCGCCGTCCCAAGCAGCCCGGCCGCAGCTGTCGAGTGCGCCCGTCAAACCGCTCTCTTCATCACTGAAGCCGTCCCGAAATACGGTTTATCTCTACCCGGAGGATTTGACCAAACTGCGGCAACTCAGCGGCTACGCGTCCACTGAGCATGGAGTTCGAGCCAATGACAGCATGATCGTGCGCGCTGCACTTTCCCTTATAGAAGCCGACGTTAGGTTTCTCCATGCGCTTAGAGATGCCGAGCTATCCGATCGAAGGCGGACTTCCAGGCGAGGTTAGGAGAAAGACCGCATCGGTTTGGACAGAACCACATGGACCAGTCTCGAACACGGTTGCTCTTGTGCTAGGAATAGCTGCGCGATCCCGCACTAACGCCTCTAGGCAATTCTGCGGAGATGCTGTTATTGCACCCGATAATCACGTTATCGTCACATTATAGTTGAGTGACACTTCAAATCAGCATCTGGCAGGGAAGTGACGAAAATGCCGCTGCAACGGAAGCGCGGCTGATGGACCTGGTGCTCGACGGGGTCACCTCCGGGCACTCCCGTCGGTCCTACCGCACCGGGCTGGCACGATTCTTCGCCTGGATCAGGGTCGCAGGGCAGGGGACCGGCTTCACCAAAGCTGTCGTCCAGCAGTACCGGGCAGCGCTGATCGCCGACGGACTCTCCGCGTCCACCATCAACCTCCGCCTTTCGCCCATCCGGAAGCTGGCACGTGAGCTGGCCGACAACCAGATGCTCGACCCGAAGGTCGCTTCGGCGGTCGAGCGTGTGCCTGGAGTCGAGAAGCGGGGAACCCGGATCGGAAACTGGCTCATGAAGGATCAGGCCAACCAGCTGCTCAATGCTCCTGACGCCGAGACGCTGGCTGGTAGGCGTGACCGGGCGATGATCGCTCTCCTGCTCGGTTGTGGTCTGCGCCGAGGGGAGCTGCTCCGTCTCGACGTCGGAGACCTCGAGCAGAGGGAAGGGAGGTGGGTCATCCCGGACATGCTCGGGAAAGGCAACCGGGTCCGGACCGTCACCGTCCCCGCAGGAGCCAAAGCCCGCATCGATCTCTGGCTTGAGGCGACGGGGATCACCGCCGGGGCGGATCTTCCGGCCGGTCAACAAGAGCGATGTCATCATCGGAACCGAGATGAAGGACGACAAGGCGGTCTGGAGGCTGGTCCTGCGCTATGCGAAGCAGACCGAGCTGGGTAAGCTGGCTCCTCACGATCTCCGCCGCACCTGTGCAAAGCTTTGCCGCAAGGCCGGTGGCGACCTCGAGCAGATCCAGATCCTGCTTGGTCATGCCAGCTTGTTGACCACAGCGGCCTACCTGGGCACGGAGCAATCCCTGGTTCATGCCGTCAATGACGCGATCGGACTCGAAATGCGGTAGAAGCGTCCGGTTTTAGCTTCGGGACCGCGCGGTTCCAGACAGCACTTCGGGGTCGAAATTGGTCAAAACGCCGTTTTGGGCGCGACGGGATCACTGACGACACTGCGACTTACGGAGACTGACTGATCTGACTGCTGTTCAGCGGCTACTTCTTTGGACAATCGCTGCAATCAGGCCAGCTCTCGCGATGTTGGTTCCACCAAGCTCGCGCTCTGAGCGTCTGAAGTGTCGGTAAAGAGGTGGGGCCTTCCCGAGTCGGCCCGAAACTCACTCCGGTCAGTTCCTCCAGAGCAGTAGCGGCGATATCTTGAGGTACCCAATCAGGATCTTCGAGATAGCCCGCGATCGCGGGGACATCGCTTCTGTCACCCAGGCTCCCAAGAGCTTGAAGGAGCCATAGGCGGGTCTGCCCGGTGAACAAGGGAAGTTTGGCTCGTATGGAGGGCACCGCCGCTTTGATCCGAAGAGTTTTGAGGGGTAACGAGGCTTGTTCGACGGCCCCAGGATCTTGTTCTGCCACAAACATCGTTAACAGGTCCGGAACCGCTGATCGAAAGCCAAGGTCTCCGATGACTCTGGCCGCATTAGAACGGACTAAGACATCTGGGCTTCTCAAACTGTCATCTAGAAATCGTGCGCAGCCAGCAAAATGTACGTCCCTCATCCCTCGCATCGCCATCCAGCGTGTGTCCGTCGAGCGGGTACTCTCCGCTAGGTGCAAAAGAGCGGGGCCAGCATTTGGATATCGCTGAGTGATACTCAGCAAATCTTGCTCTTTCTTTGCAAGGTCGTGTTCCTGGTCAAAGCTCCTCAGAGCCGTAGGTAAAGTCCGCATTGACTGGCTAAGCAAGGAGCTTTGGGCGGCAGTATGCTGGGCGGCATCCTCGAGAAAGCCAAGAACGGACGCCGCGCGCAAAAGGCCGATTCCCGACAGTGCGACAACAAAAACAACACATTTCGAGCGGCTCGACATGCCTTTAACTATCCTCCTTCCGCTTAATTGGACGAGGGCTGAGCGCTCGGGGGAGCCATAGGTCCTGATACAAAACGCCGTCATCGTCACCTGCGCACCGACGCTCCCGCAAACTCGCGTTTTCGGCAACATCGGCGATTTGGTCGTACTTGACGAGTCGAAGTTTCCCATAACCCCGTTGTTCAGGGAACGGCAGGTGCTAACTGGCTTTAGGAACCTCCCATAGCGTATTCAAGTGCGATCGTCGTCTCGACCTCCACTGGCACTCCATTGATGAGATAAGGTTTATAAACCCATTGCTTGACGGCTTTCGAGAAGCTCGTTTGCAGTAATTCGGGTCCACTGATCACCCGTAGCTTTTTGACTGTCCCATCCGTACCAATGATGACTCGCAGTACTACAAGTCCATTGATTTTTCGCCTTTTCGCTTCCTTTGGGAACTGAGGATCAACCCTTTTTACTAGATCTTTTGCCAGTACGCCGCTTGAAACTCGCACCGGCGCATTTACCGTCGGCTCCTGCATAGGGCACGGCATAGTCAACACGAAAGTCAATAGCAAAGCGAGCGCCGTCATTTACTGACGAATTCTAAGCCCTGGAGCGCTGCTTGGGAATATGGCGAGCAGGCCCGCTCCCGGAAAGTCGGGGCGGTCTCAACCGGTCGATGCAACACCATCTGATTTAGATCATTTCTCGGAGGTGGTGTTGATGAGACGAGGAAGACAGTTTGGCCTTTCTGCGGAGCAGAAGGCGGAGATCTGGCGGCGTTGGAAGGCAGGGGATTCGTTGCATGAGATTGGTCGAGCCTTCGACAAGGACCATGGCTCGATTCAGTTCCTGTTATCGAAGCACGGAGGGATTGCTCCGGCGGTCCGTCGCCGGTCGCAGCGTACGCTCACGCTGGCCGAGCGGGAAGAGATCTCGCGAGGCATGGCTTCTGGCTCGTCGATTCGTGAGATAGCCAGGGGTCTCGAACGGCCAGCGTCTACGGTGAGCCGGGAGGTGGCGCGTCATGGTGGCCGTCTGATGTATCGAGCCAGTGAGGCTGATCAGAGAGCCTGGGACTCAGCACTTCGGCCTAAGAGCTGTTGGCTTGCCCACCACAGGAAGCTGAGCTTGGCCGTGGCCAGTAAACTGATCCTGGACTGGTCGCCGGAGCAGATTCCCGGTTGGTTGAAGAGACGATACCCCAACAACGAGAGCATGCGCGTGTCCCACGAGACGATCTACCGCAGCTTATTCATTCAGGCTCGAGGAGTGCTGAAAAAAGAGCTGATGCAGCACCTGCGCTCCAGGCGGCAGATCCGCCGCTCGGTTCATGCCAAGGCTGCCGGCCAGTCCCGAGGTCAGATCGTCGATGCCATCTCTATCAGGGAACGACCTGCAGAGATCGAAGACCGAGCCATCCCTGGCCACTGGGAGGGAGACCTGCTCAGCGGCTCCGGCAACAGTCACATCGCGACCCTGGTGGAACGGCACTCGCGCTTCACCATCCTGGTCAAAGTATCCAGCAAGGACACGGCGACCGTCGTTGCCGTGCTCACTCGGCAAGTTCGGAAGCTGCCCGCTTCGCTGAGGCGCTCGTTGACCTGGGACCGTGGCCTCGAGATGGCCAAACATAAGACCTTCACAGTGGCCACGAAGGTGAACGTCTACTTCTGTGATCCGCAGAGCCCGTGGCAGCGCGGCACCAACGAAAATACCAACGGACTTCTAAGACAGTACTTCCCCAGGAAAACCGACTTATCCGGCTACTCCCAGGCAGACCTCAACAAGGTAGCCCTGCGACTCAATCAACGCCCGCGCAAAACGTTGGACTTTGAAACTCCGGCTAGTAAACTTCATGCCAGTGTTGCATCGACCGGTTGAGACCGCCGGTGTTATCGGCAACTTCGGTCATCGGGACACCCCGGATGGGTCGAGGCTGGTCAAAATGCCGTTTGCGAGCGTCTAGATCGGGTGCCGACGACGATTTTGACGCTGCCTGCCCATTTACCACTACAACGTTGCTTTTGAATCCAGCCGCTTTCCAACACACCCGATTGTTTCGCGCTTCTGGGAGGTTTGGATTGATCGACAGCGCTTTCCCGAACTGGTATGTAGTGGCCTATCGCCATGCTGACAGCATAATGGAGCGAAGGGGGCCTTCTGTGTCTCCATGAAATCACGGTCTTGGCATTCTCGGTCGTAGGGTAGCGATCGAGTTCAGGAAGAGGCGGACAGCGGTCGAGGTTTCCAACAATGCTTCTGCTGGCTCAAGACACCTTGAAAGACATGCAGAACTGACAAAGGTTTGACAATTGCAACTCCTCACTCGTCTTTAGAAGACCCGACTAGCCTATAAGCTGGCAAGAGACGTAGGAGGACCGTATGAAGTTCGACACAGCACAGTCAGCCGTCGCGCTCGTATTACTTAGCCTCGTCTCGTTGTCGCCGCTTATGACCTGGGCGGAAGATGCAGATTTGCGCTACGCTATCGGCACCGTCTATTACGCTGAGGGAAGTGAATTCAAGGCTGTTGAGAAGGAAGCAGCTCCACAGAGCGGACGGGGTATTTATTCTGCGAAGGTGAAGGGAGCGCACGCGGCGCTCCGCCTTCAGGCAGAACCGCATCAGGTATTTCGCGTATGCGGCGTCGATCCCACCCGTTACAAGCTTTATAGGTTCAGGTCAGATGCAAAGACCCGGATAATCACAATTGCGACCAATACACTGCTAGGTGGTTACAAGGTGGTACTTCCAGAGTCAGAAATCCAGATAAAGATCGAACAGGCAGATAATGGCTGTTTTACACTCACAACACAAGAAACTCTGAAAGATGGCGAGTTGGGCTTCAGTCCTGTGGATTCGTTGGATGCCTTTATGTTTGGAATCGGAAGGGTACCAGAATCGAGGTAGCGGACAAGACCACTAACTCCAGCGAGGTCGCATTGTCGGCAATCACGCATGATGAACCGTCCAATCGGGTTGATGTTGCCCGGCTACGTGTCGAGCGGAGGGTACTCGGAGTCATAGGAGTCCCGGGAGCCCCTTCGAAAGGCCAACCCGGGGGAGTCTCTGGCCCCATCCTCACCGAGGGGAATGCAGCCAGGCCGAAGCGTGCTGCCGCAACGTAGGGAATACAGCCGATGGCCATCCGGGCGAACTTGCCGCCTATGACTGTAAGACCAAGGTGTTCATCCAGCGATAGAAGTCGAAGCTGCCGATAACGCCGTTTTCATGGAACGAGCGCTCCTTCGCGTTCACGGCTGGATCAACATTTCTGGTGAGTTAATCAACACGCGAGTAGGGCTGACTCGGACTGCCCGGGGCAGGTTCCTGTTCCCACTTTGCCGCTTGTAATCCAGCTCTACGGTGCAGATTCTTGTGTGTGCATCCTCATTCGCATGCCAACCTCGAATATAGGTGAGCGCACCAGAACGCAAGAAGTCTGGTCCCTTCACAAAGGAGATTTTGCCTAGACTTCCATCGCGTAAGAAGGTGACCTTCACGAAGACCGGACCTTGTACGTGGGCTGCATAAGCGATGGGCGGATACAGTGGTTCTGCTGTCTCCGTGACTGTCATTGAGCTGCACGCCTTGTCCTGAGCCCTTGCAGAGGCCGCTGTGATACTAAGCGCGAGGACCACAAGTATCCGGAATGGTAAGTGCAGTTGGAGCTTCATCGGTCCACCTCGAACAGAATGAACGAAGTATAAATCGGCTGCAGGAGGTACCTCCCGCAAAGTCGGGGTTTTCGGAAACGTCGCTAGGATTGCTCATCGTGCAGGCTCATCCTTTTCGAGAAGCCAGAGAGAATACTGACCCAAGGTCATACCTCCGGGGTCATCGATCCCTTTCCTGTTGGGTCGCGTACTCAGCTCGTCTTTTATCCCGCTGAGGAGATCGTCTGGAAGCTCCTCAGCCCCGTGCTTCTCTACCTGCACCCCTGTGTTGTCCTCGTAGACGATAGCGACGAGATCATATCGCTCGTTGCAGACCTCCGCCTCTAGGCGGCCAGCTTCAGGGTTGCCAGTGAGAACGACTTCCATCATTCCGCCAATGCTACCTCAAATGACAGTCGCTCCTCCGAAGTCGGTTTTGTCTGCAAGTTCGGGAGCTCTGGGTGTCCGGAAGCGGGTCGGATAGGGTCGGAAGGGGCGAGGTTTCCTAGAACGTCGTTCAGGGCCACACTCAACGGCGTCGATTGTTGGTGCCGACGTTTGCCATGGCCGCACACCCTATGCTCGCGACGACGAAGAGTAAACTCTCGTTGTCAGCTATAGCATTCCGAAGTCGAAGGTCTTCGCCCCACGGGCAATGTCCAGGGTTTCCAGCGAGCCCAAACGGCGCTCTTGGAGGGAATCTTCGTGGCCCCGATCTCTGCATGCAATAGGCTTCGAATATCCTATTCCAGAGGCCTAGGAATGTCCCGACGTCATCCGTTGAAGCCGATTGCAAGTAGTTCACGGGCTAAAATTCAGCGACTGATGTCCGATGCTCTTCAACACCACAACGCAGGTCGACTCGATGATGCGGCCAAAATCTATCGTGAAATCCTCGCGCTCGATGATCACCACGCCGACAGCATCCATCTTCTTGGACTTATCTATAGTCAGGCCGGTCTGAAGGATCGGGCAGTCGAGCTGATTGAGATGGCTATCTCTCTCAAACCTCATGTGGCCGCTTACTTTTGCAACCTTGGAAATGTCCTGCAAGATCAAGGGCGATGGCAAGATGCAAAGAGAGCATACGAACGCGCACTGGCGTTAGATCCAAGTTCAGCTGAGATTTACGTGAGTTTAGGACATCTCCTTGCAAGTCAAGGAGACCCGGGCGAAGCCATCATGCATTATGAGAAGGCGCGGTCCCTAAAGCCTTTGTTGCCTGAGATCTACTGCAATTTGGGATCTGCGAACCAACAGATGGGTCGTCTACCCGATGCTCTGGAACAATTCACACGTGCGGTCCACCTCAAACCTGACTTTCCACAAGCACTCTACGGTATGGGAGCGGTTCTGCATGCGCAGGGGCGGCTACAGGAAGCCAAAAAGCTATACCAAGACGTCGTAAAGATCCATCCGACGATGGCTGAAGTCTACAACAATCTCGGTAACATCTTAACGACGGAAAAGCTCTATGATGACGCTGCCCTTAATTTTGAGCGGGCCCTAACGATCAACCCTCACCATGCAGAAAGTTATTATAACTACGGAAACAGCCTTCAGGCCCAATACAAGATGGATCTGGCCATACTGCAATATGAACGTGCAATTGAACTCCGGTCTGATTTTGTCGAGGCCATCTTCAACCTTGGTAAAGCTCTTGAGAAGCAGGATCTGTCTCGTGAGGCCATCGCTCAGTACAAGCGTGCACTAGCGTTAAAACCGGACTATATCGAATGCCTCACTAGTCTCGGGACCGTCCTGAGTGGTCAGGGAATGTATTCCGAGGCTCTCGAACAGTATGCCAAAGTGCTATCGTCCGATCCCAATAACGCTACAGCCTACTGTAACTTGAGTGACCTGCTCTTGGTGATAGGCAGTTTTGATGAGGCTGTCGTCTTCCACGAGGAGGCGATTTCCAGGCGCCCAGACTTTGCGAATGGCTATTGTGGACTTGGTTCTACCCTATTCAGAAAAGGGGAGATCGCCCGGGCCAGAGAGTCTTTCGAGAAGGCCCTGATTCTGGATTCCAATCATGCCCAGGCGAAGCTCAACCTCTCCATGCTTCAATTGCTCGTGGGAGATCTCCAGAACGGTTGGAAGAATTATGAAATTCGCAAAGAGCTGCGGCAGTATAGGTCGCAGCATTTCATCCAGCCTCAATGGGACGGGGAAGCTCTCGATGGCACTCGAATTCTCATTCATGCCGAGCAAGGGCTGGGGGATACCCTGCAGTTCCTACGCTATATCCCCTTGGTTGTCGCGGCAGGGGGCACGGTCATCCTCGAAGTTCCAGCAGCACTGCGGGATTTAGCGGCCAACATTCCCGGAATCACCGAGATCCTCTCGGTCGGTGATCCTTTACCGCCCTTCGAGATACATTGTCCTCTTATGAGTCTGCCGTTGGTGTTCAAAACCACACTAGAGACCATACCTGCCACAGTTCCCTACTTGTCTATTGGGGCTGAAGATCGCCTACAGTCCGCTTCCTATGCGTGGCCTGCTGATGGGCTACGAGTTGGCATTGTCTGGACGGGCAATCTGAAGAACCTTACCAACAAGGATCGATCGCTTCCTCTTTCCGCCCTGGATCCCCTTCGCCACATTCCTGGGATCCAACTTTTTTCACTTCAGCTCGGCCAGGACTTAGCCCCGCAAAGTGGCAGTGAAGGCAGACTGACTGACCTCGCGTGGCTCGCAAGCACCATGCCTAGTACGGCAGCCGTTATGGAGCATCTTGACCTTGTGATCTCAGTCGACACGTCCCTCGCTCATCTAGCGGGCGCTCTTGGCAGGCCGACCTGGCTTTTGCTGCAAGCCGCAAATGATTGGCGATGGCTTGAAGGAACTTCCGATAGTCCCTGGTACCCGACGATGCGTCTTTTCCGACAGCGAACCCTCGGAGATTGGGGAGAAGTCATTGAAAGAGTTTCAGATGAACTCAAAGATCTGGTGTTCCACAGAACAACATAGGAGGATACGCAGTTCCATTACCAAGGCTTGTTTCCGACAACGCCGTTTTGCGGGAGCCTGTTATCTGACCATCCAGGTAGTCAGGCATTCCAGGTCGGGCTTTGCATAAACGCCTCCGTCCTTCCAATGCCGAAGGATGCGCTCAACGGGAGGGCGAAAGAGGGCCGTATCGGGCGAAAGAGAGATATGCTCAAGTCCCGACACGGTCATCTCTCCTCCCGGACTGGTATCGACCACCTTCAGCACAAGGCGCATAGGCGCGGAGGTCCAGACTTCGCGGACTGAAATCTCTGGTTTGTCAGTTCCATGGAGATGGATCGTTGTCGTCCTCACCCCGTTCGCACGGATTCCCTCAATGTCATGCTCACCGATGTCCTGGACGCTGATGCCAGAATCCGGGTCGTCTCTTGGAGTATCCTCCAGGACCGAGGTGAGCCGCTCCGCCTCTGCGACCTGGCCGCTTTGCAGATCGACCTTCACGTACTGTGTTTTGTCGCCGATCTCACCATCTGTCCAGTGCCACATTAGCCCCGCTATCGGATCGAAGAGTGATGTAAACCAGTAGTCACAACGTGACAACTTCCCGAGGATGGAAGGTCGCAGTGCTCGTCGAAGGAACGGGTACCACTTAGGAAGATTCGGCCCTCAGCATCGCGGGCCAAGAGTGCATGGCCTTTTTCTTCGATGTTCTGAGTAGTGCCGTCTTTCGCAACCCGTATCGTGCGGTTGAACCTGACAGCGGAAAATGGATGCTGACTAACAATTGTGGCGGAGGAGAGACTCTGGGCAGGCTCTCTGGATTGAGCAGACGCGGCGCCCCCGAACGCAGCCAGCTTCAAGACACAGACGAAAAAAGCCAACTGTAAAGGGTGTCTTATGCGCCGCAACTTAAGGGTGAAGCTGGTTCCCCGCATTCTGGTACTCCGGTCGTCTGAGGGTAGTGACGGTTGGACTTCAGAAAAGTCGTGTTGTCGGCAACTTCGGTCCTAGCGGCACCAGGGTAGCTTGAAGTTGGTCAAAACCCCGTTTTCCATGCACAAGTCGCCTAATTAGTAGGCGAACAGGCTCCTCTTGCATGATGCGAGGGCGTCCGATTGAAACGCAAATGATCAGACTCCAGCGGACTCTTCGGAAAAACGACTCCTGCGTTTCGCAGCATATCCTCGTCGGCTTCCGGCATCCCGGGTGGAATGTACGAGGCCCAATATTCGGAAGCTGCCGCATTTGTCGTGAGCACGAGGTTGTTCATCAATGAAAGGCTTTCTCCAGGGCGAAGAACCTTCCATTCCTTAAGCCGATCTAGTATCGGCTGATAGCCGAAGTCTTTGAAGCATCCGGAACCAAGAGCGCTCCCGGCAGAGTTGGAGTACTTCAATTTGAAGCGCAGTGAAACAGTCCCGTGTGGAACGTCGCCGCAATTGAGGGATGGCATAGGAAGGCGAACTTCATGACTACTTTTGTTAAGGATCACGACTTCGAAAGACTGCGGGATCTGCTTGTGAACCGAATCAGGCTGAATGCGCAGTTCCAAGTCGGTCGCAGGGGTATTGGTCTGCGTACGTGCGACGCCGAAAGGAATTAAGCTAAGGGCCAAAACAGCTTCGAAGATGCTCAACATCTTCATGCACTGGATCCTCCTCAGATGGCGTTGAGAAATGATAGCGCTGGCATAGAGTCGAAGCGCCAAGACGACGGTCCTAGAAAGTCGATGTTGTCGGCAACGTCGAGGTTCGGCTGTTGGAACGCTGACGTAACCGGCTGAAAGGTCCATTTCAGGAGTAAAAGCCAACCCGTGAGTTTTCAATGTGCTCGTTTCAACGGCATCGCTATAGTTCTTGCCAGCAGATAAATGGATCAGTAGGTGTGGATCTGAGATCGCGAAGAAGATCGTATGTCATTGCCACCATTGTGCAAGAGCAGGTGCGAAAGCCACTTTGGCAGCCCGATCCCCACCTGTAGACCGTTCAAAAAGAATCGCAGCCAGGAATGCAGAAGCAAGACCGCGAAATGGAAAAACCGCGCAGCAGGTCTACCGTCTCCAACCGCGCTACCGCCGCGCCATTGCTGAGTCATACCTTTTACAGCGCTGGTTCCGCCCGCATTCGCTCTTCAGCAGAGCGGCTTGATCTGGATTCGACCATATCCCTCAACTGCATAAATGGGCGCTCGATCAGTAAATGCAGTACACCGGCAGCAGCGAAGCAGGTTGTAAGAAAAACAACGCTCGCTTCAAAGCTTCTCCCAACAGTGAGCGTGGGAAAGTAAATCTGGTCCATGTGGACGATCTCTTTATGGGTGAGATAGAGACTGAAAGCAAGTGTCGCCAGCAACTGTGTACCCGGTATTCGGTAACGGTTTAGCAAGCCTTCAGTGCTCAGGCTAGATGCCACGATGAGACCTAAGCCGCACGCAAGAAGTGGGTACCCGACCACCGTTCCCCACGCGGGAGATCCGGTCAATTTTCCAAGACCATTATTGCGGAACATCCACATGACGGCGAGTACGAGAACCATACCCGAGAGGAGAGATGCGTGGCCATGCCGGCTAAGCGACTTCCACCACTGCGGACGAAAGTTCTTCACGAGCGCCAGAGTGACACCTACGGAAAGCCCATCGAGACGCATGTACGTCTGGTAGTAGATACGAACGAAGTACCTGTCTGTGATGTGCGTGATCGCAACCGCACGAGCCGCTAGGCCAAACGCAACTACAAAGGCTAGTAAGTAGGACGTTCGTCGGAACGAGCGTCGACGCATCATCGCCATCACGAGTAAAGGAAGAATCAGATAGAAATGTTCCTCAACGCAGAGGGACCATGCGTGTGAAAACGCTCGGTACTGAGGTTGAAAGAAAATGTTTTCAGTGAAAGTGAAGAATTCCCAGGCAGGTGCAAGGCCCGGTTCTTCTCGCCAAGCTGGAACCCACAGATAGAGCAGCAGCACGGCGACGTAAGCAGGAACGATGCGAAACATCCGCCGCTGGTAAAAAAGACTTATGGAGAATTTCTCCCCGTTTGCGTAAGACTTGAGTAGCTGATTCCCGATCAGAAAGCCGCTTAGAACGAAGAAAAGGTCGACACCCATCCAGCCGTATTGCTCAACAAGGACCATTTTCTCAGGGAGAACATCCTGGAGATGAAAGAGCATCACAGCTACGATTGCGACAGAACGAAGAGTGTCGAGGCCATGGAATCGCGCGGACTGGAGTGGATGCATTCAGCCTCTCGTATGAATCGGTTAACCAGCCCGGCGTGTGAGGCCCAATGCGTAGACAAGCTAGAGTCTAGGCCCGCTGCCTGTTATTAAGCTCCAAGATCCCGTGCGAACCACTCTCGGCAACAGTGTGCACAAGGAAGGACCTGCAGGTCGTTATCGCTCACGTTCAAGGCGGGATGAAAGGGTGCAGTCCTAGCGGCCCAAGAAGCGTCGGTCGGGCTTCAAGCTGCCGCCATTCGATGGGAGAAATCACACACGACTACTCCGGTTGTCAGAGATGATTGCCGAAAACGCCCCGTTTTCCTTGAATCTTGTGATTGACGACAGAGCAGTCGGTAAAATCAGCAACGTGATCTCGATCCTGCATGAGCGTGAATACAAGACTCTCGGCGACATCGAGATTCGTGAGACGGACTGGCAGAGAATTCGAGAGCGCGGGCGGCTGCGGTTTATGGCCGATTGCTGTCGGTCATCCATATCGGGCAGGGTCGGGCTTGTGCTGATGCTCTCATCGGTGGAAGGCCTACACAGCTTGCACTCCATTGATACATCAGCTTGGCTCCTGCTTCTGTTTGGTGCGTATGCACTCTCAGCGAGCATCATCTACTCGGCCCGTGCTTGGGGCCGTCTTGAGCGTAGGTTTGATCGAAGTTGGCGATAACCCCGTTTGCGGGGAGCAAGTTGAAGAGGGCCTAGTATCTTGGTTGTAGCCGACGATGACCAACCAGCGCATTAGGACCAACAGTAATGGTTCGGAGTTGATTAGAGCGCGCTTTGCGCTCCGCCTCTCTGAGATTGGCTTTATCCGCAACGGAGACTGGTTTGTCCTTCGGCTGAGCTCTGATCTACGCGGCTTGGTCTCCTTCAACTTTGCCGCGCACCGTGAAGACCACTTATTGGGCGTTTGTCCCATCGTCAGTCTGGAGTTCTGCTCCATCGCTAAGAAGCTCAACGAGCTCACAGACAACCCTCTCAGCAAAGTTCAACCGTCGCTCAGCTGTGGCTTGGGATACCTGATGCCGGAAGGCCGCTGGCTCGAGTGGCTGTTCAATCCTGCTTCCGCCGACGTCGATGAGAATGACCACATTGCCCAAATATGCGAAGCAATACATACCTACGGGCTCCCCTTCTTCGCTGATAACCGATCGGTGGACACTCCGATAGAGAACCTGATCCATCATCGTTTTTCATTTAAGGATCGTGCGTCGTTCCACTTGCCTCTGGCATACAGCCTGAGATTTCAGTGGTCATCAGCGTTAGACCTAGTAAGGAACACACAGTCCGAGATGTTGGGCCGAACCGACGAGGCGGCGAAGTCGTTCCGATCCTTCGCGCAAAGATTTATCGATGAAATTTCGATTATCGATTTGTGAAACTCTTTGAAAGTCGGTGTTGTCGGCAACTTCGGATGCCGATAGCTGGCTAGCTCCTCCGTGGTATTGCGCCTCCCTTGGGTTCACCTTAGCCTGTTGTGGTATGCAGAACTCTGTCCTCCCTCCAGGCCTCAAAGAGCAAGCAGGAGAGCAAACTCGAGAACTCTTTGGGCCGGGCTACACCTCTTCCTCGTGGGATGTCTCAGGTTCAAGCGAAGATCGCTCCCCGCAGTCTCGGCCGCCGGACTCCTCTGTTCGCAGAAGGCTTCGTATCATCATGGGCGGAATTGTGATTGCATTCGGGATCGGCGCTTCGGGATATCGAATGATGAACCACGGCTCGAGCTCACGACCCAGGCCGTGGAGTCACGGCGGCGCGGTTGCGCTGCCGAGCGAACTCTCCGGGACAGGACGAATCTATCTGCTCCAACTCGGTTCCCACAAGGATCCATATGCCGTTGTCGAGATGGCGAGTTGGCTTCGTGGGACCTACTCGCTCGACACCCAGGTGCTACCGCCAGAGCCGCTGAGCGATGCCACCTATGATCACTCTCGTCACAGCTACGTCGCAGAGCGAATCAACGATCAGATCAAGCGCGACCACCCTGGCCTGGCGGCAGATCCGAATGCTGTTCTCATCGGGTTCACCGACGATAAAATGTATTCGGTGACGGAACGCTACAGCGACACCTTCTCGCAACGCGACCACCGCACCGCCATCATCTCCTCCGAGGGCATGCAATATAAGACGTGGTTCGGTCGGGGGGCAAACTGGAAGACTCCGACTTCGGTGCTGCTGCAAAACCGTCTTCGGCGCATCCTTCTTAAGGACGTCGCAGTCCTGTTCTGGCATCTGCCGCTCAATGATGACCCTGGCAGCCTCCTCTACTACCGCCTTAATCCGAATCTTCCCGGCAACGACGTCTTCGAGTCCGATCTTGATCCAGTCCATTCACCCTGGGGCCTGTACGTCGCCGATCCTTGCATCGTCTTCACTCATAGCCCGGAATCGTCTCTGACGATCACAAATCCACTCATCCAGCAGTGTGATTATGCTGAGAGCGCTGGTTCGCTGCAATCCGCCCTCGCCACGCCGGATCATCCGCCGGACACCTCTGAGGAGCGCATCGAACTCCGTCTTGCCAATGGACTGCTCACCGAAAAACATACCGATTTTTTCCTGCCCGGCGCTATTCCAATTAGGCTGGAACGTGCCACCAGCAGTCGCTGGCAGATGGCATCGGCTTTCGGTATGAGCGGCAGCCATAACTACGATCGCTATCTCGGCTCCTTCGACGGAATGCGGCACATGGTAATCGCGAGCGCTGGAAGCAGCGATGTCGGACTCACGCGACATCCTTCGTGGCTGCCTCTGCTGCTGCTCAACACATGGGTTGATTCAGATTTGTCGGGCAGTGCGCTCAAGCTGCGTTGGGTAGCCAGTCCGGCAGAACACTTCGATCTGACCCGCTACAACGGTGAGGTTGACTCCTACCTGCCCTGCACCGACGTCGAGGTCTGCTACCTCAACGCCTACGAGGATGCGACCGGACAAAAGCTCATCTTCGAGCGTGACTCGCAACGCAACCTGCTGAGTCTTCGCGCCTCCAGTGGAAGCTGGGTGCGGCTGACCCACGATTCAAATCCCGAAGTAAAGATCCGTGTCACGGAGATAAGCGATAGCCAGGGGCGCAAGGTGAAGTATGCCTATAACCAGAGAGGCCAGCTGTCGGAGGCGGCCTATCCCTCGGGCGAAGTGCTGAGCTATGAGTACGACGGCGCCCAAAACCTGCTCAGCGTAGCGTCTAGTCTCGGCGGCGGGCCGAAGCTGCCACTCATCACCAATCGCTACGAACGCGGCCATCTGGTCGCTCAGACGTTGACTGACGGACATACCTACAGGTACGCCTTCCTGGAAGTCTCAAACGGTGTGATCGCCCGCGCTCAGGTCACAGCTCCAGACGGCACGCTATTTCAGATCGCGTTCGGCCGGGATGGAGCAGCCATCCACGCGGATGAGCAAGGGTCGGAGCATTCGCTTACGAAGGTTGCGCGTACGAGTTTCGGGGCGCTGCCGCAGACCGAAGTGACGACACCTCTCATACGGATGTAGGTTCGTTGTCTCTTGCAGCAATCTCGACACATCCAACGGCGATAGCCGGCCGCAGTTGGCCACAAAGCCGTTGTCAAGGCGTTGGGAGCAATGGCTCAGACACTGCGTCCCTTGGCCTTTGGTATCATCTGCCACATGTCGCGAGTGAAGAACGGGATTGCTGAGAGCTACCCCTCTCTGGCAACAAGTACAGTCTTCCTCCCAGCTGAAGAATCATCGGATCTGCGGTTGATGGGCGAACTCGCCGCCCATGCGATAGATCTGTTCGAGGCTGGCGACGTGGAAGACGTTCGACCCGCATTCCACTTAGCCGAGCTGTTCCTTGCTTCTACTCTTGAGGCAGAACGTGATGCAGCAGCACTCGGCTTTCTCGAGACCATTCAAAACATAGCGTCTCATCGAACCTATGGGATGGCAGCCTTTGAACAGTTCTTGGGTGCCGAATCCCAGGTTGCGTTGGCTAAACTCATGGAAGTATGGCGAGGAAAGGCAAGTCTTGCCGAAGCGAACTTCTCCGAAGGAGTTGTTGGAGAACGTGGAAAACCCAGAGTTGCACAAAATCATCGAGCAAATGACTCGCGAGTAGCGTTCCCGCAAAAGTCTTAGTTGTCGGCAAGTTCGCCTCCCAGAGGGCTGTTTAGGTTTCTGGGCAGAACTTAAGGGTCGAAGTTGGTGAAAACGCCGTTTTGCATTCGGTTCCTTAGGTCAGGATGAGCTGCAACTTGAGAACGAGCATCCTTGAACGTTCCAAGGTAGTGCTAACGGCCCGATCAAATGTCATCGCACTTGGAAATCGCGCGTACTGAGGCGGTTGGCTATCGGGATTTCAGCTGGTCGATGAAGGCAATGACCGAGGGGGCAGACCAGTCGGCAGCGGCGGTGTGTTTGGCTACCATGCGACCGTCGCGGTCGTATAGGAAGGTTGAGGGGAATTGGTGGAGCTGCATGCTGGGTGGGATGTCGTCGTCGTGGGTCAGATAGAAGGGCAGGTTGAGATGGTTACGGCGTGCATAGGAGCGGACGGCGGTCGGTGAGTCCATGCGGGACACAATGAGGAACTCTACATTGGGATCGTTGCGATAGTGGTCGTACAGCTTCTGGACTGTGGGCATTTCGGCTATGCACTGGATGCACCAGGTCCCCCAGAGATCGAGGAAGACCACCTTGCCCTTCGTGGAGGAGAGGTGAAGGGGCACGCCATCAAGGGTACGGTAGACGAGGTCAGGAGCGGATTGCGGATTGTAAGCGAGCTGGGGAGGCTGCTCGTTGGAGGCGATCTTGTGTACAACAAATTTAAGAAAGACGAAGCCGATGATGATGCTGAGGACGGTGAGCGTCAGGAGAGCGAGTACCACTCTGCGTAGAATCGTCGGCACGGCTCATCTCCTGGTCGAGATTAATGTACATCTGCGGGTGGGCGTAGTTGAAGCCTTTATTCGGAAGACCGAAGTTGGTCAAAACCCCGTTTCCAGGGCAGATGCCAGCGACAACGCGACTTGTGAGTCTTTGACGGGTCATAGGACGTGTGCGCTGCTCTAGCCAGACGAGTTCGGGCCAGCAAACTTCTTTGAGATTTTCTCAATGTTCTTCAGCTTGCTTCAGAGATCCATCCGATTGTCAGCCTTCTTCCTTCTTGCGGTTACCGTTGGGGAAGCTCAGAGCAAGGAAGCTCCGCTCCCCCCGGACGTGCCTGCGCTGGAATGCAGGCCCCCTGCCGTGTTCAACTTCGACGGCCTGCGTGTCTTCAGCGGCACAGCCCCGGTCCTGATGACGTTTCACTGCGGGGACAAGGGCAGTGAAGCCGCCGCCTGCCACGCCGAGTATCTCGACCCAGCCAGGCCTGACGAATATCAAGGCGATCTCATCGCTCCCGGTGCGACCCAGGACCGTTGGACGTGCGCCATGGTGGGCGGATGGTCGGGTTGGATCCCAACCGATCGGCTGGTGCCCGTCCCGTCGACTCCCGCCATCACGACGGAACAGTGGCTCGGAACCTGGGTCACCGGCCATGCACGCATGCACAGTGACCGGCTGGTCGTTACGCGCAGTGCCGAAGGCCACGGCAAGATCCACGTCGAGGGCAGGGCGTATTACACCAACATTGCGCACAATGTGCATACCGGCCAGGTGAGCGGCGACGCCGTCGCCATGGGGCCATTTCTCCACATCCTCGATCACGGCGAGTTGCCAGATTGCGTCCTTGATCTGAAGTACGACCTTGCCAGCAAAACCTTCCGTGCCGTCGATAATCAGCTATGCGGCGGTTTCAACGTCACGTTCGATGGAACCTGGCATCAGGCGAACTCGAAGAACTAGCTTTGAGCAAGAGCATTCTGCTTCCAGCGCGTGAGTTGCAGAGGTCTGGAGTCATCGGGACCCAGAGAACGCATTGAGTGTGACTGATCCCGGCTCCTGGAGCAGTTGGTTTCCCATAACTCCCGTTTTCGAGGCGGGCGTTGCTGTAGCAGCGGGTAAACTGTCAGCGAGACACTGATACACCCCACGCTGCCATGAAAAATCTCTTCGATCCTGCTCTGCTCAAAGACATAAAGCAACGCATAGGCCGTCTAGACCCCGACAGTGAACGGCAATGGGGTCAGATGCCGGTCACTCAAATGCTTTCGCATTGCACTGCTGGCCTTCAGATGGCCATGGGCGTCATCAATCCGAGGCGGGCGCCCTTTCCTGGGAATATAATCGGCCCACTCATCAAACCGATGGTTTTCGGCAATGATAAGCCGATGCGGCGTAACTCGCCCTCTGTGCCGGAACTTTTCTCGGAGATCTCCACAGCAAGCGAGTTCGACCGGGAGCGGAACGAACTTACCGAAACCGTCGAGAGATTCGCTTCAATGGGCGAATCGTGCTGCTCGCAACATCCACATCCTTTCTTCGGGCAGCTCAAACCACATCAGTGGGCGATCCTCATGTACAAGCACCTTGACCACCACTTGTCGCAGTTCGGTGTCTAGGTAGTCGGCTGCGGCACCCCGCAGGCAGCTCTTTCCTTGAAAGTCGTTTCAGGGAATACAAGCCAACCCAAGACACCTTGAAGCGTGCGGCTTCAGCGATTAGGGGATGTGCTGGAACTTGGCCGACTGCTATTCCGATGAGGCAACGGAAGAGAGGAGCCTTGCGGGGTAGCCTTCAAATAACCTGCATCGACGAGGTCCTCCAACGTCTGCGGAGATCGGCCCAAGTCTTTCAGATAATTCTGCATAGCCCCGAGCACGACTCGGTTATCCTCTTGACGAACAGCTTCCTTCGCTCGTTCGACCGCTGCACTTACCAGTCGAAGACTGGCAGCGATCGCTCCCAAAGCAATTAAAGAAACACACAAAACGAGGCAAAGCTTCGTAACACGCGGTTTCATGAACAGATCCTCTATCTTGTTCGACTATGGCGTTACCCACGACAAATCCGGTTGTCGTGAGGGAGACGTCCGAAAAGTCGGGGTTGCCGGCAACTTCGGTCCTAGCGGCACCAGGGTAACTTGAAGTTGGCCGAAACACCGTTTTTTTGGGGACCGCGTCCTTCACCTCGGCGCGTGTCTACCTTTTTGCATCTGCAACGCGGATTTATTGTTCTACTGTACTGTCATGCCGACTTTCTACAGACCGACGCAATCGCGCCATAAGCGTGTGATCTATCGGTCGATTGACCCGGACGAGCCGCGAAGACGAACCATTACGCGCGTTATCGTCGCGGTTTTGATGTTCTTGTCATGGTGGAAAGGCTAGTTGCTCAAAGCGCCGTTTTCAAGGAGCTCCGCAGGAGTTCAGCCGCCCGGAGTATTCGGGACTCTTACAGTCCAGATGCGTGAGTGCGTTTCAGGGAAAGCTTGATCGTTCATGCGATCGAAGATCAACATCGCTGGATCGAGCCATCGTAGATCGAGTGTCGTGTCTCGTGTTGGTTGTGTGACCCGGATACTCTCGTTCTGCCCTCGGTGGATGACCCAGACAGAGGCTTCTCCCCAGAAGGTGAGATCCGGCCTGACGCTCATCGGCTGACTAAGGAAGGTAACGTAAGCAATCGAACGACCGTCAGGGGAAGGCACTGGCAGATAGCCGGACACCTTTCTTCCTACTTCTTCGACGCGTGCACCATCGGGGGATGTGACATAAATAGATCCGCCCGTAGAGAAGCACAACGCCGAGCTGTCGGAAAACCACGGATTCCAAGATGGTTTCATATAGTCCCAGTTGGCGTCAGGCGAAATCTGTATATGACCGAGCGCCACGCTTTTCATGGTGCTCACGTTATAAATCGCAAGCTCCCCACCATTGCTGGCTATAGCGATGTATTGCTCGTTTGGGGAGGGCACAACAAGACTGTCCAGCGGGACTTTGACTCCCAACTTTCCCAAGGGTCCTCGTGGGGTTTGAAGGACGCTACTTCCGTTTACTTCATCAAGCCACACAAAAGTCCGCTGTGTTGCGAGATAGGTGACCCTCTCCGCAGGTTGCGGACCGTTCTCAAGATCAACCTTGAGAGAGCCGTCTTCTCTCAAGCCCTGATCATTACAGAGCCCAAAGTGCCAGTCGCGAGTCCACCATCCCCAACGAGCCGTGCAGGATGCCCATCGCTGAAGCTTGAAACGATGATCGGTTTCACGGACGTGCCGCAGCCCATGGCCCGCGTCATGCCGGGGAACTCTTGCCCTGCGTGAAAGTACAAATGATCACCAGGTTGAAACTGGTGTGAATTCACCGCTGCCATAGTTTGCCAAGCATGGGAGGGTGACTGACCAGAATGCGTGTCTTTGCCGTCTCTCGCGTCTACATAGAAAGTGTGACCAGAGGTGGCATTCGCACTTGAAACGGGTGCCAAGAAACACGCGAGGATGTAGCCGATAGAGACTCTACAAGGCAGCATTGGTATCTCCAACCTTTCATGTGAACAGCAGAAAGCGTCATATCTGAACGCACAAAGTCGAACGCCAGAAGGTTATGACTCGAATGAACGAGACTTCCAAGTTCATGTTGAGCGTGCCCTCAAGCTCAAAGGGTTAGAAAAACAGACGGGCTGACGCTTGCATCTCGCGGTTGGGATTCGTTCTTGTGATCTTGCCATGGTCACCGTGGATGAAAATGTAATGCGTGGCGCTCCGGTCGTTGCCGGCACTCGAATCCCTGTTGCCGCCCTATGGGAAATGCTTGCCCAAGGCGCGACTGCTGAAGAGATCGCGGACGGTCATCCGTCTTTGAGCGCCGAACAGGTTCGACTGGCTCCTGTTTACGTCGCTGCTCATCCTCGTCGGGGCCGGCCAGCGTCCCGGCCATGGGCAGAGAACTCGACCCAAATTAGAAAGACCCTGGTTCCGATTGGAGCGGCAAGGGAACGATGACCTTTCTGATCGACGAATGCCTTCATCTATCCCTCGTGGGCGTGGCGGAAGAGCGGAACCACCAAGCGCATTACCTTGTTTATCTAGGAATGCAGGGATGGAAAGATCCCGATGTGTTGAAAAGGGCTGCCGAGCGGGACTGCACGCTCGTGACCAACAATGCCGCAGACTTCCGTCGTTTGTATGCGGAGCTGGATCTCCACGCAGGGCTAATCATCATTGTTCCGAACGTGACACCGAAGCGGCAACAGTCACTTTTTGAGGCAGTCTTAGGTCATCTGGGTAAGCGAGCTTTGGTGAACACCGTAGTAGAAGTTGCGTTTGAGGAAGATCAAATTGCCATCATTGAGTACGACTTGCCAGATTAACGGTGATGTAGATGAAGGGAGAGGCGAACTGATCTTTTGCAGACCAACGAGCTGCGTACCCAGTTCGTCACCCAATCGTTCGATGGGTGGCGAACTGAATTCTTTTTGCCGGAAGAACGGTAGCGGTCCTGGTCGCAGCGTCCACTCGCCGGGTTTTAAGAACGTCATCTGGCACGCTGATGCGTTACGGGCCGCAATATCCGGCAGGATGATCGTTTGTAGGCGCAGGTACATCTGCATCAGGGATGATGTGCCTCGCGATCGCACGGCGTGTCAGGTTAAGGCCTCGCGGCTCAGGCCGGCTTCAAGCCGGTTTATAGAGGTGGAGGAAACCACGTTGCAAGCCCACTACGACTGCCTGCGTACGGTCATTCACATCAAGCCTTGTAAGGATTACGCTGACGTGGCACTTCACCGTCGATTCTCGTATTCCCAAGGCAAGCCCAATCTCCCTGTTGGATTTGCCTTGGGCAAGCATCTCCAGAACTTCGCATTCACGTGGGCTCAGACACGTCTCGGCCGTTCGCTCTGCCAAAGACTTTGACAACGGTACAGGCACATATTTCCCGCCTCCATGCACTTTGCGTATCGCGGCCACAAGCGTCTCCGTCGGCAACCCCTTGATCAGATAGCCTCTCGCGCCGGCCTTCAGGCTGCGATGGACGTCTTCGTCACCTTCATAGGTGGTGAGGATAATAACCCGCGTGTCAGGATGCTTGCGACCGATTTCCAAGAGCGTCTGCAATCCACTTATTCCAGGTAAACGCAAGTCAAGAAGGACGATGTCGACCGGCTGACCAGCCAGATACTTTAATCCTTCCTCGCCAGTGCCCGCAAAGGCGACCGCTTTCATGTCTTTGCAATGGGCCATCATGGCTGCTACGCCAACCCGCATAATGGGATGATCATCGATGATTAGAACCCTAATCTCCATTGCGAACTGCTCCTGTGTGCTTTGACGCGAAAGTGTAGCATGCGATTCGGGCTTGGTTAACATGCCTCAAAGCTTGGTTAGCACGCCAGTAAGTGGAAGTGTGATGCGGACCACAGTTCCCGCTCCCAATGCACTTTGAATCTGCAGTTGGCCGCCGAAACCGGAAATCCGCTCCCGCATGCCCTGGATGCCAAAGTGATCCTGTGGTTGCACAGCTTGGGGGTGAAATCCTAAGCCATCGTCCGCAATGACGATCTCCAGGATGGTCGGCAGAAAGCGAAGAGTCACCTTGATGGATTGGGGACGCGCGTGCAGAATAGCGTTGAAGATAGCTTCCCGCACCGACATGGCGAGCGAATGGGCTGCTCGTGGCCCTAACGAAAGCACCTCTCCCTCCACAAGTAAGGACGTCTCTACCCCGTGCTCCCGCGTGCTTCGTCTCGTCATGTCTTCAAGAACAGAAATCAATGCGACGCCCTGCTGCTTGTCCGTCCTCAAGTCCATAATTGTCTGACGAGCCTCATCCATGGTCGCCCTTAGTTGAGTCGATGCATACTGAATCATGTGAAGGCGGGATTCAGTGTCTTCAACGTCGCCGCTTGAGGCTGCATGCAGGAGAGCAGACACACTGGCACATCCTTGTAAGACCGTGTCATGCATCTCTTGCGCGATACGTGTTCTCTCCGCAACGACTATCTGAAAGTGCTTATGCAACCGATTAAGCCGCGTATAGTAAGCCAGAACAAGAAGGCCTGCGAGGGCCAGAATACCGACGGTGCGAAACCAGACAGTATCGTAAACCGACCGTTCCTTGAAAACGCCGAGGGCCGCAGCCACCTTCGATGAATCCCGGCCACCGCCCCATAGCTCGACATGAAACACATAGTGCCCAGGTGGGACGTTTGTATAGGTGGCAATCCGCTGATCGGGTTTCGCCAGGATCCAGTCTGGGTCGAAACCATCCAGCTTGTAGCGAAATCGCCATCGGTCCTGCGGGTGAAGGGAAACCAATTCGTACGAGATTTCCACTCTGCCGTTCCTCGCGGGTAGTCTTAGAAACCCTTCCGGAACCACAGTTTTGCCGTCCACGGCAACTGAATCGATATGCAAATGGGCTATGGCTGGTTTTGCGTCCTGGTCTGGCTGGATGCTCCACACCCCGTGCGTTGCGGGAAACGCAGCTCCATCACCGTGCAAGAGTACACCCGAAGGCTGTGTGCCGCCGTATAGCTGCGCGATGCCGGAAGCCCGATTCGCAGTGAAGGTGCGGACGGAAATCAAACTGTGCGCCGAAGTTGGTTCATGGGTCAATTCGTCACGATCCATCAGCATTACGGCGTATGGGCTGCTGAGCCACAATCGCCCACGGTTATCCTGAAGAATGCAATAAATCGTGTCGCTGACTAAACCTTCGGCTGTTCCGAATCTAGTAACGTTGCCAGCCGAGTACCAGTAAAGCCCCGCGCCAGCCGTTCCGAACCACATACCCTCAGAATCCTCAAGAATCGACCACACCTTTGCTTGTGCCAAAGCTAGTGTGGCGGTGTCACTTAGGAACGCGCCGCTCCTCATGTGACTGAGGCCATGGTCGGTTCCAATCCAAATGTCTCCACTACGGTCTTCCACAATGGAACGGATGCTGTTGAATGTCAGCCCATTACTTTCCTTAAACGACCGAAACACATCATGACTTAGGTGTGACATCCCGCCGTCAGTACCGATCCAAATGCTGCCGTCTCGTGCTTCTGTAACGCACCGGATGTAGTTATTGACCAAGCCCTGGCTGGTGTCATAATGAACGGTTCCAATCGAAGTTACATGGTAAAGCCCGCTTCCGTTGGTCCCGATCCACATGGAATGATCGCGGGCGTGGTACACGCCGCGGATCAGAGAACCCCTTACGCCAGCAATGCGGCGGCGCGTGACGTTATCTCCATGGACATGAAAGAGTTCGGAGGAAGGTGCCCACAGATCTCCCCCAGCATCCATTGAGATTGTCCCAAAGTCGGAGTCGGCGTTAGCAGGAAATTGAAGCACACGCATAGAAGACGCGCTAAGACGCGTCAGGCCCTTCCGGGTACCAACCCAGATGCTGTGTTCACTGTCTCCTGAGATCGACAGGACTGTATTGTCTATGTGCGTCTTGGTCTCGGCAAGACGTGCAACCTTCCGATCGCGGATAATGTAGACCCCATCGGTGATAGAGCCTGCCCACAGGTCGCCGCTTTGGTCTTCATACAGCGTGCGAATCGTTCCCCGTGGTCCGTTGATGCGGATGAACTCCAAAGCTCCGGGAGGAAGGCAAAAGAGACCTTCAATGGTGCCTGCCCATATTGAACCGTCATGGGACTCCAGCAGCGCCCGAATATGAGTACGGCTATCTTTCGGATCAAGAACAAATTCCCGCGCATGCCCTTGGATGCTGGCGAAGAGTTGCGATCCACCAATCCATATCCGGCCGGAACGATCTTCTAAGACTGCATCCACAGCGGAACGATCTTTCGTGGCCTCAGTAGACGAGACTGCGGGCACGCCCAGCTCCTGGTTTGCAAGGACAAGGTGATCATCTTGCACTCGGAACAGGCCTGCGTCCGTAGAGACCCAGATGACTCGATCAGGGCTTTCGTACAGCCCAAGCACGAAGGCGCTCCCAGGGATGCTTCTCGAGATGTAGCTGCGAAAGTTACCGCTGCTGTATTTAACCACTCCTCCGCCATCCGTTCCAATCCATATGCTTCCATCGCGGGCGACCAACAGGTGCCGAATGTTGTCGTCGGCTATGGCTGGCGTGTTCGCCCGGGTGAAGTTGCGGAATCGGGTGCCATCAAAACGCGCCAACCCGCTGTCAGTCCCAACCCACAGGTATCCGTCCGGCGATTCGACAACGGCATTTACCGTCTGGCCAGGAAGTCCGTCGCCCCTCTGCCACGAATCAACCGAGTACGTGTGTTGTCCGTTCTGGAATCCGAACTCAGCGAGCATGTTGCCTGGTGTCTTCTTCTGCGCGGCAGAAGAGAGAAGAGCAAATAAGCAGAGCCAGCAGAGATGAAGGACTGGACTACTTAAGGAAGCGCGACGCGTTCTTTGTGCCCAACCGATTCGAGCAGAGCGAAACACGAGGATGGACAACAAATACTTCTGCATGCACGCACGTTCGTCGTCACATGCGTCGGACCCACAAACGCTATCGGTGGGTAGCACATGCATATTGGTGCAACATCTTCTCACGAAACCTATTCGCTTGACCAGCATCGGCATCCGCGAATGAGTCCCGATTCTGCAGACACAGTTGAACGCCATTCTGCTCCAAAGCCAATGCGGGCACCGTTGATGTGCCTGGACCGCCGTTTGGGTTAATGTTCTCAGAAGGGGAGGCTCATGTAGTACTTTCGGCGGATACATGGCAGGTCGAAGGTGCGTAGCCTGATACGGATGAATAAGTCGAAAGAGACTGCGCAATCTGAATTAACCCGACGCGAGTTTATGAGTGGTGCGGTTATGGCTGTGGCCGCTTCCAAGGTGCCTTTCGACTTTGGTTCTGCAAGGAACGTTGAACGTGAATCTTCGTCTCGCAGAAGTAGCTTCGACAGTGACTGGCGGTTCGTAAAGGGAGACGTACAGGGCGCACAGTCTCCAGACTTCCATGATGAGCCGTGGAGCATCATCAGTGTGCCTCACGACTGGAGCATCGAGGGCGAATTTCGTGAAGATGCCCCAGGTGCCGGCTTCTGTGCCTACTTGCCCACCGGCATTGGCTGGTATCGCAGACACTTCGCGGCTCCGCCTGTTTCCAAGGGCGGAAAACTCATCCTCCAGTTCGATGGGGTGTATCAGCGCAGCGAGGTGTGGATCAACGGCCACTCCTTGGGAATGCGTCCGTATGGGTTTATCAGTTTTGCGTACGATCTCACGCCCTACTTGCATGCAGGCCGCCAGCCGAATGTTCTTGCTGTTCGCGTCGATAACTCGTTACAGCCAAATTGCAGATGGTATTCTGGCTCAGGCATATACCGGCACACATGGCTGCTGACGACAGAACCTGTTCATATCGCACAGTGGGGAACCTGCGTCCGGACGCCGCAAATCTCCACGAACAGTGCGACGGTTGAAGTGTCTACTCGTGTGCAGAATGATCTCCCGCTACCGGCCGTCTGCTCCGTGCGTACCTTAATCCAGGACCGGGACGGCGCGACGGTAAAGGATTCCGCGGCTAAAGCTGAGATCCCTGCCGGAGGTGAGCTTACCTTTGTGCAACGCGTCGAGGTCGCATCTCCGAAACTCTGGTCCGTTGTCTCGCCGTATCTTTACTCTGTTCATCAGGTCGTGGAACATGACGGTCGAGCGGCGGATGCATCAACGACCCCGCTTGGTATTCGCTCGATCAGTTTTGACGTGGACAAGGGCTTTCTGCTGAATGGCGAACCCGTCAAGCTGAATGGAGTTTGCCTCCACGGAGACGCGGGCGCGGTAGGGACAGCAGTTCCTGAGCGGATGTGGGCGCGTCGCCTTGCTCTGCTCAAGGATATGGGGTGCAATGCAATCCGTTGCAGCCACAATCCCCCAGCGCCAGAGTTTCTTGACTTGTGCGACACCATGGGCTTCATGGTGATGTTCGATGCCTTTGACGAGTGGCACGGGGCTAAGGCGCAGACAACGCAGTACGGTTATCACAAGTACTTCGATGAATGGGCGTATCGCGACCTGAAGGACATGATCCTGCGCGATCGCAATCATCCCTCCATCGTCATCTGGAATGCAGGGAACGAGGTGCCGGATCAGGGTTCGGCGCGCGGAGTCGAGACTCTCCGCACGCTGAAAGGAATCTTCTACTCGGAAGATCCGACTCGGCCTGTCACTGTGGCGTGCGACATGATAGCGGCCGAGCCACATGGAGCGTTACCGGAGTTTTTGGCCGAGCAGGATGTCGTTGGCTATAACTATGTAGACCGCTGGCGCGACAGACGAGAGAAGTTCTATAGCATCGACCGGCATCAGTTTCCCAATCGGCGCTTCATCGGCACAGAGAGCGTCGCTTTGAGAGCTCCCCGTGGCTCCTATAAGATCGGCGCGGAATCGGCCGTATATGTCGAGAAGAGTAGCAACCTGCTGGTCGAGGTCGAGCAGTTGCAACGTTTTATTCAGACCTATGACTACGTGAGCGGCGACTTCATTTGGACAGGAATCGATTACCTGGGGGAGGCGACATGGCCGGCAAAGGGATCTTCCTGTGGCGTGCTTGATACCTGCGGCTTTCGCAAGGACAGTTACTACTTCTATCAAAGCCTCTGGACCAGTAAGCCTGTTCTGCATCTTTCTCCCCACTGGAACTGGAAGGGGCATGAAGGCACGGTTGTCTCGATTCTCTGCTATACCAACTGCGACACCGTGGAACTCTTTGTGAATGGCAAAAGCTGGGGAGTAAAAGGGTATGCATTTCCAAGTCCGGGCATGGAAGAGCACTATGCGAACTACCCGGCACGCGCAAAGGTACTGCAGACCACGGCCGATCTTCATCTGTCCTGGGACGTACCCTATGAAGCCGGAACGGTAAAGGCCGTGGGCACGAAGAACGGGCAGGTTGTCAGCACGGTGGAGGTTGCAACAACAGGGGAGCCAGCACGGCTGTTTCTCTCATCAGATCGCGTAACACTCGATGCGGATGGCCGCGATGTAGCTCATGTGACAGTGGAAGTGCGGGACAGCAATGGGCGTTGCGTTCCGACTGCTGACCATGCCGTAACCTTGCAGGTTCGGGGAGAAGGCAAACTTCTCGGCATGGACAATGGCGATCCAGTAAACCACGAGAGCTATAAAGGCACGCAGCATAGCGTGTTCCATGGTCTGTGCCTTGCACTTATCGGCACCACAGAGCGTGCCGGAGCAATCGAGATTGTGGCGTCTTCGCGCGGGTTGGCGCAAGCCGCTCTTACATTGACGACGCGGCGCTCATAGGGTCTGCTGAGAGGCCATGTGCAGGTGAGGAATCGAACAGGCCATCGCTCGACGTGAAAAGATGGCGCGCATAGAGGAAGGCATGGTTGCATGGACTTACTAAGGGTTACAGAGAGGTTCGGATGCGGATCGTACAGGAAGTACCTAGCGACGGTGGTGGTGAGTAAACGGCCCAAAGGAAACGTTCTTCTAGCAGCTTTCCTCGCGTTCGCCACTGTCCTGCAGGCGCAATCGCCGCGCCGCCCCGTTGACTACGTGAATCCTCTCATCGGTACTGCCCCCATCACTGACAAGCAATACCTGGGCAGCAACCCGGCGCCGGGCGAGGAGCTTTACTCCGGGACTGTGAACCCGTGCGCCATGGTCCCAGATCCAGCCGGGTACCTTTGTGTGGGTCCTGTAACGGGCTTTGACGGCGCGTATCACGTGCGCGGCTCGGGGTACCGCTTTGATGACCCAACGATCATGGGATTTACGCAGATGAACGGCGAGTACAGCGATGAAAACCGGCTGTTGTTCATGCCGACGGTCGGCGCTATCAAGACCTCTCCGGGCACCCGCACCGCTCCAGGTTCGGGGTATCGCTCAACCAAGGATTCACAAAGCGAACGGGCATCGGCAGGATACTATTCCGTTTCCTTGGGGACGTATGGTGTTCGAGTGGAACTGACTGCGACGGCGCACTGTGCCTTCCACCGCTATACCTTCCCCGCATCGCAGCAGGCGAACATCCTCGTTGACTTAGGTACTGCGCGTCCCGCGGTCACGAACGCCTCTGTTTCCGTCGTTGGCAAGCACACGCTTGAGGGGTCTCAGACCGGGCGTAACAGCACCGTCTACTTTCGTGCCGAGTTCAGCAAGGACTTCGCGTCTTCGGGAACATGGAAGGATGGTGCTGTAACTGCTGGAAGCTCCGAGGCCAGCGGAACTCCTGTTGGCGCCTATCTCACATTCGACACTTCAAACCAGGAGCAGGTCCTTGTAAAGGTAGGCACGTCTACCGTTAGCCTGGCTGATGCGGCTGCCCATTTGAAGAAGGAGATGCCGCAAGAAGCAGACTTTGAAGCCATCAAAGGCCAGGCCAGGGCACTCTGGAGCCAGATACTGGACCGGATGGTCGTAACCGGCGGGTCCGCGCGCGATCGGGTTAACTTCTACACCGCTGTGTATCGTACGGCTGCCGGTCCAAAGTATTCGTGGTTTCCGTTCTACGATTCCGCTGGAATGATTCTTGCTCGAGGAGACGATTGGGTTTCCCGACGGATGGCAGGCAAGGGAAGTTTCTGGGGATGGCACTGGGGCGGTGGATACTGGGGCCCCGGAAACGTGTCAAGCCTGCTGGGTTTGTACAAGATAGGCTTTCACGACCTTGACCTGAAGGCTGCGTATCAGGACCTGCACAACCAGGCCATGAACGGCGGTGGCCCGGCAGGGGCAGCCTATCGTAAGTATGGATACATACCTGCGGACCTTGGAGTCAGGGACTATGTCAATCGTTCCATCGGGTTGTCGATGGATGACCGGTCCATGTCTGAGTTGGCCAGGCTCGTTGGCAATGAAACTGATTCTGAATTCTTTCTGAAGCGATCACAAAGTTACAAGACACTCTACAACCCGTCGGTTGGGTTCTTTGCGCCACGTCATGCAGATGGGTCCTGGATGCCTCCCTTGGATCCCGTGGAGCCTCACGCCGAAGACGTGTATCGAGAAGGCAACGCATGGAATTATCTGTGGTTCAACACGGTCGACATGCCTGGACTCATCGATCTGCTGGGTGGTCCCAGCAGGTTTGCCGCAAGGCTGGACACGTTCTTTTCCGCACCCTATCAGCCGAAAGTACCGCTGCGTGACCTGACAGGCGTCATCGGTTTATATTTCCATGGCAATGAGCAGTACCGGCACGTTCCCTACCTCTATAACTATGTCAAGCAGCCGTGGAAGACGCAGGCGCTGGTTCGCAGAATCCAAACCGAGTTATACCGCCCAGTCCCCGCTGGCTTATGCGGCATGGACGATTACGGGGATCTGGAGGGCTGGTATGTAACCAGTGCGCTTGGATTCCTCCAGGTGGATCTCTCAAGCAAGGTCTATGAGATCGGAAGTCCGATTTTCCCGAAAGTGGAGGTCAAGCTGCCAGGAAGAAGCGGAGGCACCTTCGTGATTCAGGCGAACCACGTTTCGGCAGACAATAAGTACATACAGTCGGCCAAGTTGAATGGCAGACCACTTAATGTTCCCCGCTTAGATCAAGCAGACATGGTTGCGGGCGGCAGCCTCGTTTTCGAGATGGGTCCAAAGCCGAACTTTAACTGGGGAACGGGTAATTAGCCAAAGCCGGTCAGCTGCCGACGTCCTGCGCGTCCGTGGAAGCTCTGATACGCAAATGGAAGTCGTCGCCTCTTGCCGGGAACATGGCTCAGAGGCAAGTGAGAGGCTTGGCCTTGGAGCAGACGTTCGTTCGAAGTGAACATAAGTCTTCCGCGGAGGCAGTTCCGGTTTGGCGCCTCCACTGGTCCGCTCTTAACGCGACGCCGCGGACATCCATGGTGATCGACACCGTGAGCAAAGCCGTGCTGAACCCGCTACGTGAACAACGCATCGCTATGTTTGACGCGTTGCACCTTCCGTAGCACCAGCACGCAGGTTCAGGGCTGCAGCGGCAGAAAGCGCGGACTGAAGGCATGCCGGATATGCACGGGGTCTCCGGCCGGGTTGAGCACCCCTGTATCCGGGTTGATGGCGAAGACCGCGGCGGTGTCACTGTCGTGGTTGGTAACCAGCAGCCAGCGGCCACTGGGATCGAAGTCGAAGTTGCGCGGCGTTCTGCCTCCGGAGGGGATGTCCTGCAGCGGAGACAGCCGGCCAGAGGCCCGGTCGATGGCGAAGACAGCAACGCTGTTGCGTCCTCGATTGGTGGCGTACAGGAATCGTCCGTTGGGATGGACCCTGATCTCGGCGCTCGTGCTCACGCCCTTGAAGTCAGCCGGCAGGGCTGAGATCTGCTGTTTCTCGTTCAGCGTTCCGCGCTTTGCATCCCAGTCATACAACAGGATGGAGCTTCCCATCTCCGTGATCAGGTAGGCCCACCTGCCGTTTGGGTGAAAGGTGATGTGGCGCGGGCCGGAGCCCTGTGGCGCCTGGACCGTCTCCGGATCGGATGGTGTGAGCGATCCCGTTGCGGCATCGAACCGGTAGATAAAGATCTTGTCCAGGCCAAGGTCGGCAACCAGCACAAACCGGTTGGATGGGTCCACAAGGATGGAGTGCGCAAAGGCACGCGTCTGCCGCAGCGGATTCACGCTATGGCCGGTGTGCTGTATGAAGGCGGTGCGCTCTCCAAGGGTGCCGTCCGGTCGCAGGGCGTAAGCGGCTATGTTTCCACCCTGGTAGTTCGCCACGAACGCGAAGCGTGCTGTCTTATCCAGGCTGATGTAGCTGGGATCGCCGCCTCCGCTTGGCTTCTGGTTCAGCAGCGTGAGATGTCCGGTTGCGCGATCCACAGCGTACGCAGCGATGAACGCCGGAGTGCCGCAGGTGTACAGGAACCGGTGTGACGGATCGAAGACAAAGTACGCTGGCGCATCCGCCTGCAGCATCAACTGCGGATCGGTAAGGTGACCGGTTGCGGAGTCGAACCGGCCGATAGAAAATCCCTCACCTGGCCCGCTCGAGTGCGAGCCGAACACGACCGCCAGGTTCTGTGCGTGGGCAGCCAGTCCGAACGAGAGAGCAAGGAGGCTGCCCGTAATTCGCAACGCCAGATTAAGCATGAGGACACCTTCGAAAACAGTTGAGTGCTACACTGCGGAAAGATGGCGCGTCATTACCCCGGTGCGCCCTGCATGACAACGCTGTCATTCTCCATTGAGTATGCCCCAAGTTCGAGGGATACCGCTGGAGAGCGCCTAGGAACCGATACCTTCCAACGCTTTGGAGTGCCTGATGGAAACCTTGCGACATGTACTGCGCACCGCCGCTATGCTTGGGCTTGCGGCCTCGATCTCAGCCGAGGGGCAGAGCACTGCGAAGCCCGACCTTACCAAGGAACCCACCCTCTACGTAATCGGCTATGCGCATCTGGACACCGAATGGCGCTGGGAATACCCACAGGTTATCGATGAGTACATCCGCAAGACCATGCAGGACAACTTCCGTCTCATTGAGAAGTATCCGCACTATACGTTCAACTTCAGCGGAGCCAATCGCTACCGTTTTATGAAGGAGTACTTTCCCGCGGACTATGCACGGGTAAAGCAGTATGTTGCCGACGGCCGGTGGTACCCGGCGGGCTCCTCCATGGAGGAGGGCGATGTGAATGCTCCCAGTGCGGAGGCGCTCATCCGCCAGGTGCTGTATGGCAACAACTGGTTTCGCAAGGAGTTCGGGAAGAGCAGCGCGGAGTACATGCTGCCGGATTGCTTCGGTTTCCCTTCCTCTTTGCCCAGTATTCTTGCGCATGCGGGGGTGAAGGGATTTTCCACGCAGAAGCTGGTGTGGGGATCGTCAGCCCCTGGAGGCGGACAGGAATCGCTGGAGAGGACGCCGGAAGGAACTCCGTTCAACGTGGGCGTCTGGGTGGGTCCGGACGGCAGGAGCGTCCTCGCAGGGCTGAATCCCGGGAGCTACAACGGCACCATTAACACGGACCTGAGCGCGCCGCTTCCGCCTGACGCTGCCAACCCGGAACTCGCCGATATCCAAAAGAAGCTCGCCACGCTGAATGACACCATGAGGCAGAACCGGACTGCCGGCCGGCCCTTCAGCCAGAAGGATCGTGAGGAGCGCGACCTGCTTCGCAGCCGGCAGTCACAGATCACCACATGGCAGAAGGAGCATTCGCTGTCCCGGTTCCAGGGCGACTGGGCTGCGCGGGTGATGAATAACGGCAAGGTCACCGGCCTGTTTACGGATTACCACTACTACGGTACCGGTGATGTCGGAGGTGCTCCGCGCGAGGATTCCGTCAAGCGCCTGGAAGCCATCATCACCAAGGGCAGCGTGAGTCTCGCAGGCGCAGACGCTCCGGTGAATGTCGGCGATGGTCCCGTGCATGTCCTTTCCGCGAAGGCAGATGACATGTTCCTGAACATCACACCGGCGGAGACGGAAACGCTGCCGCGCTACACCGGCGAAATGGAGTTGACGAACCACTCCGCCGGATCTCTGACATCGCAGGCGTATCAGAAGCGCTGGATCCGTCACCAGGAATTGTTGGCGGACGCGGCGGAAAAATCGTCCGTTGCGGCCCTGTTGCTGGGAACGCGCACCTATCCGTTGCAGCGTTTGAACGATGCGTGGACGCTGACCATGGGCGCGCACTTCCATGACATCGCGGCGGGCACCGCCACGCCCCGAGCGTACGAGTTCGCGTGGAACGATGATGTGATCGCAATGAACCAGTTTGCCGGTGTGCTGCAGAGCACGGTACAGGGTGTTGCGTCCTCCCTGAACACCTCTGTGAAGGGCGTCCCGGTGGTGGTCTTCAATCCGCTGAACATCGCCCGTGAAGATGTTGTGGAGGCCAAGGTCAACTGGCCCACGGGAGTTCCCAGGGCCGTCCGCGTGCTCGGTCCTGACGGTAAGGAGATCCCGTCGCAGATCAGCGGCGACAGCGTCCTCTTTGCGGCCAGCCTGCCGTCGGTAGGATATGGTGTCTTCGATCTTCAACCCGCATCGTCGGCCCCCCGGACGTCGTCGTTGAAGGTATCGAAGACGGGGCTGGAGAATGACTTTTACCGCGTCACACTGAACGATGCGGGAGATGTGACCAGCATCTACGACAAGACGGTCAGCAAGGAGATGCTGGCTGCTCCGGCCCGTCTTGCGCTTTCCTACGACAATCCCGCGCAGTGGCCCGCATGGAACATGGACTGGGACCAGGAGCAGGCCGCGCCAAAGGAGTACGTCTCAGGACCTGCCGCCATCCGCGTGGTGGAGAACGGGCCCGTCCGCGTTGCTGTGGAAGTGTCGCGCGATACTGCCGGTTCGCACTTCGTGCAGACCATTAGCCTGTCCGCTGGCGACAGTGGACGGCGCCTTGAATTTGGAAACGTCATCGACTGGAAGACCAAGGAATCAAACCTGAAGGCGACGTTCCCGCTGGCCGCGTCCAATGACATGGCCACCTACAACTGGGACATCGGAACCATCGAGCGGCCCACAGCCGAGCCGAAGAAGTTCGAAGTGCCGTCGCACCAATGGATCGACCTGACAGACAAGTCCGGAACCTTTGGCGCAACCATCCTTACGGACAGCAAGAACGGTTCAGACAAACCGACGGACAACACCCTGCGGCTGACGCTGCTTCGCTCCCCGGGGGTCAAGGCCGGCTATCCTGACCAAGCCACACAGGACTTCGGCCACCATGAGTTCGTCTACGGCTTCTCCGGTCACGCCGGTGGATGGCGCGATGCGCAGACGGACTGGCAGGCGCAGCGGCTCAACGCTCCGCTTTACGCCTTCCAGGCAGCCAGGCATGAGGGTTCGCTCGGCAGGACGTATTCGCTCCTGAAGGTCAGCAATCCACGCATCCGCGTGCTCGCGGTGAAGAAAGCGGAACTCAGCGACGAAGTGATCGTGCGCCTGGTGGAACTCGACGGCAAGCCGCAGCAGGATGTGAAGCTTTCGTTCGCGAAGAGCATCACCAGCGCGCGCGAGGTCAATGGGCAGGAACAGCCGGTTGGCGATGCCACAGTCCGCGACGGCGTTCTTCCAACATCCTTCGGGAGCTACCAGCCGCGTTCGTTCGCGGTACGCTTTGCCGCGCCGGTACCGGTGGCAACTTCGGTGCACTCCACGCCTGTGGCGCTGGCGTATGACCTCGCGGCCGCAAGCAGCGATGGACAGGCTGCCACGGCGGGCTTTGACGGCAAGGGCAACACCTACCCGGCGGAGATGCTGCCCTCGCAGATACAGTTCAACGATGTCAGCTTCCAGTTGGCGGCCGCGAAGACGGGATCGCCAAACGCCCTGACGGCGAAGGGGCAGACCATTGCACTGCCCGCGGGCCGGTTCAACCGTGTGTACATCCTGGCCGCTTCTGCCAGGGGCGATCAGCTCGCAACCTTTACAGTCGGCACCAAGGTGGCGGACGTGACGATCCAGGACTGGGGTGGCTATATCGGCCAGTGGGACAACCGCAAGTGGAGTTCCCCGGACATTTCGCACGATCATTACGGCGACATGGTCGGCATGACACCGGGTTTCATCAAGCGTTCCGACCTTGCGTGGTACGCAAGCCATCACCATGATGCCACCGGCCGGAATGTCGATTATTCCTACTCATATCTCTTCGCCTATGGGATAGACGTTCCCCCCGGGGCGCGGACGATCCAGTTACCCACCAACGACGCAGTCCGCATCATGGCCATCTCTGTCGCGAATGAAGATGCGGCGATCACGCCTGCGCACCCGCTGTACGATGTTCTCCCGGCAGCCGCGGGCGGCGGCAGGACACAGTAGTACCCAACGAACTTCGGCGGGAGGATAGCGATTGAAACGCCACAGCACGGAAAGGTGCGGTGCAGGGGACGCCGCACCTGGAGAAGCAGGAACAGCCACGCATCGGGTCGCTACGCCGCGGCAGGGAGGACATACATGCTGCATACCTTGACGCGCCGCTCGTTCCTTGCAGCCTCCGTTCAATCCGTCGCAGCCGCCCGCTGGTGCACGGCAGAGGAACGCTCTGGAACGCTCGTTTACATGAGTTCAAGCGATGCCAAGGCAGGTGGCGGCATCTACGTTGGGCGCTGGAATGCCCATGACGGCACCCTCGCGGGATACAGGCGGGTCGCGGACATCTCCACCACGTTCATGACGGACAATCGCGGCGGCGGTGAGCGGTTCCTCTACGCGGGACACCAGACGGGCAAAGACATAGGCGGCTTGAGCGGATACAGGATCGCACTCGATGGCGACCTTCAACCGGTGAACACGGTCACGGCCCCGGGCGCCAGCTTTTCTCATCTCGCCTGTGACCGTACCGGGCAGTGCATCGTCGCACCGAACTATGCCGCGGGCTTTACGTTGTCGGCAAAAATAGCCCAGGATGGACGGCTCAGTGACTTCATCTCGAACATCCCGCAGCAAGGCAATGGTCCGATTGCCGACCGCCAGGCCGGACCCCATCCGCATGGTGTTGCCATCGCGCCAAACAATCGGTTCGCCTACATCAACGATCTAGGTGCCGACCGTATCTTCATCTTCCGGTTGGATGCTGCCGCGGGAACGATTACGCCGGCTGATCCGCCCGCGTTCGTGATGCCTGCGGGTTCCGGGCCGCGCCACCTGGCGTTCCACCCAAACGGCAGGTGGGCGTATTCCATCAATGAATTGAACTCAACCCTGACACTCTTCCACTGGAGCGCCCAGACAGGAGCCCTGACGGCCATTGCCACCACACCGACGATGAGCAGCGGAGGAGATGTCGCGCATAACCGGGCGGGCGAGATCGCCTTTGATCGTGAGGGGCATTTTCTTTATTGCTGCAACCGGGGTGCGGTTGAGGAGCTGCCCATCTTCCGCGTGGGACCGGACGGACGCCTGACGTTCATTGCGCGTACTTCACTTCATGGGACGGAGGCCCGTCACTTCGTTGTCTCGACCGATGACGGCTTTCTGCTTGTGGCGAACCAGTTCAGCAACGCCGTGAGCATATTTCAACGAGACCGCGGAGCGGG
Source organism: Granulicella sibirica (assembly GCF_004115155.1). NCBI lineage: Bacteria > Pseudomonadati > Acidobacteriota > Terriglobia > Terriglobales > Acidobacteriaceae > Granulicella > Granulicella sibirica. The sequence continues at coordinate 166,284 of NZ_RDSM01000006.1, forward strand.
ATTATTGTCTCTTCGCAATCAGACCTACCCGCTTCGCGGGGCTTCGTGCGTCGTCTTCGTTTAAGGGCTTGCAGCCGCAGGACTCGCGTGCGATGAACCTGGTTGGCAACACAATGGACTGTTGGGTCTTCGGGCCGGTTCCCTTGAGGCGCTGGATCAGCAGTCGCGCTGCCTCGTAGCCGAACTCTTCCGTAGGTTGGCGGACAGCCGATACGGTTGGATGGATCATGTCCGCCAGGTCGAAGTCATCAAAGGAGACAAACGCAACATCCTTGCGCAGACGCTTGTCATTGTGCTTCAAGCCACGCAAGGCCGCGATGGTGCAGACCCAGTTCATGGTGATCACTGCATCCGCCTTGTGCTGCTTCAAAACAACTTCGTCGAGCCACTCCCGCGTGATAGAACTCTCATGCTCCACAAGCGCAATCCTGGACTCCAGTCCCGCTTTGCGCATGGCGTCCCGGTAACCAGCGATGCGTTCCACGGAGGTGTGAAGCCAGGGGCGTGTAGAGAGCGCAAGAATCCGCTCATACCCGTGTTCGAGCAGATGCTGGACCGCGTTCCTGACGCTGCGCCGGTTGTCAATCATCACGGAATCAAACGAAGCCTTGCGCATCGGCTGGTCCAGTGTGACCACGTGGAAGTCAGGCGGGATGATGTCCAGAAAGTTGCTCTTGGGACTGCCCACCGGCGAGATGATGAGACCTTCAATCTGGTGCCGAATCAGGCTCTCCACCTCGGAACGCTCCACGTCGGGGTCCCACCCGGAGCTCGCCAGGATCACAATGTAGCCGTTAACACGGGCAACCTCCTGAACGGCCTTGACTGCATTGAAGGCGAACGGGTCAGCCAGGTTCTTGACTACCATGCCGATGGTCGCAGACTTTCGTGCCTTGAGTCCGCGGGCCAGCTCATTCGGGCGATAGCCCAGGTGGGCCATGGCTCTCTGCACTTTCTCCAGGGTGCTGCTGCTCACGGAGACTTCTCGGTTTAGAACCCGCGATGCCGTCTTCAGGGACACGCCTGCCTCGCGGGCCACATCGACCAGCGTAACGGAGTTCGAACTCCTGGCTATACCCATGCAGAGGCATCCTCGTTGCACGGCAATCATACCTGACGAAATGAAGGCCAGACTGCGCGGTCGAGAAGCAGGACCGACGGTCAAGAGTCGGCGCCGCACTCTGGACAACGTTGTCATCTTCCAGTATTTTCTTCCTACAGTCAGGCGTGCCATTCAGCAAGCGGGCTACTCCTCAAAGCAGACAGAGACCCTTCATGACGAATCTCACACGCCGAAGCGTGATCAAAAGCGGGATCGCGGCCTCCGCAGGCATTATTGGACCAGGTACGGTGTTTGCGGCTGCGGAGAGCGCCGCCGGCGCGCAGGCAGGCAAGCCGGTCCGGGAGCCTGCTCCCGGCGAGCCGCTTTCCCCGCGTCAGAGATTGCTGCTCGACTTCGGGTGGAGCTTTCACCTTGGGAATGCAGACTCAGCAGCGGAAGATTTCAGTTATGGCTTGCCGGCAGTGGAGGGGACCTTCGCCAAGTCAGGGCAGATCGTCGGCCACAACAACGTGAAGAATGGCAAGGTGAGCCAACTGCCGCGTGATGACAGCGGCTGGCAGACCGTCGACTTGCCGCACGATTGGGCGCTGGACCTGCCCTTTGTGTCCGTGGAGGGGCCATTCGTTTCGGCACACGCTGCCCATGGAGGCAAGCCGCTGGGCCGCAACTTCCCCAAGACAAGCATCGGCTGGTACCGCCGCAGGTTTGATGTTCCCGCTGAGGACAAGGGAACGCGGATCAGTCTTGAATTTGACGGTGTCTTCCGCGATTGCTTTGTTGTGCTGAACGGCTTCCTCCTTGGCAGAAACTTCAGCGGCTACTCTCCGTTCAGCTTCGACATCACCGACTTTGTCGAGTATGGTGGCACGAACCTGATTGAGGTGCGTGTCGACGCCACGTTGAACGAAGGCTGGTATTACGAAGGCGCCGGCATCTATCGCCACACCTGGTTGACCAGGACGCGGCCGCTGCATGTTGCGCAGTGGGGAACTACCGTGCGGTCGGAGATTCGTGGCACGGGTGCGGAGGTCACGATCGAGACCGAGTTGCAGAATGAGAGCGACGCTCCGGCACGTGGACCGCTGGTGTATACCGTCTCCGGTCCCGCTGGCGAAACGGCCGCCACGGTTCGGGGCAAGGCGTTTGAGATTGCGCCGTGGAGCAGCCTCACCCTGAAGAACGCGGTGCCGGTGGCACAGGCGAAGCTGTGGTCGCTTGACACGCCCAACCTGTATCGCGTGTTTACACAGGTGGAAAGCGACGGCGCTATCGTGGATCATGATGCGACCACCTTTGGCATCCGGTCCATCCGCTTTGACCCGGACAAGGGCTTCTTCCTCAACGGGGAACCCGTCAAGATCAAAGGAACGTGCAATCACCAGGACCATGCCGGCGTAGGCATCGCAGTCCCGGATGCGATTCACGTGGAACGTGTCGCCGCGTTGAAGAAGATGGGCTCCAACGGATGGAGGGCAGCGCATAACACCGTCGCCGCGGAGGTGCTGGATGCCTGTGACCAGTTGGGCATGCTGGTGATGGCGGAGGCGCGCATCATGTCTTCGTCGCCTGAGGGGTTGAGCGAACTGGAGCGGATGGTGAGGCGTGACCGAAACCACCCCAGCATCGTGATCTGGTCCCTTGCGAATGAAGAACATTACCAGGGCAACGACACCGGCGCCCGCATCCTCACCAGCATGAAACGGCTGTGCAAGCAGCTCGACCCCACCAGGCCTCTGACGGGTGCAATGAACGGCGGATGGGGCCACGGCATCTCGGGTGTGGTGGATGTGCAGGGCTTCAACTACTGGAACGGCGCAGCTGAGGCAGACCCGGCAAAGAACATTGACGAGTTTCACCGCAGCTTCCCGACATCGCCAACCATCGGAACTGAGACCGCAAACGGCAAGAGCGCGCGAGGCATCTACGCTACGGACCCGGCACGGGGCTACGTCACCGGGTATCCGGCGGGCTGTGAGGACTGCAGGATGCCTGCGGAGATATGGTGGGCGGCGTACGACGAGCGCGCGTTTCTCAGCGGTGGATTTACCTGGGTGGGCTTCGACTACCGCGGAGAACCGAAGCCTTACGATCGCGTGGCCACCAGTTCGCAGTCCGGCATCCTGGATACGTGCGGATTTCCGAAGGACATCTACTTCTATTACAAGTCATGGTGGGGCAAGGACCCTGTGCTGCACCTCTTCCCGCACTGGAACTGGGCAGGCAAAGAGGGCGAGGCAATCGATGTGCGGTGTTACTCCAACCTGGAGAGCGTCGAACTCTTCGTCAACGGAGTAAGTGCCGGGGTGAAATCTCCGAAGCGTAACTCGCACCTGCATTGGCCTGTGACCTATGCTCCCGGAGCGATCGAAGCACGCGGCATGCGACAGGGTAAGGTCGTCCTGACCGCGCGCCGTGAGACAACCGGCCCCGCAGCGCAACTTGCCCTGCTGCCGGGCAAGGCAGCTTTCCGTGCGAATGGCGAAGATGTTGTCTCTGTCGCCGTAGAGGTGCGTGACGCACAGGGCCGCATGGTTCCCACAGCCTCCAACACCATCCACTTCTCCCTCTCTGGAACAGGCAAGATCATCGGTCTGGGCAATGGCGATCCAGCTTCGCACGAGGCGGACCGTCCCGCCTCCACAACGTCCGCATCGCGCAGCGCGTTCAGCGGACAATGCATGGTCTTCGTCCAGGCGGCAAAGCAGGCAGGAACCATTGAGCTGAGCGCTTCGGGCGAAGGCCTGAAGCCAACCGTGGTGAACATCACCAGCACGGCGGAGACACCGCGTCCTGCGGTTGCGTAAGCCACGTACGAGGGGGGACACCGGAGATGAGTATGCAGTTCACGCGCCGCGGCATGATGAAGACGGGCCTCGCCGCATCAGCCGCTTTGATTGGATCGAACGTTATCGCCTTCGCGGAGCCGACGTCCGGCAACGAACCGGTTAAGGCAGACAACGTCTGGCTGCAGCCTGCTGGCGGCACGGATGTTTCGCACTCGCCCCGCCAGCGATTGCTCCTGGACTTTGGCTGGCGCTTTCGCCTGGGCGATGCGAACGACGCCATGAAGGACTTCCGGTACGGCGCGCCGACCCGTGAGGGCACCTTTGCCAAGGCTGGGCAGAACTGGCTGCACAACGCCAAGGACGGGCCGCTGCAGCACAGCTTCGATGACAGCGCCTGGCGATTGATCGACTTGCCGCATGACTGGGCGGTGGAGCTGCCCTTTGAGCCGATCGAAGGTCCGGACGGCTCCGTCCACGCGGCACATGGCGGCAAGGCGCTTGGCCGTGAGTATCCCGCCACCAGCATCGGCTGGTACCAGCGCACCTTTGACATACCAGCCCCCGATGAAGGTCTGCGCATCTCGATTGAGTTCGACGGCGTGTTCCGCGATTCCACAGTGCTGTTCAACGGCTTCTACATCGGACGGAACCTCAGCGGCTACGCGCCCTTCAGCTTCGATGTGACCGATTACGTCAAGTACGGCGGCAGCAACGTCATCACCGTCCGCGCAGACGCCACGCTGAACGAAGGCTGGTACTACGAGGGCGCCGGGATCTACCGGCATACATGGCTGGTGAAGACGCATCCCCTTCACGTGGCGCAGTGGGGCACCTGCGTGCGCAGCGAGGTCCGGGCCAAAGGCGCACGCGTCTCGGTGGAGACGGAGCTGCTCAACGAAAGCGATACGGCGGCTCACGGCCGTCTGACCTCGAAGATACTTAGCCCGGATAGCGCCCTTGTAGCGACTGTTCCGGCACGGCCATTTGAGATTCCAGCCTGGGGCACGGTAACGGTGACAAGCCAGGTGCTTCTGGCGGAGGCAAAACTGTGGTCCGTGGAAGAGCCATACCTGTACAAGGTGGCCACGCAGGTGGAGAGCGGCGGCCGCATCGCAGATGAACATGGCACGACCTTCGGCATCCGGTCCATCCACTTTGACCCGGACAAGGGCTTCTTCCTGAATGGCAAGAGCGTCAAGATTAAGGGCACATGCAGCCATCAGGACCACGCCGGTGTCGGCATCGGCGTACCGGACCGCATGCACTATGACCGGGTTGCGCTGTTGCGGCAGATGGGATCGAACGGCTGGCGGACCGCGCACAACCCCGTGGCGGCAGAGTTTCTGGACGCGTGCGATCAACTGGGCATGATGGTGATGGCGGAGACGCGCATCATGGCATCCACGCCCGAAGGCCTCAGCGAACTGGAGCGCATGGTCAAGCGCGACCGCAACCACCCCAGCATCGTTATCTGGTCTCTTGCCAACGAGGAGTACTTCTACCAGGGAACTCCCACGGGCGCGCGCATCATCGCGTCCATGAAGCGCGCCACAAAGAAACTCGATCCCACACGGCCGGTAACCGGCGCCATGAACGGCAGTTGGGGCAGGGGCATGTCGTACGTTGTGGACGTGCAGGGCTTCAACTATTTCAACTCCGGCATCCCCGACGAGAAGCGGCCTGCTGGCCGCGCGGAAACCGCGGATATCGACGACTTCCACGCCAAGTTTCCGAAGCTGCCAACCATCGGCACGGAGATGGCGAACGGCAAGAGTGTACGCGGCATCTACGAGACGGACCCGAAACGCGGCTATGTGGCCGCCTATAAGCCCGGCTGCGCGGACTGCAGGACTCCCGCCGAGACGTGGTGGACAATCTTCGACGAGAGGCCGTTCCTGGCGGGCGGCTTTACCTGGGCCGGCTTCGACTACCGCGGCGAACCGACACCGTACGATCACGTCGCCACCGGCTCTCAATCCGGCATCCTGGACATATGCGGCTTCCCGAAAGACATCTACTTCTACTACAAAGCATGGTGGAGCCAGGAGCCAGTGCTGCACCTCTTCCCCCATTGGAATTGGCAGGGTAAGGAGGGGCAGGCGATTGACGTGCGGTGTTACTCGAACCTTGACAGCGTGGAGCTCTTCGTCAATGGCGTCAGCGCGGGCACGCAGTCGCCAAAGCGCAACTCGCACCTGTACTGGAGCGTCGTCTATGCGCCCGGGGTGATTGAAGCGCGCGGAATGAAGCAGGGGAAAGTTGTCCTGACCGTACGGCGGGAGACGACCGGCGCGCCGGCGCAACTGGCGCTGCTGCCGAACCGGACTTCCTTCCAGGCCAACGGAGAAGACGTGGTCTCCATTGCGGTGGAGGTCCGCGACGCGCAGGGCCGCCTGGTTCCAACGGACTTCAGCAAAGTCCACTTCTCTCTCTCAGGGGCGGGCAAGATCATCGGCGTGGGCAATGGCGATCCCAGCTCTCGCGAGGCAGACCGTCCCGCGTCTGCCACGTCCGCGGAGCGAAGCGCATTCAGCGGACAATGCATGGTCTTTGTGCAGTCAATCAAGCAGGCGGGCGCGGTGGAACTGCAGGCCTCAAGTGAAGGCCTGGCAAGCGCAGTTGCGACACTTCACAGCACGGCAGATGCAGCCCGGCCGGCCGTTGTATAGGAATGGGATCGTACAGGCTTGCAGCATTCTGGCTGGAGCCTGAAACCAAAGTAAGCTGACACTGCACGTGATTCGTCGGCGATGTTGTTCTGAGCGGCACGGAGGAAACACCTTGAAGGCACCGAAGCTCCTGATCCTGATTCCGCTTCTCCTCTCCAGCGCGTTGCGCATGGAAGCACAGAAGCGGCCGGTGGAGTACGTCAACACGTTCCTGGGGACGGCTCCGCTGACCAATCCTGCGGACATCGGGTTTAATCCGCCATGGCGTGTGTGGGCTGGCCTTGTCTTTCCTGGAGCGTCTGTACCCAACGCGATGGTTCAGCTCAGTCCCATTACCAAATTCGGCAGCGGCGCCGGTTACGAGTACGAGAACAACGTGATCTATGCCTTTGCGCACACCAACAAGGGGCATTGGAACCTGTGCAACATTCCCATGCTGCCCGTCAGCGGCGACGTCACTCCAGAGGACTTCGGCTCGCCCTTCAGCCATGCCAAGGAGTCGGCGCATCCCGGCTACTACCAGGTCTATCTCGACCGGTACGGCATTAACGCCGAGCTGACCTCAACCCTCAGGACCGGCTATCACCGGTATACCTACAAAGACAGTGCTCAGCCGAAGAAGCTGATCGTGAACCTTGCGCGTTCCAACGAGCGCATCCGCGACTGGAAGATCGAGCAGGACGGCGACAACGCATTCAAGGGCGTTCAGGTCGCGAGCGAGAAGGTGTACTTCTACGCCGTGTCGAACTACAAGATCAAACAGATCGAGATGCTGAAAGGCGAGAAGGCACAATTGCCCGTCGTTGACATCGCAGGCGGCAGCGGTCCGGTGGAGATCAGGATCGGCCTCTCGTTCGTGAGCATGGACAACGCAAAAGAAAATCTTCAGAAGGAACTTGGCAGCAAGAGCTTCGACACCGTCAAGGCTGAGGCATCCGCCACCTGGCAGGCACTCCTGTCGAAGATACAGGTCTCCGGCGGCACGGAACGTCAGAAGGAACTCTTCTACTCCTGCCTGTACCGCTCATTCCTGTGGCCCGCCTTGCGGAGCGATGTAAACGGCGAGCACGTCGACGAGAAGGGAGCGGTGGTTAAAGCAAACTTCCAGTACTACACGCTGCCATCCCTCTGGGACGACTACCGAAACAAGCTGGTCCTGCTGGGCATGATCTCTCCTGACGTTACTGTCGACGTCATCCGCTCACTGGTAGAACGTGGTGAAAAGACCGGGTTCATTCCAACGTTCTTCCACGGCGATCACGCCGCGCCGTTCATCGCAGGCTCCTATCTGCGCGGGCTGCGAGGGTACGATGTCCGCAGCGCCTACAACCTGCTGCTGCGCAACGCCACAGTCGAGGGTGGCACCAGGCCCTACATCCGCGAATACATGGACAAGGGATTTATCTCCGATCCGGATGTGTCTAATCCAATCGTAGAGACCAAGGGCAAAGCGGGTGTCACTAAGACACTGGAATATTCTTACGACGACTATTCCGTGGCCTTGCTTGCGAAGGAGCTGAACGACCAGCCGAACTACGACATGCTGATGAAGCGGTCACAGAACTACAAGCACATGTTCGATCCGTCCACCGGCCTGATGCGGGGGCGCTTGGACAACGGCGAGTGGATCAAGAACTTCAACCCGCAATACCCGTACTACGAGTACATGTACCGCGAAGCCAACGCCTGGGAATCATCGTTCTTCGCGCCCCATGACACGGACGGCCTGATCGGCTTGTACAAGAGCAAGGCCGACTTCGAACAGCACCTCGACTCCTTGTTCACCATCCCCTGGAACCCCAACTACATCGCGGAGAACATCAACTCGTTCATCGGGCAATACTGCCAGGGAAACCAGCCCGACCATAGCTTCCCCTTCCTTTACTACTTTGTAGGCAAGCCGGAGAAGTCGCAGGCAATCCTGAACATCATCATGAGCCGCTTCTATGGCATGGGCGAGCAGGGGTTGGCCTTGTCTGGCATGGACGATGCCGGAGAAATGTCCTCGTGGTATGTATTCACAGCGATTGGGTTGTACCCGTACTCTCCCGCGGATCCCAGGTACATTGTTTCCGTGCCCCTGTTTCAGAAAACCACGTTCCGTCTGAACGAAGGCAAGACACTCACGATCCTGAAGAAGAACGCAGGCGAACGGATCACCGGCATCACGGTCGGCGGCAAGAAGGTGAACGGCTATTTCGTCGACCACAGTGAGCTTGAGGCCGGCAAGGAACTTGTCATCGCAACGCAGTAGCAACACAGGGAACTGGACAAGGTAAAACAGCAATGGGAGATGGGATGATGATGAATCGAGTCCGCAGTTGGATGGGTGTTGGCGCGCTGCTGGGATGCACGCTCCTTGTGCAGGCGCAGAGCCTGCCCCGGAGCACACCGGAGGCGGAGGGCATTCCATCAAGCGCCATCCTGGAGTTTGTGCAGGCTGCGGACAAGAACGTGGATACGTTCGACAGCTTCATGGTCCTGCGGCACGGCAAGGTCATTGCAGAGGGCTGGTGGAAGCCGAACTCCGCCGAAGCTCCTCACATCCTGAATTCCGTCAGCAAGAGCTTCACGTCCACCGCGGTTGGACTAGCCATCCATGATCACAAGCTGAAGCTGGACGATCGCGTGATGAAGTTCTTTCCTGCAGACGCTCCGCCAGATCCTTCGGCGAACCTGCAGGCCATGACGGTACGTGATCTTCTCACCATGTCCGGCGGCCACGAGGTGGAGCCGACGCGTGACGGCGGACCCTCCGTAAAGCAGTTCCTTGCACAGCCTGTCGTGTTTCAACCCGGTACCCACTTCCTGTACAACACCATGGGCACCTACGTGCTCTCGTCCATCGTCACCAAGGTCACGGGGCAGACGGCGCTTGAGTATCTCAAGCCGCGTCTCTTCCGTCCGCTGGGCATCGAATCTCCCCGCTGGGATGCCAGCCCGGAGGGTAATTCCCTGGGCGGCTACGGCCTGTACCTTCGCACGGAGGACATCGCCAAGCTGGGGCAGCTCTACCTGCAGAAGGGCAAGTGGAACGGCAAGCAGTTAGTTCCGCGTAAGTGGGTTGAGCAAGCCACGTCCAAACAGATCGACAACGCGAAGGAAAGCCACTCGAAGATCGGCCCCGACTGGATAGAAGGGTACGGCTTCCAGTTCTGGCGCTGCCGCCACAATGCCTACCGCGCAGACGGAGCAGGCGGCCAGTTCATCGTCGTCATGCCGGACCAGGACACGGTCGTCGCCATTACCGCGGACACCGGCAACATGCGGGGCGAGCTGAATGCCATCTGGGACCATCTTCTTCCCGGCTTCGGTGACAAGCCGCTACCTGCTGACCCCGCAGGGCAGGCAAAGGTGAACGAGGCGATCGCAGCGTTAGTAGCGCACCCGCATAAGAAGAACTGACACAGCAGGGAAGGTAACCGCACCCATGACAAATGTCTTCGCTAGAAGTGTCTCGCTGCAACAATGCATCACATCAGGAGTGCTATGAACCGGCGTCAGTTTGGTCAATCGATCGCAGCCACTGTCATGGGAGGAGCGCTGGCCCGTTCCGTCGCGCAGGTAGCGGGGCCCGCCGTTTCGGAGCCCAGGTTCTCCTGTGAGATCGCGATGCTGAAGCTCCCCTCCTTCGACCGCTGCATTGAAGTTGTCGCTGAAGCGGGATACCAGGGAGTAGAACTGACGGGCTACTTCCAGACATGGGACGCCGAAGAGAAGCGCCGTCTCATGGCCAAGATGCGCTCCCTGGGCGTCATGATCGACATGCTGAGCGGCCTTCAGGCCAGCTTCGCCATTCCCGGCCAGAGCGAAGAGTTCGTCACCCGTGTAACGGAACACTGCCGCATTGCCAAAGGACTTGAGTGTCCGCAGATCAATATCAAGTCAGGCAAACGCCTCACTGCGGTGGATCCAAACGCGCAGCTCCAGGCAGCGGTCGATAACCTAAAGCGTGCCTCCGATGTTGCGGAAGCAAGCGGCATTAACATCGTGATTGAGCCGATCGATCTGATCGAGAACCCCACCATTTTCCTTACGTCGGTACATGACGGGTTTGACATCGTGCGTGCCGTCAACCGGCCAAATGTCAAAGTGCTGTACGACTTCTACCACGAGCAACGCGGCGGTAACCTCATCGAGAAGCTGGAACAAAACATCGATTGGGTCGGCCTGGTACACATCGCAGACGTTCCCGGACGGCATGAGCCGGGCACAGGCGAAATCGACTACACCAACATCTATCGCACTTTGGGCAAGCTGCACTACAGCCATTTCATCGGCATGGAGTACGCGCCAACATCTGATCCCGTCGCCTCGTTGCGAAAGACGAGACTGGAAGCACAGCAGGCGATGGCAAAGGGTCGTAACATCGCCTGACACGAACGGAGTATGTTGCGCAGATCAAGAGGACGCAAGGCATGACCATGACACATCAACGATGCACCCTGGCCGTTCTGCTGTGCCTAAGTACACTTGCGCCGGCTCTTATCGCGCAAGGCAATTCCAAGAGGCCGCTGGACTATGTGAACACGCTGGTTGGAACCGCGCCTCTCGATCAGCCAAAGCTGATCGGCAATGCGCCGCCTCCGGGCGAGCAGTTGTGCTCAGGGTTCACCAGTCCCGCTGCCACGCTTCCGCACAGCTCCACGGAACTTGGCCCGATCAATGCGAATCTCGATGTGCACTATCTTGCCGGCGTCCGCGCCACCTATTTTTACCCAAACCGGATGATCTATGGCTTCTCCACAGGCACAGGCGGCAGCCCGGTCCTTATGCCCGTTGTGGGTGACTTCACCGTGCCGCCCGAGCGCAGCGGTTCTGTCTATGACAAGTCGCGCGAGAAGGCGTCAGCAGGCTATTACAGCGCCTACCTTGACGACTTCCACACTCAGATTGAAATGACTGCGACCACCTGGACCGGCATCTTCCGCATCACGTTTCCCGCGTCGGACCAGGCCAACATCCTCCTTGACCTTCGCCGCAACGGCGGTGCCGTGGAAGTGGTTGGGGACCGTACCCTTCGCGGCCACAGCGCAGATGGCAGAAGTTACTTCGTCGCGGAGTTTTCAAGCCCCTTCCGGACCTTCGGCACCTTCAAGCAGAATCCACCACGCACGCCGCGCGATCCTCTCATCGGATTCGATGATGTCAATCCCAGCGATCGGTCCATCTCCGGCAACTATGCCGGTGCGTACCTGCGTTTCTCCACCACGGACAAGCAGCAGGTCCTGGTGAAGATCGCTTCCGGCACAAGCTATGAGGCTGCCGAAGCGCGCCTGCACGCGGAGCAGCCAGGATGGGACTTCGATGCGATACATCGTCAGGCGGAAGGGGCGTGGGCAACCAAGCTAAACGCCATTGAGGTAAAGGGCGGCACGGAAAAGCAGCGGCAGCTTTTTTACTCCTGCCTGTACCACTCGCTGTACAGCCCTCGCCTTCTCGCACGCAGCGGTGAAGAGTTCAAGAACGCGCAGAATGTCGCTGAGAAAGCGACATACGACCGCTATGGAGCCGTACCCCTATGGGACACGGGACGCAATCAGATCGTGTTGCTTACGCTTCTCGAACCCCAGACCAAGACGGACATCCTCCGCTCAGAGTTGGACGATGCGCGCGAACGTGGCTACATGGAAACCTCGTTCCACGGCGACAACGCTGTCTTCATGTATCTCGGAGATTGGGAGCGCGGCCTTACGTTCGATTGGCCCGGCGCCTACGAGTATCTTCGAAAGAACGCCATGGATCCCAAGGGACCACGCGGGTATCTGGCGGAGTACATGCAGCAGGGTTGGATCTCGGATATCATTCCCGTCGGCAATCCGAGCCCTCCCTACGCCGGTGGTAAGGCAGGCGCGGCCACCACACTCGAATACAGTTGGGACGACTATGCGCTTGCCCTGTATGCGAAGAAACTGGGCAAGACAGACGACTACACCATGTTCCTGCAGCGCGCGCATAACTACAGGAACGTCTTCGATCCTTCCGTGGGGTTCATCCGCGGTCGCACACAGGACGGCGCGTGGATCTCTCCGTTTGATCCGCGCGAACCGTATTACAACTTCATGATGAAGGAAGCCTCGGGATGGTCGACACTCTGGCTCGTCCCCCAGGATGTGCAGGGGCTTGAGACTCTTCTGGGTGGCCGCGAGAAATTTGCTGCCAAGCTGGATGAGTTCTTCTCCACACCGTACACCGCCAAGGGCATCTGCAGGGATTGCACCGGAGTGATTGGTCAATATGTGCACGGCAATCAACCCGACCAGGAGGCCGCCTATTATTACGACTGGGCAGGCCAGCCGTGGAAGACGCAGGAACTTACGCGAAGGATCCTTGCGCAGATGTACGGCAGCGACCGATATGGATTGGCGTTTCCGGGCATGGACGACCAGGGCTCGACCTCGTCCTGGTACGTGATGAGCGCCCTGGGCTTTTACCCCGTGGATCCCTCAAGCCCGAACTACATTCTGGGCAGCCCCATCTTCGATGAGGCCACACTCCACATGGGCAACGGTCACGACTTCAAGGTGGTTGCGAAGAACAACTCCGCCGGGAACCAGTACATCCAGTCCGCAACGTTGAACGGCAAAGCATGGAACAAAACCTGGTTCAGCCACGCCGACGTTGCAGATGGAGCTGTGCTTGTTCTTACCATGGGGCCGCAACCAAATCGGCAATGGGCAAGCGCTCCGGATGCTGCGCCGCCGTCGATGTCCGACAGCCGCTGAAAAGAACGTTGGATGTTGGGGCAGGTCGTACCAGAACGATGTAGTGAAAGGGTGTCACTCTTGACAAGCTTGTTGCCAACCATCCCGTTCCTTTCCAGCTTGCCAAAGCTTCGTGTATTAGTCGCCTCATGTGTCTGGGTGGGACTTACGCTGTCTGCAGCTGCGCAGCAACCGTTCCAGACGCTCCTGGTCGGGGTCGATCATCGGGCCGATGTTACAAGTCTCAACGGTGACTGGCACTACCTTGTCGACTATCCGCCCTTCCGCGCGCTCTATACGGGAAGCGGCGCGATTAATGATCGCGGCTATGCCATGAACAGCCACCCGGACATCACGAGCGGGCCACACAATGACGAATACGACTTTGCCACGGCTCCTACCCTGAAGGTTCCCGGTGACTGGAACACCCAGGTTCCCCAGTTGTTCAACTATGAGGGAGTCCTCTTCTACGAGCGCGATTTTGATACCACCCCCAAATCCGGCACCCGCACCTTTCTGCACATCGGAGCGGCCAACTACCGCTCGCATATATGGGTGAATCGGAAGCGGGTCTGCGATCACGAAGGCGGCTTCACTCCATTTGACTGTGAACTGACAGGTGTCCTGCATGCGGGATCGAACTTCGTTGTGATCGGGGTCGATGCCAACCGACTGCAGGACGGCATTCCATCCGTTGGATATGACTGGTTTAACTACGGCGGACTGACCCGAGACGTTTCGCTGGTCACCGTGCCTGCCGCCTTCATTGACGACTACGACGTCCATCTTGCCCATGGTTCTTCCTGGCAGCCGGGCAACACGGAGTTGTCGGGATACGTGCATGTGCTGGGTGCGGCCGCTGGAACGTCCGTTACCGTTGACATCCCTGAAGCACGAGCCAGGACCTCTGCCACCACAGATGCCGAGGGCAACGCACGGTTCAGTGTGAAGGCCGCGCGCCTCTCGCTTTGGTCACCTGACTCGCCGAAGCTCTACAAAGTGACTCTTTCCTCAGGCACAGACAGGCTGACGGACGAAATTGGCTTTCGCGACATTCGTGTGGATGGTATCCGCATTCTGCTCAATGGCAAGGCGGTCTTTCTCAAAAGGGTGAACCTCCACGCAGAGGCGCCCATCCGGGGAGGCCGGGCAAACAACGATCAGGACGCGGCCACCATGTTCGGCTACCTGAAGGACCTGAACGCCAACTTTGTTCGGTTGTGCCACTATCCCCATGACGAGCGCATGACACGCACCGCAGACCGTGAAGGCATCATGGTCTGGTCCGAAATACCGAATTACTGGGACATCTCGTTCAAGAAGCCGGAGGTGTACGCGAAATCGTCTGCCATGTTGAAGGAGATGATTCGGCGCGACCGCAACAAGGCTTCCGTGATCCTGTGGTCTCTCTCAAACGAAACGGGCAACAAGCCCGAACGCACGAAGTTCCTGGCCGGCCTTGCTGCTGAAGCACGGCAGATGGATCCCACGCGCCTGATTACTTCTGCCCTGAATACCGACCGCAGAGAAGGCGGCAAGGGAATCCTGGAGGATCCACTCACCGATCTTCTAGACGTAGTTGGTATGAATGAGTACATGGGCTGGTACGGGGACAAAACGGAGGACGCCGATACCATCCAGTGGACGCTTCCGCAGAAGCCATTCATCATGAGCGAATTCGGGGCAGAAGCCCGGCTGGGCAACCATGGTCCTGTAACGCGGCGCTGGACTGAGGAGCAGCAGGCGTATATCTACAAGCATCAGCTCGTCATGTTCGCAAAGATCCCGCAACTTCGCGGAACCACGCCTTGGGTGCTGTTGGATTTCCGCTCCACAACCCGTAACATACCGATTCTGCAGGATGGGTATAACCGCAAAGGTTTGCTCTCGGATGACGGGAGGAAGAAACAGGCCTTCTTCATCATGCAGAAGGCGTACAAAGAGAACACGGTGGGCAAGCCTGAATAGAGCGCGGCATCGCGCTCGCGGCCGGAGCTGTCCTCAAACTACGCGTGCATCCTGCTCGTTACATCAAGGTTCAGCGCAGGTGAGTGCGTCAATTGAAGGAACCCGTGGCTGCACATTCCTCCGAACGATGACAAACGTCGCGCGGTAGCTTCGCCGTCATTATGGCGTTATCGATCACCTGTGCCTACCTGGTATCTCCGGGTCATGTTTGAGAACCATTGACATCGGCTTTTCTAAATTGCGTTCAGCTGCCCATCGATTTCAGAATGCTCTCAAAGAGCAGCCCAATGCAACGGATCACTTACCAAGCTTCGCTCATGCAAGATAGGTGGTATGTGGAACCCTAGCCGGGCGCACATACCACCCCTTTCCGCAACGCGGTTAGAAGATCAGCTTTGCGCCCAACTGCAACTGCCGTGGTGGGTAAGCGCCATTCAGACGGCCGAACCCGCTGTCGGAGATGTTGGAGTCCAGGCCGGAGTAGTTGGTCTTATTTAGCACATTGAACGCATCCGCCTGAATCTTCAGCCGCAACGGCTCCCGGAAGGCGAAGAACTTCGAGACCGTCACGTCGCCCTGCTCCAGGCCGGGGAGAATGACGGTTCCAACGCCGGAGTTGCCGAAGCGTCCCGTCGGCGCCGGCGCAAATGCGGCCGGGTTAAGCCACTGCGCCTGGTGAGAGGCGAGTGTAAACCGGTTGTCTTTCAGGTACATTGCGCCACCCAGATAATCGGCCCTGCGGCCCCCGGTTGCCGTGTTGCCGGAGATGGTCTGGTACGGTCCGCTCTGGATACGTGCCACGGCGACGATCTGGAAGCCGCCGATCGTCTCATGCAGGATCGCGTTCGTCCGGAACGAAGGAAGCTGCCAAACAACGGTCCCCACAAACGCGTGCCGCCGGTCAATGCCCAGCTCGCCGTAGTTGTACTGCAGGCTTCTCCAGTTCGCGGTGTCGCCGCCGTTGCTGGATGAATCACCCAGGGCCTTTGCGTAGGTGTAGCTCACCGTGTAGTTCAGCTGGCCCTTGCGTTTGGTCAGGTAGACCTGCAAGGAGTTGTAGTTGGTATTGGAATCACTCCGGTTTTGGGTGATGCCCGAGAAGCCTTTGTACGGGTTGAAGTAGTTGGTGCTGTAGGAGAGATCTGCCGCAACCGCGGTGAGGTCCGGATAGTTGATGTTGGGGGAACGCAGCAGGTGGTGGCCCACATTGCCGACATACGTAGTCTCCATCAGCATTCCAAGCGGCAGTTCCTGCTGTACACCAAGGCTGTACTGCTCTACATAGGGGTTCTTCAGGTTGGGATCGATGGCGCTGATACCCGCCTGCAGGCCGGTGTTGTTCGGTGTACCGGCGCTGATGTTGTTCAGGTTGGCAAGATCAAATTCAACATTCTGAGAGTATGGCTGAAGGTTCACCTGACTGAAGCCTACGTTTCCCTCGGTGCGGTAGTAGAAGGTTCCAAAGCCTCCGCGGACCGAGATCTTCTCCGTCGGCGCATATGCGAAACCGATACGCGGACCGAATGCGCCATGCATGTGATACAGGCCTCTCGGGGCCACGGCCGGAATCAGGCCATACGCTGCGGTGTTGATGTTGGGAACGCGGGACAGCTGGTCGGACGGAATCGGATCCGCGGTACGGACGAGTCCATTGAACGGGTTACCCGTGCCGGGCACCACCTTGCCGGTCGTTAATACCGTGATCGCATTCGCCGGTACATAGTAGGAAGGGTCGAAGTTGCCATAGTTGTTTGCCTGCGTATACATGGGCAGCAGATCCTGCCAACGAAGTCCGAACTCAAAGCTTAGTTGCCGGGCCGCTTTCCATGTGTCCTGTACGAAAGCCTCAGGCTGACTGAAGCGGAAGTGCCCGACCGGATCGGCATTTGCTTCCGTGTAGCTGCTGAACTGCCCAAGCAATGCATCGGCAATTGCCAGACCACTGGTCTTGGAGTTGCCGCTGGTGGTGAAGTTGAGGTTGCCATTGTAATTGGGCCGTCCATTCTGATCGACGCGGTTCCGGATATAAATGCCGCCGAACTTGATGAGGTGATTCCCCTTGACGATCGACACCGTGTCCCCAGCTTGGATATCCGTTGTCGGTGAGAAGAGCGAAAAGTATGGACCGGAGAATCCGCTGAATCCGGTCACGCTTACTGATGGGATACCGTTCGGGTATTCGCCAGCCCCGGGAAAGAGCTTGTTGTACTGAAACCCATAGGTCGATCGTTCCCAGTTCCTGCCGTAGGGGGGAACGTGCTGAGACACAAAACTAAAGTTGAACGTAGCCTGATTGATGATGTTCGGCCGCACATTCCATGTCTCCGACACAAGGTAGCTCTGTCCCGGGCGATTACGCGTCGTGGGCACCGTGGGCAGACCGCCACTGGAGAAAGTACCAAATGGGTCGATCAGGCTATTGTGATCGCTGATCCAGCGTCCGAAGATGAAGTTCTTGTCGTTGATCCTGTAGTCGAGCCGAACGATATCTTCGCGGAAGTTCAGCGGGTTCGACGGTGTCAGTATCAGGTTATTGCTGGGGAGTGAAGCCACACCCGCAGGCGAGTCAGTGAAAGCGCCGGTCTTTGTGAAAGTGCTGTACACGTTTTCTATCGCCTTGCCGTCCGGCGTGATGTAGGGCCCGATGTTGT
Source organism: Granulicella sibirica (assembly GCF_004115155.1). Taxonomy (NCBI): domain Bacteria; kingdom Pseudomonadati; phylum Acidobacteriota; class Terriglobia; order Terriglobales; family Acidobacteriaceae; genus Granulicella; species Granulicella sibirica. The sequence goes on from NZ_RDSM01000006.1 coordinate 184,125, forward strand.
TTCCGGGGATCGGCGTCGTCGTTCCCGGAAAGACCAGTTGAAGCGGCTTGCCGCCGGACATGAGGCCCGCGAAGTTGCCACCCAGCATGGCCGTGCTCGGCACGCTCAGGGTCGTGGGATTTTGCTGTTGCCGAAGGCGCTTGAACTCTTCTCCCACGAAGAAGAAAAGCCTGTCGTGTTTCAGCGGGCCTCCAAGAGCGTAGCCGAAATCGTTGTATACGAGGTGTGTCTTGAAGGTAGAGAAGAACGGTGTCGCATCGAATAGATTGTTCCGGAGGGACTCGAAGACCACTCCGTGAAAACTGTTCGTTCCGCCCTTGGTCACGATGTTGAAGGCAGGACCCGAGGTGCGCCCATACTCGGCAGAGAAATTCGAGGTCGCGATCTTTACTTCCTGGATGAAGTCGGGGCCGACATTGTTTACCAGGCTGCCGTTGCTGCCGGAAGCCTGGTTGTAGGCACCGTCCACCGTCAGGTTTGAGGAGTCGGCACGGTTTCCGTTGCTGGTTTGGTTCACGGACGACAGGCTCGTGGTCACCGAGAACACGTCCGGGTTTGTCACTACCGAGCCCGGTATCAACGTAATCAGCTGGATGTAGTTTCGCCCGTTGAGCGGCAGATTTTCCACCTGCTTGGTGTCGATGACATGGGCCACTTCGCCGCTGGTCGTGTTCAAGGTCTCGCCAGGCGCGGCGGAGACGGTAACCGTTTCAGTCGTTGTTCCAATTTCAAGATGGAAGTCTGACGATACGTGGGCGTCTGCCGTCACGGACAGCCCGGTCCTTTTCTCGCCCCGGAAGCCTTCTTTCGCAATCTCGATCGCATATTCACCGATGGGAAGATTGGTCTGGACGTAGAATCCACTTGCGTCGGAGATCAACGTCCGCACGGCTCGAGTTCCCAGGTTGGTGATCGTGATGGTGGCTCCGGGCACGGCTGCGCCGGATGCATCAGTTACGTTCCCTGCAATTTGCCCTAGCGACGTCTGGGCGTTGCCTACGGCGACACTGGCAGATAGTAGTGTGGCCGCAAGTGCTATATTTGTCATCCTTATGATCTGATTTCGCATGGCTCTCCTGGAGTTGAAGCAGCCTAAGCAGCCTGACAACGTTGTCATGTTAACTCTTTAGGCTGCGAAGGAACATATGCTCCTCGCGGGTTTGCTGTCAACGAGGAACCGATGAATTATCAAAACGTTTTGCAAATCCCAGATCCCGTCCAAGGGCGCGTGCTTGGTGAGCAGACTCACATACCTAGCCTCGTTGCGAAAAGCGGGCTGGCTTTGGCCGCAGAGGGTCATGTGCCAGAAGACGAGGCGGCGGCATTGCTTTCTGCTCAACACCTCAATTCTTACCGCCCGGTCGTCACCGCGACGTACACCGGCCAGAGCTATATCCTCCAAAGAAGTCAGAAGCGTACCGTCTGGTATCCGCGCCCAGCAGAACCGTCAGTGCATCCGATTCTCCGGCGACAATGCAACCCGCGTCGACGTGAAGCGCTCGTGCGCTCCGGGCTAAGGCAGGACCGGAGCCAGAGCCTTTCGCGTATGGCAAAATGGCTCCCGTTCGGCGTAATCTTGAAACGTTTCACGCGGTATGGGTGGGTTGTCTTTGCCTTAAGTTATCTGTATGCCTTACGATGAAGGTTTTTCTTGAACTTTATTGCCTTCGGAGATGCCTATGCGTTCGTGCCCCCGTCTTGCGGCCTTGTTGTTCCTCTGTGTGGCCTCGATTGCACACGCCGCCGAAACTGAAGTTCGGTATCTGTCCGGCGTGGGCAAAGACGATCCGGTAAAGTGGCAGTTCCTGTGCGATCACGGACCGAATGCAAACCAGTGGTCCGCCATCGGCGTGCCGTCCAATTGGGAGCTGCAGGGCTTCGGCATCTATACCTACGGCCGGGTCACACCGGCAGGAGGTTGGACCAAGGTTCACGGGGTCTATAAGCGCACCTTTACGACACCTGCTACGTGGCGGGACAAGGCCGTCATCCTGAACTTTGAAGGCGTGATGACCGATACGCATGTCACGGTCAATGGCCAATCCGCGGGTCCGCTCCATCAGGGCGGCTATTACGCCTTCCACTACGACATCACCAGCCTGCTCAAACCCGGCGGTCGGCCGAACGAGATCCAGGTCGACGTGGATGACGAATCCTCAGACGCCTCTGTCAATCGCGCCGAACGCCGTGGCGACTTCTGGAATTACGCCGGCATCTTCCGTCCGGTGTACCTGGAGGCCGTGCCGAAGACGTTCATTGAGCACCTGGCCGTCAACGCCACTGCGGCAGGCGTCCTGGAAGTCGATGCCAGGCTCGCCGACCGGCGCGCTGCGGAATCGTCCGGCGCAACGGTCAGTGTAGAAGCACAGGTGTTCGACCTGAGCGGCAAGCCGGTCGGAGAGCCGGTCACCCTTTCGAACGCAGCCTTCGGAGGCGTGGCACATCTTGCCGGAAAGATCTCTAATCCGCGACTGTGGACCGCTGAAACGCCCAATTTGTACCGGCTGGACGTGCGCCTTAAGGTAAACGGGGCCGTGGTTCACACGGTGCACCAGAAATTCGGTTTCCGCACCATCGAGGTCCGTCCCGGGAAGGGCCTGTTCGTCAACGGCAACCGCATCTTCCTGAAAGGTGTGGATCGCCATTCGTTCTGGCCCGATTCCGGCCGCACCCTCTCGGAAAAAATCTCCAGAGATGACGTCAACCTGATCAAAGAGTTGAACGGAAACGCGGTCCGTTCCAGCCACTATTCCCCGGACCGTCACTTCCTGGACGCCTGCGATGAACTTGGCCTCTATGTGCTGGACGAACTCACAGGCTGGCAGGCGAAGTACGACACCGGCGTCGGCAGGAAGCTGGTGAAGGAGCTGGTCGAGCATGACGTGAACCATCCCTCGATCCTCTTCTGGGACAACGGCAACGAAGGCGGTTTCAACTTCGATCTTGACGCCGACTACGCGAAGTACGATCCACAGGCGCGCTTAGTCCTGCATCCCTGGTCTGAGTTTCCCGTTGGCATCGCGGACACCAAGCACTATCCCACGTACCAGGGGCTGCAGCAGAAGCTCGCTGCCGATCCTGTCCTATTCCCCACGGAGATGCTGCACGGCCTATACGACGGCGGTGCAGGAGCTGGCATGCAGGATTACTGGGACGCCATTCTGAAGAGCAAGGCGGGCGCTGGCGGCTTCGTGTGGGCGCTTGTCGATGAAGACGTCAAGCGTGTGGACAAAGGCGGCATACTCGACTCTCAAGGCAACTATGCGCCTGATGGTATCGTCGGGCCGTACCGTGAGCATGAACCCAGCTTCAATACCATCAAGCAGCTCTGGTCACCCATCATCGTCGCGCCTCCTGACAGCGGGTCACATGCCTACACTGTGACCAACCGCTACAGCTTCCTGGATGCGGGCGGATGCACGTACGAGTGGCAGGCCATTGCGTTCCGCCGTCCCAGTGACGCACAGTCCGGGTCCATGGTGCTGACCTCTCGCATCGACCATGGCCGCTCACTGGCGCCCGGCGCCTCGGCAGCGTGGGATGGATGGGGACTCCCGGCATCCGCATCCGGACGCGGCAAAGCCAGGGCAGACGCCACCCGGCTCATCATCCGCGACGCGACCGGGCGGGTGATCCGGACCTATGTCTGGCCCGTCGAGAGCGCCGGAAGTGCACCGGACGCCACGGCGAAGCCCGGCGGCGGAGCGAAGCCTGCAGTAACGGAGACGCCGGAGGCATTCACCGCGAAGGCCGGCGATGTGTCCATCCAGATCGACAAGACCACCGGGCTGCTGGTGTCCGCCTCGTGGCAGGGACACACATACTCGCTGAAGAACGGGCCCCGCGTCGTTGCCATGGGACCGCGGCCGGTTCCGGTGCGCGGACAAACCACGCCTCCGCCGCAGCCAGCCACTGCGGAGCCCTCGAAGCTGGTATCTCTCACGCATGCCATGGAGGGCGACGATCTGGTCATCTCAGCGGCCTTCGACGGCCCCATGAAGATGCTGCGGTATCGTCTGAAGCCGAACGGTTGGCTCTCGCTTGACTACGTGTACGCCATGAGCGGCCCACACGAGTACTTCGGCATCGGCTTCGACTATCCTGAGGCCGAAGTGAAGGGCATGCGGTTCTTCGGACAGGGGCCGGATCCCGTCTACCAGAATCGCCTGGCCGGTGGAACTCTCGATGTCTGGCAAAGGTCCTACAACAACACCATGGTGGGCGACCCCGATGACCTGAAGCCGGGAGAACACTTTGACTACCCGGTGTTCAAGGGCTTCTACTCCGGCGTGCGTTGGGTGCAGTTCCACACCACTGAGGGCGAGATGACCGCTGCGGTGGAACAGCAGCCTGACTCGCCGGTCTACCTGCAGGTCTACGCGCCCAAAACGGCATCGGCCAAACTGCTTGGGCAGGTCGCCGTGCCGTTTCCGTCCACCGGACTTTCGTTCCTAAATGCCATTCCGGCTATCGGCAATAAGTTTGGCGGGCCGCAAACCATGGGACCCATGGGGCAGTCCGCCATCGCAACGGGTGAATACAACGGCCATATCAGCCTGTACTTCGGACAGTTGCCGAAACGGTAGCGTTTACCTGCTCGAATGAGCACAGTAGCGGGTGTTCTGCATTCAGACGCTTGAGTGCAGACGCCCAAAAAGGAGTTCCTGTCCGATGATTCCTGGTGCACCTCATCGCGATGCCTTGGCGCGGCCTTTCCGTTCGCTGCCCGCACGTCTCTGTCTCCTCCTAGTAGCGGCATGCGCCTGTTCGTCTGCGCAGGTGGATGTACTCACACAGCACAACGATGCTGCCAGAACGGGCGCGAACCTCCACGAAACGGCACTGACGCCGCGCAGTGTGAACCAGGTGGGCTTCGGCATGCTGTTCAAGCGCGCCCTGGATGACCAGCTGTACACCCAGCCACTGGTGGCGACCGGCATCCAGGCAGGCGGCGGCACACGGGACATCGTCTATGTTACGACCGTGAACAACAGCGTGTACGCCTTTGACGCAAACGACCCCGAAGCCGCCCCGCCACTGTGGCACGTGAACTTTGGCACGCCGGCAGACGTTCACAGCGCCGACTTCGGATGTCTGGACATCAACGGCAACATGGGCATCATCGGTACGCCCGTGATCGATAAGGCGGGCGGGATCCTCTATGTGGTCTCGCTCACGCGTGCAGGCGCGGCCGCCGGTTCGGGAACAGGGTACACACAGAGGCTGCACGCGCTGGACCTGGCCACCGGCGCGGATGTGCCGGGAAGCCCTGTTGTCATCAGCGCCCCTGCCTTCGATCCCCTCAGGCAGAATCAGCGTCCTGGCCTGATGCTGGCCAACGGCATGGTGTACGTGGGCTACGCCTCGCACTGCGACAAGGAGCCGTACCACGGCTTCCTGATGGCGTATGACACGAAGACGCTGACACAGGTGGGCGTCTTCAACACCTCGCCCACCGGATCGGAGGCCAGCATCTGGCAATCGGGGCAGCCGCCGTCAGTCGATCCCGAAGGAAACATCTTTGTCGTGACCGGTAACGGAAGCTGGGACGGCATTTCAAACTTCAGCGAGAGTTTTCTAAAGCTGTCGCCTCAGCTCAAGTTGCTGGACTGGTTCACACCGACGAATCACTTCGAGCTCGACAAGGGGGACACCGACCTCGACTCGTCCGGGGCGACGCTGATTCCGGGAACCCATCTCGTTCTGGGCGGCGGTAAAGAGGGCGTGCTGTACACGCTGGACACCCGCAACCTGGGTCACCTGGGCGATGAACATGCGTTGCAGCACTTCCGCGCCACCGCCTCACACCTGCATTCACTTGTGTACTGGAGCAGCGTCAAGAACGGGAACCTGCTCTATGTCTGGGGCCAACGGGACAAGGCCAAGGTCTACAAGCTGCAAGGCAACGCGGTCGCCGAAACGCCGTTGACCGAGAGAGACATCCCCAACGAAGGCCATCCAGGTGCAATGTTGTCGCTCTCGGCAAATGGTGACAAAGACGGAATCCTGTGGGCGGCAATCCACGCAACGGGAGATTCATGGCATGAGTCGCGTCCTGGTGTTCTTTATGCCTATGACGCCGACAACATACGCCACGAGCTATGGAACTCCTTGCAGACGCCAGCCCGGGACGACTGTGGCAGATACTCCAAGATGGCTCCGCCCACCGTCGCAAATGGGCGCGTATACCTGGCAAGCTTCGGCTCGGAGAACATCGGGACCGGTCAGTTCTGTGTCTATGGTCTGCTGCCACCCGCGGGTGCTGCATCGCTTGCTGCGCCGTCAGCGGTTACTGCAGCGGTCGCTGCAAAGCGCTTGATGCTTACCTGGGCTCCAGTGCAGGGTGCGCTTGTGTACCGTGTCCTGAGAAAGAGCACGCTCGACCCCAAGGCGAAGACTGTAGCGATGGGACTTACCAAGCCCTCCTATACAGAACCGGCGCCTGAGCGCGGGGAGTCGATGTCGTATTCGGTAGTTGCTGTGGCTGCGGATGGACGGGTCAGTCCCGTTTCCGGCTCCGCGACGATCGCTTCGCCCAAACGCAAAGAGATGGAGGATTAATCATGACGCTAGGAGTTCGTCTTCTCGCGTGCCTGTTGGTCGCATGGGGCACGTCCGTTGCACAAACACAGGGCAGCGCCCGTAGGTCCTCGCCGTTGCCCGGCAAGGGGCTGGCTGAACATGACTTCCTGTACGCCGGGGAATCGCACGAGCGCGCGCTCTTTCTGGTGCGGCAAGGGAAGGTCGTCTGGTCGTACGACGACCCTGCAGGCAAGGGCGAAGTCAGCGACGCAGTGAGGCTTTCCAACGGGAATGTTCTCTTCGCCCACCAGTTCGGCGTCACCGAGATCACTCCAGAAAAGAAGGTTGTCTGGAACTATGACACTCCGGCCGGTCATGAAGTCCACACCGCCATGCCTATCGGAAAGGACCGCGTCCTCTATATCCAGAACGGCAATCCGGCCGTGTTGCGGGTCGCAACATCGTCACAAATGTGACCGAGCACGAGGTCACGTTGCAGACGAAACATCCCGACAGCACGCATGGGCAATTTCGTCACGCCCGCCTCACGGAACAAGGCACGCTGATGGTGGCGCACATGGATTTGAACAAGGTCGTGGAATACGATTTCGACGGGAAAGAGCTCTGGTCCTTTCCGGCAGTCGTTCCATGGGGCGTCACGCCCCTGTCGAATGACAACGTTCTGATCACGGACCGGGAAGGCGTGCGCGAGGTGACGCGCCGCGGAGACATACCCTGGAGCTTCCGTCCGTCCGACACACCCGCTTACCCGTTTACCAGTCTGCAGCAGGCGTGGCGGCTGCCAAACGGCAACACTGTGATCAACAACTGGATCAACGAGTGGACCGAGACGCCGACAAACGAACCGGGTTCCGTGCAGGCCATTGAACTCACACCCACAAAGCAGGTGGTGTGGGTACTCCAGTCATGGAACCCGCCGGCGAACCTGGGACCAGCCACAACCATACAGTTTCTTGGCATCGGCCCGGCAGCGGAGGACGTTCACTTCGGGCCACTCCACTAGACGGATCGCTCAACGCAGCAGATATCAAGTGAAGAACTGACCCTGGCATGTAGCAGCGATCGCTACCAGGAGTGGACAGCGACCACTTCGGTGGAGATTGGGACCTGATTGATGACCGTGGTGTGCAACACGAGTTGCAAATTCCTCTTCTCCCATCCTCTTGGGAGAGATCCCGTAAGTGCGTTCATCTTCTCCGCGTCGCAGATAAAATTGGCTGCTGCCTGGTTGCTGTAGGTGTTGATACCGGCAATAAAAAGGGCAAAGCTGCCAGTGACCGAATTCGGGATCCGAGACACAATCACGTAGTCTTCGCCCTTTACCCCGTCGGTGCTATTGGATTGGACCCAGACAAGCTTGTGTTGCTGATGATCCACAATTCCACCCTGGTCCAGGCTGTAGCGAAAGCTATCGGTGAGTTCCAAAGTCCACATATTGCTGAACCCACCAATAAGGACCGTCGGCGACGCATGCAGGTCAGTGACGGTGAGATCGCTTCCGTAACGGAGGTCGTATTTCTTGCCCAGGCGGGTCAGTGTCGATGCCACCCGCGCAACAGCGGCCACGTCGCCAAGCCCAATCAGCGAATTATTGGAGACCAGAGAGCTCTGGTTGAGCAGCTTGCCATTCTGGATGTCAGCAATCAGCCCAGAGTTTGCGTTCGGAACACGATGTTCTGATTGGTAATTGCTGATGAACCCTGAGGAGAGGTAATAGGTATAGCTGCCACCGAAATACACGACCGCGTCTTTGGGGCTGCTGGTGAATGGGCTCCAGAAGCGATTGAAGGTGAGTTCCGCCCGCATGTGAATAATCTCGCGCTGTGAGAACCACGCAATCGCAAGCAGACCTGCCAGTAGCAGAGACCATCTCCATGCTGACCATCTGCCCGCCCGCAGGACCAATGGGGCCGGTCCCGCAAGAACCTCCGGCTCAGACGGATCCGGCAGAGCCACCGTGTCCATAGGGGGAAACTGGGGTTGCCATGCTACACCAGCGTCTTCGAGCGGGGAGGACAGGGAATCCGATCGGGATGGAAGCTCTATCGTCTCGAATGTAGCTCGATAGGAGCCATTGGGGATGTCGATGCGAATTCCGCTGCGCGGCTCGCCCTTTTGCATATAGTGCTGCGCTAAACGCTTACGTACCTCTGCAGCCCTGGAACGGACAACGGGATCGTTTCCTGTGTCGTAGTCGGGAGCTCTGCCAAAGACCTCCGATCCAATGACGCGCTCGCGAAGCATGTTTCCTTCACCGTTCAAGGTGTGCTTCACGATGTAGCGCAGCAGTGCCTGACACTGCTTGCTGGAGCTAAAGCTGTGGCCATGCAGAAGCTCTTCAAGGGCCTGTTCTGCAAGAATGGCGTCGATCTCGACAATCATGTACTGCATCTCCGAGACTTTCCAACGGGTGCGTTCGATGCAGAGCGAAAGCTCGCACTGCCGATTGGCGGCATGCAGAAGAGTACTGTACTCCCGAAAAAGAGTACAGCACCCTCCCGCAAATTATTGAAAAAGGAGGCTAAGCCAAGCCGCGAATGGGTGCAGCACCGTATTCGACCTAACGGTCCTCTCATCACGGGAGTTCTATTGGGCCGCAACTAAGGATCGGATCCGAACGTCGCGGACCGCATCATCTGCGCACGACGGATTCAAAACCGACACCAAACTACCGAGCACATGTGGTTCCCCAATTGGAAGGTGAGGTCCAAAATGAACGTCCAGCGCACATTGCTGCCGCTAGTCATCCTGTTGTCGACTGGCTTGGCGAGAGCTCAACAATTCACCGGGAGAGTGACCGACCCTACTGGAGCCGTCGTCCCGAAGGTGACCATTACTGCGCGCAACATCGATACCAATGTGAGTGCCAAGACACTGACAACGAACTCCGGCGACTACACCATCCCCTATCTCAAGGCCGGCAACTACACGGTGACCGCTGAGGCGAAGGGCTTCGAGCGTGAGTTGCACACGGGAATCAATCTGCAGGTCGAACAGACAGCAACAGTGAACTTTTCCCTGAAGATCGGGAGCATGACGGAAACCGTGACCGTTAACAGCGATCCGCTGATTGATTTCGGAAAGGCGGATGCGGGTGAGGTTGTGGAAAATACGCGCGTCACAGAGCTGCCTCTGAACGGCCGCGATCCGGGCATGCTGTCCATCCTGACGGCCGGCGTGACATGGAACCAGGGAAGTTTGCAGTATCAGCGCCCGTTTGATGACACGCAGGCCAACACGGCCATCAATGGCGGCGGCTCCGGTAATGTGGAACTGATGCTGGACGGAGTTTCCAACGAAGCGTCCTCAACGAACAATACCGGCAACGCACGCATTGCCTATGTGCCACCGGTGGACTCGGTTCAGGAGTTCAAGATCATCACCAATGCATACGACGCGCAGTTTGGACGCAACTCCGGCGGCGTGGAGGACGTGATCCTGAAGTCCGGCACGAACTTCATCCATGGCGACGTGTACGAATACGCCCGCCGGACCTTTCTGGATGCGAATACGTGGCAGAACGACTACAAGATCGCCACGGCGCTGCCCGGTTCCAGCGTGTCTCAGTTCTCCACCCAGAAACACAAGCTCGATCAGTACGGCTTTGAGCTTGACGGCCCCGTCGTGATCCCTAAGCTCTACAACGGGCGGGACAAGACGTTCTTCGCGATGCAGTATGAGAACTGGAACGAGATAGAGCCCAATACCATCACCGATTCTGTCCCGGATCCGGCCTGGCTAACCGGTGACTTTACCAACCTACGGTATTGGAACGGCTCGTCCTATGCTCCCATCAGCCTGCTTGACCCCATGAACATCACCCAGAACGCGAAGGGCACCTATGTGCGTGTTCCTTTCGGCCCGACCGACAGCATCAATCCGACACCTGCAGCGAACATCATTCCCGCTTCACGCATCAATCCGGTCGCGCAAAAGATACTCTCTTTCTACCCCAAGCCCAACACCGCAACGGCCCCGGGCACCAATCCCTTTGCCAACAACTACACAGTTGCGGCGCAGGATACGGACCGGTACCGCAACGCCCTCGCGAAACTGGACCAGAACCTATCGGCCAAAGACCGCTTGAGTTTCCACTATGGATACTGGGAACGGGTCGAGATTCGCAGTACGAACGGCTTCACCAACGATGCGGGTAATGGTCAGCTGCCCCATGGAGAACGCAGTCACACGTTCACGCTGGAAGAGACTCACACAGTAAGCCCCAACCTGTTGATCGACTTTCGAGCCAACGTATCCGTAAGAGCCGACTACTCCATTGGGGGCCCGCGCTTCGATCCAACGACCCTTGGCTGGTCTCCAGCCGATGTGGCCGCTATGGGAACCGCTGCCGCGTCCGAGTTTCCCTACATTTCCGTGAGTGAATTTGCCTCCCTGGGTACGAATAGCGATGGGCAAACGGTCAGCAATTCTCTCCTCCTGTTTCCCTCGGCGACCTGGGTCAAGAATAAACACTCGATGCATTTTGGACTCGACGCGCGCTTCCAGCAGTCGGCTGACAACATCGTCGGGGGCGGCAACAATCTTTGGGTGGATCGCACCTGGACCCAGACGAACTGTGGCAGTTGTGGCTCGTGGGACCCCGCCAGCGGCAATTCCATTGCGTCGTTGCTTCTGGGCAATCTGACGTCAGGCTCCAACACCATCAACACAAAGACGTTCTGGTCTGCGCACTACTGGGCTCCGTTCTTCCAGGACGACTGGAAGATTACGAAAAACCTGACACTGAATCTCGGCGTGCGCTGGGACTTCGATCCCGCCCAGACTGAGCGGAATAACTTTGGTAATTACGCGTTCAACACCACGGCTGTGAATCCGATCAGCTCTCAGGTATCGGTTCCCGGCTATTCGCAGATTCTTGGTGGGATTACGTACCTCGGCGTCAACGGCAATCCTCGCGCACCGTTTGCACTTAGGAAGTACAACATCCAGCCACGCGTTGGCTTCGCTTATGCCTTGAACAACAGAATGGTGCTTCGCGGAGGCTTTGGTGAGTCCTACAGAAGCCCTCAGAATGCCGCCTCTTCGTATGGCTACAATGCCACCACCAATTACCAGGCGAGCGATCCTACCCATCCCGGCAGTACCTACCCCAACCTCGCAAATCCCATCAGCCATCTCTACTCTTCCGTGGTTCAGCCTACGGGAAACTCGCTGGGCATGTTGGAGCAGCTGGGACAGAACCCTTTTTTCCTGAATCCTAATTACAAGATTCCCAGCTTCTGGACGTATTCCCTGGGGATCCAGCAGCAGTTGTCTAAAAGCGACACAATCAGCATCGCATATGTGGGCAGCCGCCTCTACAACGGCGACAGCAGCGATAACATCAACCATCAAAGTGCGTCGGCCTATGCGCCCTGCAACCCTGCGTTGGGCGGACGGAATGAAGTCTGCAGCAACAACAATCCCCAAAACACATTCCTTGGGGTGAATGGCTTTCAAGGCTCGAACTATTACGACCAGACCACGATCAATGGTCTGAACTTTACACGTCCGTTTCCGGAGTTCGGGGATATTACGGAGTATCAGCTGAATGATGCACGTACCTGGTACAACTCCCTTCAGGTTACTGGAGCTCATAAGTGGAACAACTCCCTTACCATGCACGGCACCTGGACTTGGTCCAAACAGATGGATTCAGGCGGGTTTGCCGATACGGTCTACCGCGTTCCATCCAGGAGCATCGACGGAAACGATCGGACCAACCGCGTCACTCTTTCCGGAGTGTATCTGCTGCCTGTGGGACGCGGGCGCAGCTTCCTGGGCACCGCAAACCGGATTGTGGATGGAGTGATCGGCGGATGGGAGCTGGGCAGTCTGTATGTCTTCCAGACGGGCACGCCATGGGGTGTGCCAGGTGGGACCAATTTACTCAATAGCCCGTACGTGCGTCCTCACATTCAAAGGGACGATGGCTTCATCCGGCTGGTTGCACCGTGCGCGGAACAGTACAAGGAAGACAACTTGGGACGGTACAACCTGGTGAACCTGCCGTATGACTATGACGGTACCTGCACCCAGGCGAACTTTCTGGCGGTACCAAGCTACGGAGAGACGACGAACACGGTATATACGGGTATTCGCCTCCCCAACGTCCACCAGTTTGACGCCAACCTCTCCAAGAACTTCCGGCTGGTGGAAAGAGCTTCCCTGCAAATCCGCCTGGAAGCGTTCAACGTGCTTAATCATCCGCTATGGTCGGAGTCGCCCGATAGCAATACGAACGATTCCACGTTTGGACTCATACAAAAGGGACCGTCGGGACAGAGTAATCTGCCTCGCCAGGTTCAACTATCGGCGAAGGTAAGCTGGTAGTTGTAACCCGCCAAATCGCTTTCCCCAGTCGATGCCGGTTCATCGACTGGGGAGTCAGCTTGAGCCGCTGTTCCGTCCTGCGCTCCTGCAGCTGCCTCTACTGTGGGCTGGGGAACGTTCGGTGAACGGCATCCACGAACTCCCTGAAATGTACCGGTGGCCGAACAAGGAATGCCTCGAGTTCACGATTCGCAGGCTGGGTATTGCCCGGACGTTTGTTTTCATAGGACCCGTATATCGGGAAGGCCCACAAATCATCACTCCTTAGGAACAGTTGATGCATATGCATTACAAAGCCAGGTTGATCCCAGCCCTCCTCATACTCCTTGCCCTCACACTCACACTGCGGGCGCAGACCCCGTCAATACCGCCCGAGGTTGAGAATGAGGCCATTCTTGGCATTCACAAAGAGCCCTACCACGCCACGCTCATGCCGTACAACGATCGTATGGAGGCGCTGGCGGCTGACCGCAAGGCTTCGAGCTGGGCCCGCACGTTGAATGGCTCCTGGAAGTTCCACTGGGTTCCGCGGCCAGAGGAGCGCCCCGTCGACTTCTACAGGCTGAGCTTTGATGTGAGCGGCTGGAAGGATATCCCTGTGCCCTCCAATATGGAGGTGCAGGGTTATGGAACCCCCATCTATACGAATTTCACGTATCCCTTCAAGAAGGACTGGCCCAGGGTCACCGGCGAACCTCCGCGCGAGTTCACCACGTATACGGAGCGCGATGCCGTCGGCAGCTATCGTCGCGAGTTTGACGTTCCGGCGAACTGGAAGAGCCGGCGTATCTTCGTCACCTTCGACGGTGTAGACTCGGCTTTCTTTCTCTATGTCAACGGCAAGAAGGTCGGATACAGCGTGAACAGCCGCAATCCTGCGGAGTTCGATCTAACCTCCTATGTGATTCCCGGCGCAAAGAATCTGATCGCCGTAGAGGTGTACCGGTTCAGCGCGGGCAGCTACATGGAAGACCAGGATATGTGGCGGCTCAGCGGCATCTTTCGCAACGTGACCCTGTGGAGCGCGCCACAGGTTCATGTGCGGGATTTCTCTCTCACGACGGACCTGGATCCCGGCTACCGTGACGGAGTTCTCCGCGTGTCCGCGAAAGTCCATAACTACTCCGCTGCACCGCAGCCGGCACGCCGTCTCCAGGTGGAGGTTGTGCCTCGCGGACAGACAGCGAGCATCGCACAGACGGAAGTCGACGTTCCCGCGCTGGCGGCAGGTGAGGAGCGGCAGGTTTCCGCTTCGCTCCCGGTTGCAAATCCTGCAAAGTGGACGGCGGAGACGCCGAATCTTTACACGGCGGTGCTGTCGTTGAGCGGCGGTGGAGGCGCGCCTGCGGAGATGCTCTCGGCGCGCACAGGGTTCCGCAAGATCGAAATCAAGAACGCCGTCTTCATGATCAACGGCGTGCCGGTGAAGCTGAAGGGAGCGAACCGTCACGAGAACTGGCCCGACACGGGGCACACCGTTTCAGAGGATCGCATGATCCGCGATCTGGAGTTGTTGAAGCGGGTGAATGCGAATCACGTGCGCACTTCGCATTACACAGACGACCCGCGGTGGTATGAGCTTGCGGACGAGTACGGCATTTACCTTGTGGCTGAGGCAAATGTCGAGTGCCACGGCTACATGAACGTGCTGGACCGGGAGCCGCGCTACGAGCCGAGCATCGTGGACCGCAATGTGGCGAATGTGGAGAACCTGAAGAACCATCCCTCGGTGGTCATCTGGTCGCTGGGCAACGAATGTGGCGGCGGCAGCAGCTTCCGGACTGCGCTCTCGGCGGTGCGGGCAATCGACAGCACACGGCCCACGCACTATGAGCCCTTCGGCGGCGGGGCAAACCTGCCCACCGACATTGAAAGCCACATGTACACCAGCCCGCAGGAACTGCAGGCGGCGGGCGAGGATGTTAAACGCACCAGGCCGATCTACCTCTGCGAATATGCGCACGCCATGAATAACTCCATGGGATCGGTGGGCGATTACAACGACCTTTTCGACAAGTATCCAACGCTGATGGGCGGAGCCATCTGGGAATGGGAAGACCAGGGACTGTGGAACGGCCGCGATCTCAATCACCAGTACATGGCATACGGCGGCGGGTTTGGTGATTTTCCCAACGACAAATACTTCATCCACAAGGGTGTTGTCTTTTCCGACCGCACACCGAAGCCTCATTACCCTGAGCTGAAGCGTGCGTATCAATGGGTAAGCTTCACCCCGATTGCTCTGGATCGCGGAACGATCGGCGTCCGGAACAGGTATGCGTTCACCAACCTGAACACCTTCGTGCCGCACTGGACCCTCAGCGAAGACGGTATGACCATCGACGGTGGCACACTTCCTCCCATCGACGTGGCACCGGGCGCGAGCTCTGAGGTGACGCTGCCCATCCGCCGCATGTCCCGGAAGCCTGGGCGCGAGTACTTCCTCCAACTCTCCTTCGAGCTGGCAAAGCCGGAGCTCTGGGCAGATGCGGGATATCCGGTCGCGACAGAGCAGTTCGTACTGCCCGCCGCACCTGCCATAACGAGGGAGATTGCACAGTCGGACGTACCTGCATCCCTGAAACTTGCCCAGGACGACAGGTCCATCACCATTACGGGTAATTCGTTCCGCGTTGCGTTTGACAAGAGGCAGGGGACCATCTCGCAGATCGAGCGGGGCGGCACATCGCTGTTGATGGAAGGTGGCGGGCCGAAGCTCTACCTGTGGCGTGCACCCCACCGCAATGACGATGAGTGGGCTTCCAAGGCGTGGGACAAGTACGGGGTCAATCAGCTGCAGACATCGGTGAAGAGCATCAAAGCAACCCAACTGGGTGGCTCGCAGGTGCTAGTGGAGGCCACGCTGCTGGAGCAGGGGCGCCAAGGTTGGTCGGCAACCTACACGACCGCGTACACCGTTTCAGGCGACGGCTCCATTGCGGTGAAAAACAACTTCGTACCTGCGGGCGAGAGGATTCCGCTGGCACGGATCGGTGTGCGTCTCATGCTGAACACTGCCTACAACCGCTTCACCTACCTGGGACGGGGACCCATGGAAAATTACTCCGACCGTGATCGCGGATCGGACGTTGGGCTGTACTCCAGCACTGTGCAGGAGCAGCTGACGCCCTATCCCAAGCCGATGGAGGCGGGGAACCATGAAGACGTCCGCTGGGCTGCGCTGGGCGGCAGCGGTCTGCCATCGCTGGTGGCCGTGAGTGAGGGCAAGCTGCTCCAGGTCTCCGCCTTGCCGCTCCGTGATGAAGATCTCGATCAGCCGGCTCATGCGGAGGACCTGCCGCAGAGTACGTCCACGGTGCTCACGCTGGATACACGCACGCTCGGCGTCGGTTCCAGCAGCTGCGGACCGAAGCCCCTACCGCAGTACATGGTGTGGTCCGATCCAACGGAGTTCTCCTATGTGCTGCGGCTGTTGCCCACCGGCGATCATCAGTACAGCGATGCGGCGAGACTGCAGACGCTGGCGCAGTCACAGCCATCTGCAACCAACGCGAGATAGCGTGTGATCGGCCTGTTCTGCGCGGTGTCGCTTCACTCACGTCGGTGACACCGCGCAGTTGCCATCGCTACGGCCTTGTCTGGCAGATCTGCTGACCACTCGCGGGCTCGGCGCATGCAGGCCATTCGTTGCCGCTATCGCCCTTCTGGAGCAATGCGGATGAGCCGACCGTTAGCACTGTCCTTAATTGCCCACAGAGCACCGTCAGGCCCTTCCTGCACGTCCCGCATACGCTGGTGTTGTTCCAGCAGAAGGCGCTCTTCTCCCACAACCTTTGTGCCGTCAAGAACAAGCCTGCTGATGTGCTCGCCTGCCAGTGCTGCAACGAATAGATTGTTGGTCCATTCCGAGACTATCTTGCCGTCGTAGAACGTCATGCCACTTGGCGCAATGGTTGGGTCCCAATAGTAGACAGGCTGTTCCATGCCGTCTGCAGAGGTCAGGCCGTTGGCAGCTTCATGGTTCGCGTGGAGGTAATTGGCGCGGTCTTCGCTTTGCAGATGCCCGTCAATCCGCGTTTTGTCATAGTTCGTTCCATAGGCAATCACAGGCCAGCCATAGTTGCTGCCGGCGCGAATGAGGTTGATTTCATCGCCTCCATCAGGACCATGCTCGCTCTCCCACAGGTCACCGGTTGCAGGGTTGATCGTCAGCCCTTGTGGATTGCGATGACCATAAGACCAGACTGCGGCGATGGGGTGATTTTCGGCCTGCTGGTCCCGATCGGATGGATTTCCTGGTTTTGCTTTGCCCTCTAGCGTCACGCGCAGGATCTTACCCATGTACGAAAACAACGATTGGGCATCGCATCGGGTGGGGCAAAAGAAATGCTCACCCAGCGAGATGTAGAGAAAGCCGCCTCTGCCGAACATTAGCCGGCAACCGTAGTGCGAGGTCTGCAGAAGGGACGGGGTAACGCGCAAAATTGTCGTGACGTGCTCCACATGCTCATCGTCAGGGGTAAGCGTCGGCGCTGCGATGACGACGCCGTTGTCCCTCACCTGTCCGGTGTTCACATTTCCTTGGACCGGGCTGTTATAGGGATCACTCCTCGGCTCCACGTACGAAAATAGATGGTCCGATTCTCCGGAAAGTGCGGATCCAGCGCCACATCCGGCAGTCCGGCATCTCCGCCGTGGTGCACCGGCGGCAAACCTACGACGCTCTTTTCAACCGTTCCGTCTTGCTGTCCACCACACGCATGGTGCCGACCTTCTCCTTCACCAGGATCTTTCCGTCGGGTAGAAACGCGATTCCCCACGGCTGGTTCAATCCTGTCGTCATCACCTTCGCCGCGTAGTGCGCCCTTGTGACCACTGCGGGCGCCCGCGTCTGTCCTGCAAAGGCGGGCACCTGTCCCCTGCCGATGGGCGGCCGCGTCTCCAGCGGCTGTCCCGAGACGGGCGGCACCTCAGGCGGACGGTTCCGGGCACCTTGACACCGGCACCATTCGTATACTGGCCCGAAGCCCGACTGCACGGAACACTCGCCAGGAGTGCGACCGTCATCAGTATCGATCCTCGTCTCGGGTGTTTCTAAGTGACATCCTGCGGGAACCCTCCACTTTCATTGGCTGTTAGATGTCCACCTGAACTAGGTGCGTTTGCGACTGAAAGCGTCACAACGTCTACGAGCGGACGATTGGGGTCGGTTGGAGGACGTGGAAGGCGCCAGAGGCACGTCTGCGGATGCCACTTAGTTCTGGCACAGAGAGGGGATGCAACGAAGTTTTCTTCAGGCCCGCGACTGTGTGGATTGACGGTCTCAAACTGCTGCGATGCTGACAGTGTGTCGGCCAAACGGTAAACGTCAACTCTGCACGGCTGCACAACACCGGTTAGACTGACACTTCTTCATGGAAAGGCAAACGCATGCGTTCTAAGACTTTTTTGGCAAAGGACCCATTCTGGACGCGCCGGCAGTTCGTTCAGATGGGAGGGTTAGCCGTAACCGCGGGTGTGGCCACGTCGTGGCCGGCACTTTCGTTTGCATCGTCACTGCCATCGCATCCTGCCGGGACCTATAGCAACCCGGTGATCGCGGGTGACCATCCCGATGCGGGTGCTATCCGCGTCGGCAATGACTACTACCTGGTCCATACCACTGACCACTTCTCGCCGGGCCTGCTCATCTGGCACTCACGCGATCTGGTGCACTGGAAGGCTGCGGGAGCGGCGCTCGATGCCTACTATGGAGCCGTCTGGGCGCCCTTCCTGTGCGAATACAAAGGGTTGTTTTACATCTACTATCCCTGCGACGGCAAAATCTTCGTCGTCCAGGCACCGCATCCGTTGGGACCATGGAGCAAGCCAGTCTCCCTCGGTATCGGCGGGATCGATCCCACACACGGTGCCACTCCGGAAGGCCGCCGTGTCCTCTATCTGGCGGGCGGAGGGATGGCAGAGCTTTCAGACGATGGACTCTCCGTTAAGGCGCCGCCGCGCAAGGTACTATCTGCGTGGACCATCCCAGAAAATTGGCAGGTAGAATGCGAGTGCCTGGAGGCACCCAAGCTGCTGTTCCATAGCGGCTACTATCACCTGACCGTGGCAGAAGGCGGAACGTCAGGACCGCCTACGAGCCACATGGTGCTCTCGGCCCGCAGCCGCAACATTGACGGGCCCTGGGAGTGGTCGCCACACAACCCCATCGTTCACACTGGCAGCAGCGCAGAGACGTGGTGGTCGCAGGGGCACGGCCGCTTGGTGGACGACGCGGACGGTTCTTGGTGGATGACGTATCACTCCTACCGCAACGGCGCCCAGAACCTTGGCCGCCAGGTTCTGCTGCTGCCGATGGAATGGACTGAGGACGATTGGTACAAAGTGCGTGACGACGTCTCAGCCGGGAACCCCATTCCCAAGGCTCACCTGGAACCGGGACCCTCCGCGGACACGGCTGGCGCGTTCTCCGGCACAGCACTGGATCTGCAATGGCAGTTCTGGAAGGGTTACGACCTCAACCGGGTGCGCCTGGCGGACGGCTCGCTCACACTCGCCGCCCACGGCGACAGCATCCAGACCACATCGCCGCTCACGCGCGCCGCCACGCACCCAAGCTACACGGTTGAGGTTGACATCGAGATCACGCCGGGCTGCGAGGCAGGATTGATCCTCTTCTACGACAGCACTCACCTCTGCGGACTGCGCCTCACCTCGGACCCAAACACCCGATCGCCTGGCAAGACCTTCCTCGTGAACGGCGGACGAGCAACCCTGCGGATCGTCAAAACGGACCAGGTCGCAGACTTCTACTATCATCTTCAGGACGGACCCAACGCGGGCAAGTGGACGCACATCCGCGATTCACTGGACGTCACGACTTATCAGCAGAACGCGATTGGAGGCTTTCTTGATTTAAGGCCCGCTTTGTATGCCTGCGGCACTGGATCAGCGACCTTCCGGAACTGGAAATACCAGCCGAAGTAGCGAATCCACGGAGGTCGAACATCGGCGAGGTGAGCTAGGCTGGTTAAAGGTATCGTCAGTGTGTGGAAGATCCTGGACGAGAGGGCCTTCGGCATCTACCTGGTTCATTATGCCTTCGTGACATGGCTTCAGAATTGAGAGGTGGCTCGGGGAAACTGAACAAGGGCTTAGGTGGAGGATCTCGTCTGAAGTGGCCTAAGATGGCCTGAAAGAGGAGATGGAATGAGCAGACGTCCCCGTCGGAACCACACAGCGGCATTCAAG